>NZ_JAUEUE010000011.1:0-307202 GCF_032485055.1 Bradyrhizobium sp. SZCCHNRI20481
GTCATAGGCGCATTCTTGTGGACGTCCATCTGGTCTCTCCTTGGAACACTGAAGCTTCGCAACCTCAGCTTCCTCGGATCAGACCGGATGGACAACCTCCTGGAAGACCACAGTTAGCCACCGTCGCCGGCAGGATCATCATCACCCGCCGACTTGACGCCAGCATCGAGGCGCCAGGACCACACGTCTTCCCGTCCGCATCGCAATCGTTCGTCGGCGCGATAAGCTCACGCTGCGATCCGATGCGGCCATCGCATCATCAGCCCGACACTCGTGACGACCGCGAAGCGTCCCTCTTGTGGGCCAAGACAGCGGGGAATGTGCCGGTGATTTGCCCGACGACACAACGCCCGTCGGGTTGCGACAAATTGGCACGACGGGCAGTTCGCTCGCGCGGATCGGCCAATTAGTTCAGCGGATTCATCCGCCTCGCGGCCTCCATATACCGCGCAGATGCGCAGGCTCACGAGTTCGTGACCACCCCTGAAAATCCATCCGGGCCCACCGATCGTAACGAGGATGACCAATCCGGTCGGGGTGATGCGACCCTGGATCACAGGGCGAACAAGGGCCGCAAATCCTGTTTGCGCATCAGCCAACTCATCAGTTCAGTTCACAGGGAAAAAATCGAATGACGCTGGGATTTCGTTCGCTCGTGGCTGGCGCGTTGATGCTGGGCGCGCTCGCCATGTCAGCAACGGCGGCACGTGCTGCCGACATCGTCGATACCGCCGTCGGCGCCGGCCAGTTCACGACGCTCGTCGCCGCCGCCAAAGCCGCCGGCGTCGTGCCGGTGCTGAAGAGCAAGGGCCCCTTCACCGTGTTCGCGCCGACTGACGCGGCGTTCGCCGCGCTGCCGCCCGGCACGGTCGAGGATCTCCTGAAGCCGAAGAACAAGGGCAAGCTCGCCGCGATCCTGAAGTATCACGTGATCCCCGGCGCGGTGAAGGCGGGCGACGTCGCCGGCAAGAAGCTGAGCGTAAAGACCGCGCAGGGCCAGAAGGTCGACGTCGACGGCACCATGTTCGGCGTGCAAGTCAACGACGCGCATGTCGTGCAGGCCGACATCATGGCCTCGAACGGCGTCATCCACGTCATCGACAAGGTGCTGCTGCCGCCGGCCAAGACGTCGACGCATCATTGATAGGACGAGAGCGCGCCATCGGTGATGGCGCGCTCTTTTTTTTGCGAACTCTGCTGTTGCCGTCGATAGTCACTGTCGTACCCCGCGAAGGCGGGGTACCCAGTACGCTGCGGCTTGTCGGTCAATCACAACTCTCTCGGCGTACTGGATCGTCCACCTTCGCGGACGATGACAGCTGAGCGTGTGGAGTCGGCGGGGTGCCGACAAGCGGCCTTGCTTAGTACCCCCTGAGCTGAGCCAGCTGCGCTGCGTGATAGTTCGCATCGCCCAGCAGCTCCTCACAGACGCGGGCGCGCTTCATGAAGAAGCCGATATCGAACTGGTCGGTCATGCCCATGCCGCCATGCATCTGCACGCCCTCCTGCACCGCGCGGGTCGCGGTCGCGCCCGCGCGGGCCTTGGCGACGGCCACGGCGGCCGTCGCGCCGGCGGAATCGGCGTCGAGCGTCTGCAGCGCCTTCAGCACCGCGGCGCGGGTGATCTCGATCTCGATGTAGAGCTGCGCGGCACGGTGCTGCAGCGCCTGGAATTCGCCGATCGCCTTGCCGAACTGCTTGCGCTCCTTGAGATACGCGACGGTGCGTCCGAACACCTCCTCGCTGAGACCCACCATCTCGGAGGCGACCGCGCCGCGGCCGAGATCGAGCACGCCGCTCAGCACGGCCGCGCCACCATCGACCTCGCCGAGCACATGATCCGCGGTGACCTCGACATCATCGAAGCCGATGCGCGCCGCGTTGTGCGCGTCGACCATGATGGTGCGCTCGATGGCAACGCCCTTGGCCTTGGGATCGACCAGGAACAAGGTCAGGCCCGCGCGCTCGCCCGGCGCGCCCGCGCTGCGGGCGACGACAAGCAGGAGATCAGCGACGTGGCCGTCGACCACCATC
The DNA here is from genome assembly GCF_032485055.1 of Bradyrhizobium sp. SZCCHNRI20481. Classification (NCBI taxonomy): domain Bacteria; kingdom Pseudomonadati; phylum Pseudomonadota; class Alphaproteobacteria; order Hyphomicrobiales; family Nitrobacteraceae; genus Bradyrhizobium; species Bradyrhizobium sp. SZCCHNRI20481. The sequence continues at coordinate 2,035 of NZ_JAUEUE010000011.1, forward strand.
GCCTTGGCGCCGTTCAGTTTGAAGCCATTGCCTGAGCGCACGGCCTGCAGGGCGGTGTGCAGAGGACGATGCTTGGCGCCTTCGTCGAGCGCGAGCGCAGCCAGCAGCGCACCGCTGGCGATCTTCGGCAGATACTCCGACTTCTGCGCCGCCGAGCCGGCGCGCGTGAGCGCCGAGGCTGACAGCACGGCAGTGGCGAGAAACGGCGACGGCATCAAGGTACGGCCGATTTCCTCCATCACGACGCCGGCTTCGACCGCGCCGAGGCCGGAGCCGCCGTGCTCTTCCGGCACGAGCAGTCCGGCAAAGCCCATCTCGGCGAAGGTGGCCCAGAGCTCTTTGGAGAAGCCGGTCTCGTCGCGGCTGTCGCGCAGTTTGCGCAGGTGAGACACCGGCGCGTGATCTGAGATCAGGCCGCGCGCGCTGTCGCGCAGCATGGATTGTTCTTCGGTGAGGAGGAGAGGCATGGCACGAATCCCTTGAAAACTGCGTCTGACCGGTTCGCTCTCAACCCTCATGGTGAGGAGGCGCGCAAGCGCCGACTCGAACCATGAGGCCAACGTCGGGGCCTCATCCTTCGAGACGCGCGCCGAGAGGCGCGCTCCTCAGGATGAGGGGAAATAGTTCACGCCCCCGGCAGATCGAGGATGCGCTTGGCGACGATGCCGAGCATGACTTCGGACGTGCCGCCTTCGATCGAGTTGGCCTTGGTGCGCAGCCAGGCGCGGGGCCGCGCGCCTTCCTGGGAGCGCTCGCTCTCCCATTCCAGCGCGTCGATGCCGCCGGCCGCCATCAGCAGCTCGTGGCGCCGCTTGTTGAGCTCGGTGCCGTAGTACTTCATCGCCGACGAGAACGCCGGATGGCCCTGCCCCGCCTTGGCGAGATCGACCATGCGCTCGGCGGCGGCCGCGAGCGCAGCCTCGTCGACGTCGAAGGTCGCGATGTCGGCACGTAAGAGCGCGTCGTCGAGCCGCCCCTGCGCATCGCTGCCGACGGAATCCGCCGCGACCTGGCCGAGCGGCCGGCTGCCGCCGCGCTCGCCCATGCCGGAGATCATCGCGCGCTCATGCTGCAGCAGATATTTGGCGACGTCCCAGCCGCGATTGACCTGACCCACGACATTGGCCTTGGGCACCCGGACATTGTCGAAGAAGGTCTCGCAGAACGGCGAGCGACCGGAGATCAGGAGGATCGGCTTGGTCGAGACGCCCTTCGACGTCATGTCGAACAGGATGAAGCTGATGCCGTCATGCTTCTTCGCCGCGGGATCGGTGCGCACCAGGCAGAAGATCCAGTCGGCGTAGTTGGCGTAGGACGTCCAGATCTTCTGGCCGTTGATGATGTAGTCGTCGCCGTCGCTTTCAGCGCGCGTCTGCAAGGAGGCGAGATCAGAGCCGGCATTCGGCTCGGAATAGCCCTGGCACCAGCGAATGAGACCGGCGGTGATCTTGGGCAGGTGCTCGCGCTTCTGTTCGTCGGTGCCGTATTTCAGGAGTGCCGGCCCGAGCATCGAGATGCCGAACGAGGTGATCGGGGCGCGAGCGCCGATCGCCGCCATCTCCTGGCGCACGATCTTGGCCTCCTCGCCGTCAAGACCGCCGCCGCCATACTCTTGCGGCCAATGCGGCACGGTCCAGCCCTTGTCGCGCATGCGCTCGAACCAGATGCGTTGCGGCTCCGAGGTGAATTTTGCATTGCGGCCGCCCCAGAACGTGTCCTCCTCGGAGGTCATCGGGCGGCGCATCTCTGGCGGACAATTGGCCTCCAGCCAGGAGCGCGTTTCGCGGCGGAATGTGTCGAGATCGGCCATGTCTGGTCCTCGCGCGTTTCCATGATTGCTGTCGTTGGCAACGACCTAACCTCAGCGCTTCCTGGATTTCAACATCGATGTCGCCGCAAGGGCGGTACGCCCTCGCCTTGCATGGCGTTCTATGGTCATGATGCCGCCGCCCGAAATATGAGGACACCGACATGCGCCTGAAACTTCTTTCGCCCGGCGAAATGAGCGCCGACCAGCGCCAGACCTATGACGAGTCGATCGCCAGCAAGCGCGGCGCGCCACCGCCGCCGATGATGGCCTGGCTCAATAGTCCGGAGATGGCGCGGCATGCGACACGGCTCGGCGCCTTCCTGCGCTACGACACGGTGTTTCCCGCAGCATTGTCGGAGATCGCGATCCTGGTGACGGCGCGGCACTGGACCGCGCATTACGAATGGTACGCGCACAAGCGCCTGGCGCTGGCGGGTGGCCTCGACATCAAGATCATCGACGCCATTCGCGACCGCCGCACGCCGGCGTTTTCCGATCCCAAGGCGAAGATGATCTACGACGTTGCCAAGTCATTGCATGAGGGCCACGGGCTGACCGATGCGCTGTACAAGGAGGCGATCGCGCTGCTCGGCGAGCGCGGCCTGGTCGAGATCATCGGCCTGTGCGGCTACTACACGATGGTCTCGATGACGCTGAACGCGTTCGACTTCAACCTGCCGGAGGGCGAGGTGTCGGAGTTGAAGTGAGGCGTGAATGTGCTGAAGAGCGGTGCTGATAAGTGCGCCTCTCCTTGTAGGAGAGCGACTTTTGAGTACACATCTTCGCTCATTGGAGTCGCCATTTTGCCGCGACCACGGTGAACTCCCCTCCCCCTTGCGGGGAGGGGGCGGGGGTGGGGGTCCACGCGCGCTGAACGTCGTTGAGCACGCCTTTTTTGCTTCAGAAGCGTAGAAGGCCTTCCAGCCACCATGATCCTACGCGCAGGGACAACAGAGGCGCTCGACACAAAATGATCGCTGATGTCGGCGATGGGGTCGATCTCTCACGGAGAGAGCACGACTCGTGGACCCCCACCCCCACCCCCGCCCCGCAAGGGGGAGGGGAGCATACTGTGTACGCCGTGCGAGCTCGCACCGCCTCTACCCCCGCTCCGCCACATCCACTGCCGCGAGCCGCGCATCTCGGCGCTTCGACGACCACACCAGTGCCAGCACGCACAAGCCCAGCAGCACCGGTGGGAAGACCACGAGGTTCACCGCCGACCAGCCGAAATTCGCGAGCAGTTGGCCCGACGAGAACGAGCCCAGCGCCATCAGGCCGAAGATCAGGAAATCGTTGAACGCCTGCACCTTGTTGCGCTCGGCGGATGTATGCGTCTCCAGCACCAGCGCGGAGGCGCCGACGAAGCCGAAATTCCACCCCACCCCGAGCGCCACCAGCGTGGCCCAGAAATGCATCGCGGTGAGCCCGGACAGACCGATCACCGCTGCGACCGCTTCCAGCGCGAGGCCGACCGCGACGATGACGGGCGCACCAAAGCGCGCGATCAGCGATCCCGTGAAGAAGCTCGGGCCGTACATCGCGACGATGTGCCACTGCAGGCCGAAATTGGAATCCGACACCGTGAGCCCGCACATCTGCATCGCCAGCGGCGCCGAGGTCATCACCAGGTTCATCACCGGATACGCGATGGTGCCGCACAGGGCGGCTGCGATGAAGCGCGGCTGGCGCACGATCTCGCCGAGCGGCCGGCCGCCATGCAGGTCGGCGGCCACCGGCTTCGGCAGATCGACGCCGGCGACGATCCCCATCGCGACCAGCGCGACCGCCGCCTGGATCAGATAGCTGAACGCGAACAGATAGGGCTGCCAGACGTCCATGGTCCATTGCACGAGCTGTGGACCGAGCAGACCGGCGAAAATGCCGCCCGCCATCACCCACGACACCGCCTTGGGCCGAAACGTCGCGCTGGCGCCATCGGCCGCCGCGAAGCGATAGGATTGCGCGACCGCGCCGTAGAGACCGCCGAGGAAGGTCGCCAGGCAGAACAGCGCGAACGAGCCGCGGAGAATGGCGAGGCAGCCGAGCACGCCGGTGACGGCGCCGCAGCCGGTGCCGATGAGGAAGGCCGCCCGGCGGCCATAGCGGCGCGAGATCGCGCCGGTCGGCAGGGTGCCGGCGGCGAGGCCAACGACGTACATCGAGATCGGCACGGTCGCGAGCCCGATGCTCGGCGCGATGGTGACGCCGACGATCGCACCGGTGGCGAAGATCACGGCCGAGTTGGCGCCGGTCAGCGCCTGGGCGGCGGCGAGCCGCGCCACGTTGCGGCGGGCGCGGGCATCATCGGAGGTGTCTTCGCTCACGGTCAGATCGATCATCTCAGGTATCCGGAGGCGTGGCGCGCACGCTCCTGCTTTGCTGGTTTGGCCGCACTATTGCGGGAAGCGCGCGCCCGAGGCAACGGGCGCGAACGGAGACAAGCCATGCGGGCGGCGAACGCGCCACGGAGCGTGATTCGACACTCCCGGCCGGCCCGGCTAATCAAACGGTATTCTCGCGTCAACGGCGCCCGCGGAGCTTGAGCCATGTCAATCGACGATCGTCCGACCATCGCGGCGCCCGATGACGATCCGTATCTGTGGCTCGAGGAGATCGACGGCGAGCGCGCGCTCGCGTTCGTCGCGGCGCAGAACCAGCGCACGCTCGCCACGTTCGGCGATGCGGCCTTCGAACGCGACCGCGACGCACTCGCCGCCATCCTGGATCGGCCGGACAACATCCCATTCGTGAGCCGCCGCGGCGGGCTGCTGTACAATCAATGGAAGGACGCGGCGCATCCGCGCGGCGTGTGGCGGCGCACGACGATGGCGGAGTTCCGCGAGGCGCAACCGCAATGGGAGGACCTGCTCGACATCGACCGACTCGCCGCCGACGAAGGCGAGGACTGGGCGCTGAACGGGGTCTCGAGCTTGCCGCCGGCGCATGAGCGCGCCATCCTGAGCCTGTCGCGGGGCGGCAGCGACGCCGTGGTGCTGCGCGAGTTCGACCTCGCGACGAAGCACTTCGTCACGGGCGGCTTCACGCTCTCGGAAGCCAAGGGCAGCGTCGCCTGGCTCGATGCCGACACCCTGCTGCTGGCGAGCGCGTTCGGCCCGGGCATGGCGACGCCGTCGGGCTACGCACGCACGGTGCGGCGCTGGCGGCGCGGCCAGCCGGTCGAGCAGGCGGAGGTGATCTTCGCCGCCGAAGGCAGCCAATCGACATGGGTGCATGTCGGCGTCGATCGCAGCGTCGCGCCGGCGCGGGTGTGGTTCGCCGAGGGCATCGACTTCTTCAACCAGCATCTATGGCTCGGCGACGGCAGCGGCGCGCGGACCAAGCTCGACCTGCCGACCGACTGCTGGATGTCAGCGCATGGCGACTGGATGGCGGTCAAGCTGCGCCAGCCCTGGACCGTCGGCGAGGTCACCCATCCCGCAGATGTGGTGCTCGGCCTCCGGCTGTCGGCATTCCTTGCCGGGCGCCGCGATTTCACCCGCGTGTTCGAGCCGGCGCCGCGGCGCGCGCTGCAGGGCCTGTCCTGGGCCGGCGACCGGCTGGTGCTGTCCATCCTCGACGAGCTCAGGGCAAGGTTCGAGGTGTGGACGCCTTCACCGAGGGAGTGGAGCTGCGAGCGGCTCCCCGGCCTGCCGGAGATCGCGACGGTCGACGTCTGGCGGCTCGACACCGACGAGGCGGAAAGCAACGGCGACCTGCTCGCCAACATCCAGGATCCGCTGACGCCGCCGTCGCTGCAGCTGATCGAGAGCTTCGCTGCACCCGCGATCCTGAAGCAGGCGCCGCGCACCTTCAGCGCCGAGGGGCACGTCGTCACACGGCACGAGGCCATCTCGGTGGATGGCGAGCGTATTCCCTACACCCAGACCGGGCCGGCCGAGCTGACAGGCGACGCGCCGGTGCACATGAGCGCCTATGGCGGCTTCGGTCACACGCTCCGTCCGGCCTACAATGCGGCGCTGGGCAAGCTGTGGCTCGAACGTGGCGGCACGCTCGTGGAGGCCAACATCCGCGGCGGCGGCGAGTTCGGCACCGCCTGGCACGACGCCGGCCGCTATGCCGGCAAGCGGCTCGCGCATGATGATTTCGCCGCCGTTGCGGCCGATCTCGTCCGCCGCGGCGTCACGGTGCCGAAGCGCATCGCAGCGCAAGGCGGCTCCAATGGCGGCATCCTGATCACGAACATGCTGGTACGCTACCCCGAGCGCTTTGGCGCATTGTTCTGCACGATCCCGCTGATCGACATGCGCCGCTACAGCAAGCTGCTCGCCGGCGCGAGCTGGATCGCCGAATATGGCGATCCCGACAGCGACGAGGATTGGAGCTGGTTGTCCACCTACTCGGCCTATCACACCGCAATGCCCGACCAGCCCTATCCGCCGATCCTGATCGCGACCACGCGGCGCGACGACCGCGTCCATCCGGGCCACGCGCGCAAGATGACCGCCAAGCTGCAGGCCATGGGCTACGATGCCTGGTTCTACGAACCCGCCGCCGGCGGCCATGGCTACGGCACCGACAACCGCGAGCGCGCCGGCTTCATCACGTTGGGCACGCGGTTTCTGGCGCGACATGTCGGGCTGGAGATGGAGTGAGCGGCTCCCTCCGTCGTCATTGCGAGGAGCCGAAGACGACGACGCAATCAGGGCCGCGACGGAAGGCTGGATTGCTTCGCTCCGCCGCTCCGCTCGCAATGACGGAGAACGCGTCACGCACCTCGCGCGAACACCAGGATCATGTTGTTGGCCGGCAACTCCACCGCTTCGCGCAAGGCGAGCCCGTGGCGCGCGGCAAGCGCTTCGAGGTCGGTGATGTCGCGCACCCCCCAGTCCGGATTGTGCTCGCGCAGGGAGGTATCGAACACGGCATTGCTGACCGCTGTGTGCTTGCCGGCGCGCTTGAACGGGCCGTAGAGCACGAGCACGCCGTCCGCTGACAGCGCCTGCCCGGCGCCGGCGAACAATCCCTCCGCCACCGACCACGGCGCGATGTGAATCACATTGGCACAAAAGATCGCGGTGAGCTGCGAAGGCCCGCCCGCGGCGCGGAACGCCGCAGGCCAGCCGGGATCTGACAGGTCGATGCGCTGGGCATCACGGATGTTCGACAGCCCGGCATGCCTTCGCCACGCCGCGATGCTGGCGAGGTGATTGGCGTTGAGATCGCTCGGCCACCACGTCAGATCCGGCCGCTGGGAGGCGAAATGCACGACATGCTGGCCGGTGCCGCTGCCGGCCTCCAGCACGTCGCCGGTCTTGCCCGCGAGCAGCCGTCCCAACACCGCCCAGATCGGCTGGTGATTGCGGTGGAAGGCAGCCGCGTCCAGTCGTCCGTCCGGTTCCACCGGCCGGCCGTCCCGGCCGAACTCCACGACATATTCCGCCATGCCCATTCTCCCGGCCGCCCCATGAACGGCCTCGTTAACCGCGTTGCCGCGGCCACCATAGCTGCATTGTCAGCCGATGGTCTTTATGCTTTGCAGCGCCTATATTGCCGAGATCACCGAGACGTCGGAACTCCACCTTGATCACACCTGTCCTGCGTACCGCCCTGGCGATGGGGCTCTCGCTCGCCATGTCCATGGCCGCTCACGCCCAGTCCGGTGCCGTCGACGGCCAGAAGCTCGCCTTCGACCGCGGCAAGGGCAACTGCCTGACCTGCCACGAGATCAAGGACGGCGACCTGCCGGGCTCGATCGGCCCGAAGCTGGAGAACCTCAAGGCGAGATACGACCGCGCCGAGCTGATCGCGATTCTCAACGACGAGACCAGGCGCAATCCGCTGACGGTGATGCCGCCGTTCGGCCGCAACCGCATCCTGACCGAGCAGGAAATCAGCGCCATCGTCGACTTCCTGCAGACCCTCTGATTCCGTTTGGAGACCGCCATGACTGCCTCGTTCGGCCCGTTGGCCCACCGCCGCCTGTTCCTGAAGGGCGCCGGCCTCGTCGCGCTGATCGGCCTCGGCAACGCCGTGCTGCACGCCGCGCCCGCCTTCGCCGCGACCAACGACAACAAATATCCGGAAGACGCCTTCAAGCAGAAGAATGCGCCTGACGCGGTCAAGGCGCTGTACGGCCGCGACCACGAAGCGTCCGACAAGATCAAGCTCGACGCACCGGAGATCGCCGAGAACGGCGGCGTGGTGCCGATCGCGGTGACGACGTCGCTGCCGAACGTGACCTCGATCGCCTTCATCGTCAGCGAAAATCCATTCGCGCTGGCGGCGTCGTACCACATCCCCGAGGGCACCGTGCCCGCCGTGGCGAACCGGCTCAAGATGGCCAAGACCTCCAACGTGATCGCGCTCGTCGAATCCGGCGGCAAGCTCTACAGCGCGACCAAGGAGGTCAAGGTCACCGTCGGCGGCTGCGGCGGCTAAGGTCAGGAGATCATCATGGCATCGAGCATCCGCGTCCGCGCCGTCCTGAACGGCGACATCGCCGAGGTCCAGACCCTGATCCAGCACCCGATGGATACGGGCCTGGTCAAGGACACCAAGGGCGAGTTGATCCCGGCGCACTACATCCAGCAGCTCACCTTCGTGCACAAGGACAAGACGGTGTTCCTGGCCGATTGGGGCACCGCGGTGTCGAAGGACCCCTATGTCAAGTTCGCCTTCAAGGGCGCGGCCAAGGGCGACGAGCTCAAGGTGAGCTGGGTCGACAGCAAGGGCGCGACCGACAGCCTGACGGCGACGATCCAATGAGGGCGCTGCGCCTCGCGCTGACTGTCGCGGCCGCGCTCGCTCTCGGCGCCTCCGGCGCTGCGGCCGCGGACAAGCCGAACCCGGCTGCCGACGCCAAGGCGTTCCAGGATTACTTCATCAAGAAGTTTCCGAAGGTGGCGTTCGACGATTTCGTCAACGGGCCGTATTCAATGAACGCCGACATGCGCAAGCAATGGGAGGAGAAGGAGCAGTTTCCGCCTTACGAGTTCGCGCTCGATGCCGGCAAGGAGATGTTCGCCAAGCCGTTCAAGAACGGCAAGACCTATGCCGACTGCTTCCCGAACGGCGGCATCGGCATCCGCCAGAATTATCCCTATTTCGACGACAAGGAAGGCAAGGTCATCACCCTCGAGCTGGCGCTGAATCGCTGCCGCGAGGCCAATGGCGAGCAGCCCTACTCCTACGTCAGAGACGAGATGGCATCGCTGACCGCCTACATGGCGTACACGTCGCGCGGCAAGCGCTTCGACATCAAGATCCCCGACGATCCGCGTGCGCTCGAGGCGTTCGAGAAGGGCAAGGAATATTTCTATACCCGCCGCGGCCAGTTGAACTTCTCCTGCGCGAGCTGCCATGTGCAGAGCCCGGGCGAGCGGATCCGCGCAGAGATCCTGGCGCCGGCGCTCGGCATCCTCAACGCGATGCCGATCTACCGCTCGGAATGGAGCGGCATGGGCACGATCAGCCGGCGCTTCGTCACCTGCAACAGCCAGACGCGCGCCGTGCCGCTGGAGCCGCAATCGGACGAATACCGCAACCTCGAATATTATCTGTCCTACGTGTCGAACGGCCTGCCGGTTTCAGGACCGGGAGCGCGGCCATGACAAATGTCAAGACAGCAAGCGTCATGAAAAAGATCGTGTTCGCCATGATGGTATCAGCGGTCGGCGCCGGCTCCGCGCGGGCCGCGTCGGAGGCCGACTATCTCGCGGCTGTCGCGGCGGCCGAGAGCGCCAACAAGGAAGCCGGACGTCTGCGCAACCAATGGACCGTGACCCAGGCCGCACTCAATGCCGCGAAGAAGGCAGCCGATTCCGGCAATTTCGATTCTGCGCTGAAATCGGCGCAGGAGGCCGAGGCGCTCGCCAAGGCATCGATCGTCCAGGCCACCAGCGAGAAGCAGCGCTGGAAGGACATGGAGATCAGGTAGAGCATGATCCGGAAAAGTGGAAACCGGCTTTCCCTCGCACAAACGCCGAAGGCGTTTGTGCGGAGATCATGCTCAAGCAAAGGGATAGCTCACGATGCGATTCCATGGAATCGCATCATAAGCTAGGACGCGAGCCATGATTCGGCGCCGGGACTTTCTGCAAGCATCAGTTGCCGCCGCGCTCGCCGCGCCGGCGCTGCTGCGCAACGCCCGCGCCGCCGACACCGTCAGCCTCTACGACATCGAGAAGTTCGGCAACGCCCGCATCCTGCACATCACGGACACGCATGCGCAGCTTCGACCGCTGTTGTTCCGCGAGCCCAGCGTCAATCTCGGCATTGGCGAGATGTGGGGACGGCCGCCGCATCTGGTCGAGCGCGCCTTCCTCGACCGCTACGGCATCCGGCCCGACAGCGCCGAGGCTTACGCGTTCACCTCGTTCGAGTTCGAGAAGTACGCCGGGCGCTTCGGCCGGATGGGCGGCTTCGCGCATCTGAAAACCCTGGTCGACAAGCTGCGCGCCGATGCCGGCGACCATCGCTCGGTGCTGCTCGATGGCGGCGATCTCTGGCAGGGCACCGGACTTGCCAATGCGATGCGCGGCGCCGACATGGTGAGCGCCGCCAACCTGCTCGGCATCGACGCCATGACCGGGCACTGGGAGTTCACCTATGGCGAGGAGGCGCTGCGCGCCAACCTCGCCCGCTTCAAGGGCGAGTTCCTGGCGCAGAACGTGTTCCTGACCGAGGAGGCCGCGTTCAACGACGCCAAGGCGTTCGATCACGGCTCCGGCCGCGTGTTCAAGCCGGCCACCATCAAGGAGATCGGCGGCGCGCGCATTGCGGTGATCGGCCAGGCCTTCCCCTACGTGCCGATCGCGCATCCGCGCCGCTTCACGCCGGACTGGACGTTCGGCATCCGCGAGGAGGAGCTGCAGAAGCTGATCGATGGCCTGCGCGGCGCCGACAAGGTCGATGCCGTGATCCTGCTGTCGCATAACGGCATGGATGTCGACCTCAAGCTCGCGAGCCGCGTCACCGGCATCGACGTCATCCTCGGCGGCCATACCCATGACGCGGTTCCGCAACCGGTCGCGGTCAGCAATGCCAAGGGCGCGACGCTCGTCACCAGTGCCGGCTCCAACGGCAAATTCCTCGCCGTGCTCGATCTCGACGTCGGCAAGGGGCGCGTCGCCGACGCGCGCTACCGGCTGCTGCCCATCTACTCGGAGCTATTGAAGCCCGATCCTGCGATGCAGGCGCTGATCGACCAGACCCAGCAGCCGCAGGTCGCGGCCTGGAGCGAGAAGCTCGCGACGTCGGACCGGCTGCTGTACCGGCGCGGCAATTTCGAAGGCGCGACCGACGACCTGATCTGCGCGGCGCTGCGCCGCGAGCTCGATGCCGAGATCGCGCTGTCGCCCGGATTCCGCTGGGGTCCGACGCTGCTCGCGAACCAATCCATCCTGCTGGAGGACGTGCTGGCGCAGACCGCGATCACCTATCCCGAGACCTATGTGCAGCGAATGACCGGCGCAGAGATCAAGGACGTGCTCGAGGACGTCTGCGACAACCTGTTCAACGCCGATCCCTATCTGCAGCAGGGCGGCGACATGGTGCGCACGGGCGGGCTGTCCTACCGTTGCGCGCCCGCCGAGCCGATCGGCCGCCGCATCTCCGATCTCACGCTCGACGATGGCCGTCCGCTGGAGGCCCGCAAGAGCTACAAGGTCGCCGGCTGGGCCTCGATGAACGCACAGGACGGCAAGCCGGTTTGGGATGTGGTCGCGAGCCACCTGCGCAACGGTCAGCTGGTGCTGGTCGGAACTAACAAGGTCACGCTCTCGGGCGTCGACGGCAATCCTGGCTTTGCATCGCTGTCCTGAGCGGCGTGGAGCATGCATTGCGCCAGAATGGCTGGCCGAATCGTCGCCGTGCACCGAAAATGCCGGCCGGCGCGCGCAGGTGCCATGCGCGCGCGTTCGTGGACAATGAACCGTAATCCGATAGTGTGGCGTTGTGTCGCGCGCCCATTATTCGGCAGCCCTTGGTGATTTGCCGGCAACGCGCCCTTCAGGACCATCACTGACGCCGGGAGCCAAACGGATCGACCATGGCTGACGTTCTTGCCGCATCGCAACATGCCGGTGCTCCGGTCCGAACCGCCTCGCCGCTGCGCACATTGGCGCTGATCTCGCTGGCGCACTGGGTCAGCCATCTGCACATGCTGGTGCTGCCGATGCTGTTTCCCTACCTGAAGGAGAAGCTCGGCGTCGGCTACATCGAGCTCGGCTTTCCGCTCACCGTGTTCGCGGTCGTCTCGGCCCTGACCCAGGCGCCCGTCGGCTATCTGGTCGACCGCGCCGGTGCCCGCCGCATCCTGCTGATCGGCCTGACGCTCGGTGGCCTGTCGCTGGCGATGCTCGGCGTTTATCTGAGCTACGCCAGTCTTGTCGTCTCGGCGGTGCTGCTCGGCCTCGCCAACGCGGTCTACCATCCCTCCGACTACGCGCTGCTGGCCGCGCACATGGAAGAGAAGCGCATGGGCCGCGCGTTCGGTGTGCATACCTTCGCCGGCTATCTCGGCGGCGCCGTCGCGCCCGCCGTGATGGCGGCGCTGGTCACCACCGTCGGCGGCTCCGGCGCGCTGATCGCGGCCGGCCTGGTCGGACCGCTCGCCGCGCTGCTGCTGCTCGTCGGCAACGTGCCCGAGGTGCCGCCGCATCCGCATCACACCGGCGCCGACGGCAGCAAGGTGAAACAGCCTAGCCTGCTGACGCCGATGCTGATGCTGCTGACCGTGTTCTTCATGCTGCTCAGCCTGTCCAACGCCGGCATCGCCAGCTTCGGCGTTGTCGCGCTCATGAACGGCTACGGCATCTCGTTCTCGACCGCCAACATCGCACTGACCGCGTTCCTCGGCGCCAGCGCCGTCGGCGTGCTCGCCGGCGGCCAGCTCGCCGACCGCATCCGCCATCACAATCTGGTCGCGGCCGTCGCCTATGCGATCAACGCCGTGCTGGTGCTGATGATCACTTTCATCAACCTGCCGACCGTGCTGCTCACGACGATCATGCTGGTCGCGGGCTTCATGAGCGGCGTAATCGCGCCGTCGCGCGACATGCTGGTGCGCAACGCCGCCCCTCCGGGTGCCGCCGGCCGCGCCTTCGGCATCGTCTCCACCGGCTTCAACTTCGCCGGCGTGGTCAGTCCGCTGCTGTTCGGCTGGATCATGGACATGAACGCGCCGCGCTGGGTTTTCGGCGCCTCCGTCGTGTTCATGCTGCTGACCATCGTGCTCGCGTTCTTCACCGAGCCGAGGAAGGCGAAGGCGTAGGCGTAGGTTTCTTGTAGGGTGGGCAAAGGCGCCTGGCACGCTCGTCGTGATTGACGACAGCATCGCGCGCCGTGCCCACCATCCCGCTCGCGGTGGTGGGCACGCGCCGCCTATGGCGTCGCTTTGCCCACCCTACAATCAGGTCGCTGACGCAAGGCTGCTGCCTCTTCCCCGTATGTTGACATCATCGCCTTCCCGCCGATGATGTGCCCATAACAACAACGACCGGGGAAGACACGCCATGACGCAGCCAGATCTCGTGATCCGCGGCGGAACCGTTGCCGATGGCTCCGGCGGCGATCTCTACGACGCCGATGTCGCGATTTCGAACGGTCGCATCATCGAGGTCGGCAAGGTCGGCGGCGCCGGACGCGAGGAGATCGACGCACGCGGCAAACTTGTGACCCCAGGCTTCGTCGACGTTCACACCCATTACGACGGCCAGGTGACCTGGAGCCACGACATCTCGCCGTCGTCGCAGAACGGCGTCACCACCGCGATCATGGGCAATTGCGGTGTCGGCTTCGCGCCGTGCCGGCCAGCCGATCATCAGCGGCTGATCCAGCTGATGGAGGGCGTCGAGGACATTCCCGAGCCGGTGCTCGAAGCCGGCATTCCCTGGGAATGGGAGAGCTTTCCGGACTACATGGAGTGGCTCGGCAAGCGCGCCTTCGATCTCGACATCGGCGCGCAGCTGCCGCATGCGGCGCTGCGTGTCTATGTGATGGGCGAGCGCGGCGCGCGCCGTGATCCTGCCACCGCCGAGGACAATCGCGCCATGGCGGCGCTGGCGCGCGATGCGGTCAAGGCCGGCGCGCTCGGCTTCTCGACCTCGCGCACGCTCAATCATCGGACCTCGACCGGCGACTACACGCCGACCCTGAAGGCCGGCGAGGACGAGCTGACGACGATCGCGCAGGCCATGCACAGCGCCGGCCGCAGCGTGCTGCAATTCGTGCTCGACATCTCCACGATCCACGAAGACCTGCCGATGATGCTGCGCATCGCCGACGCGACGAAATGCCCGATCTCGTTCTCGGTGACCCAGAACGACCGCGCGCCGCAGCGCTGGCGGCAGACGCTGGCCGAGATCAACGCCGCCGCCGCGCGCGGCCTGTCGGTGACGGCGCAGATCGCGGCGCGCCCGGTAGGGCTGCTGCTTGGGCTGGAGTTGTCGCGCAACCCGCTGCAGACGCATCCGAGCTACCAGGCGATCGCGCATCTGCCGCTGGATGAGCGCGTCGCGCGGATGCGCGATCCGGAGCTGCGCGCGGCCATCCTGGGCGAGCAGGCCAGCGCGACCGACGACCCGCTGTTCTTCAAGCCGAACTACGACAAGATGTATCTGCTCGGCGATCCGCCGGACTATGAGCAGCCGCCGGAGCGGTCACTCGGCGCCCAGGCCCGCGCGCGCGGCTGTCGTCCCGAGGAACTGGCCTATGACGCGATGCTCACAGATGGCGGGCGCGGCATGCTCTACGTGCCGTTCCTCAACTATTCCGACGGCAATCTCGATGCCACCTACGAGATGCTGCGCGACCCGCGCAGCGTGCCCGGCCTCAGCGACGGCGGCGCGCATTGCGGCATCATCTGCGATGCCAGCTTCCCGACCTATCTGCTGACGCACTGGACCCGCGACCGCAAGCGCGGCGACAGACTGTCGATTCCCTTCGTCGTCGCCGCGCAGTCGCGCAAGACCGCGCTCTCGGTCGGCCTCGACGATCGCGGCCTGCTCGCGCCAGGCTACAGGGCGGATATCAACGTCATCGACTACGACCGGCTGCACCTGCATCCGCCCAAGGTGCATTACGACCTGCCGGTCGGCGGTCGCCGCCTGATGCAGGATGTCGACGGCTATGAGGCGACGATCGTGTCGGGCGTGGTGACGCGCCGCCACGGCGAGGCGACGGGCGCGCGGCCGGGTCGACTGGTCAGGGGTGCGCGAAGCGGGGTGCAATAAGGAGAAAGCCAACCTGGACTTGCGCCGCATGACCCCGATGCGCGCCTCACATTCGGTGTCGTCCCGGGCAAGTCCCGACAATGCGCAGCATTGGCGGACGCCGACCCGGGACCCATACGCCGCGGCGGACGTGCTGGGCGAAAATGATTGACGATCGTGCCTCGAACAACTCCCTGGGGTTATGGATCCCGGATCTGCGCGCGCGTTCCGCGCGCTTGTCCGGGACGACAGCGAGGATTGATCGGCACGGCCTTGCCGTAGCCAAACGACACTCGCAGCCGTCATGCCCCGCATAGGCGGGGCATCCAGCATCCGGCGGCTTATCGGCCCATGCACAACCGCCTCTGCATACTGAGTCCCCCGGTCAGGCCGGGGGACGACAGTCGAGATCATAGCAACCTGTGTTGCGCAAGGCCGCGTTAAGGCCGAGTTCTAAGGCAGCGCTCACGCAAATTCCGGCGCGACAGCCTGATGCGCCTGCAGGCGGGTGCGTTCGCTGTTCGGCCAGAGCAGGGCCAGGCCGAGGAGGCCGGAGATCACCATGATCACCGCGTTGATGGTGAAGCCGGACATGTAGCCTTCGAGCAGGCTGCCGGAGGCCTGGATCATCTTGCCCATCACGAGGGGCGCAACGATGCCGGCGAGCGTATAGAGCGCGCCGTAGATCGCCATGGCGGCGCCGCGCTGCGTGACCGGGGTGAATTCGCCGATCATCGGCGGGCAGACGACGTAGATCGAGCCGCACAATCCCGATCCGACCACGAGCAGTGCGATCTTTGCCGAAGCGGCGTCGACATGCGGCATCATCGCCATCAGCCCGCCGCCGATCACGAGCGGCGTCGCGCCGAGCACGCCACGGGCCATGCGCGTGGAGACGCCACGCGCCATCAGCGTCTGCGACACAAAGCCCGTGGTCAGCACCACGCACGCGCCGAAGATCCAGGGCAGGATCGAGATGAAGCCGGCCTGCTGCTGCGAGAAGCCGAGGCCTTTCACCAGGAACGGCGTGAACCAGGTCAGCCCGAGCGACAGCGCCCAATAGGCGCCGAAGGTCGCGGCGACGCAGCCGACGAAGGTCCGCGACGTCAGCAGTTGCAGATAGGGAACGCGCCGCTCGCGCAATCCGGCGAGCTCGACCTCCGCCAGCGGCCCTTCCTTGCCCAGCCACAGCCACGCCACGCTCCACATCAGCCCGACCACGCCGAGTGCGCCGAAGGCATAGTGCCAGCCGTGATTCACGATGATCCAGTTCAGCGCCGGCACCGCGAGAATGACGCCGAAGGCGGATCCCTGTGACAGGATCGCGGTCGGCATCGCGCGCTTCTCATCCGGGAACCATTTGTAGACCGCGTGAACGGCGACGGACGCCGCGGGACCTTCGCCGGCGCCGAGAATGATGCGGCAGATCAGCAGCGTGGTGAAGCCGACGGTGCCGACCATCGGGAATTGCGCCAGCGCCCAGATCAGCGCCAGCACCAGCAGCACCCAGCGCGTCGGAACCCGGTTGACGACGAAGCCGACGACGATGGCCGAGATCGAGAACAGGAAGAAGAAGGACGAGCCCAGCAGGCCGAACTGCTCGGCGTTCAGATTGAGCTCGGTCATGATCGGCACGCCGGCGAGCCCGACCACGATCTTGTCGGCGAAGTTCACCAGCATGAACAGGAACAGCAGGAAGGTGATCTTCCAGGCGCCTTTCGGCGTCGCGCTTGCGCGGGATGTGCCCTTCAGCGTCGTTGGCGCGGCCATGGTCCTTCCCCATTCTGTCATGATCCGCCCCTGTCGTCCGGGCGTTTTGACGATGCTACCCACGAAGCGGCTTTGCAGGCAACCGGCTGGCGAGCTAAGTTATTGCTGCAACGCGGGAATCCGCCCCCTTGGGCTGCATCGCGATACCCTCGCAACCTGATTGCACGCGGCCGGCATCACATCAGGGGCGTCATGAAGAACGAGCGCGTGATGTTCGCGTTGGCCCTTGTTATGTTGTGACGCAACAACCCCGATCATGCTCGTGCTCAGCGTCCGTCATCTCACCAAGTCCTATCGATCCGGCGGCGAGCCGATCCACGTCCTGCGTGGCGTCGACCTCGACGTCTCCTCCGGCGAGCGCGTCGCGCTGACCGGTGAATCCGGCTCCGGCAAGAGCACGCTGCTGCATCTCATCGCCGGGCTCGATGCCGCCGACGGCGGCGACATCCTGCTCGACGGCGCTTCGGTCGGCACGCTCGACGATGCTGGACGCGCGGCGGTCCGGCGCGAGCGGCTCGGCCTCGTGTTCCAGCAGTTCAATCTGGTGCCGAGCCTGTCGGTTCAGGACAATCTCAGTTTCCAGGCGCGGCTGGCCGGTCGGCATGATCCGGCGTGGCACACCGAGCTTGTCGAGCGGCTCGGGCTGAAGTTGCTGCTCAAGCGCTATCCGGAGCAATTGTCGGGCGGACAGCAGCAGCGCGTCGCGATCGGCCGCGCGCTGGCCGTCAAGCCGGTCCTGCTGCTCGCGGACGAGCCGACCGGCAATCTCGACGAGGACACCGCCGACGAGGTGATGGCGCTGACGCGCGACCTCGTCGCGCGCACCGGCTGCGGCTTCCTGATGGTGACGCACAGCACCAGGCTCGCCGCGATGCTCGACCGCCATGTGCATCTGCATGCCGGACGCGTCGCATGAGACGCGCGCTCTGGATTCTGGCGGTGCTGCTCAGCCACTGGCGGCGGCATCCGATGCAGCTCGCGACCCTGCTGATCGGGCTGATCTCGGCGACCGCGCTGTGGAGCGGCGTGCAGGCGCTGAACCAGCAGGCGCGCAGCTCCTATGACCGCGCCGCCGCGGTCTTCGGCGGCGCGCGCACGCCGATGCTGGTCGCGACCGACGGCAAGATGCTGCCGCAGAGCGTGTTCGCGGAATTGCGCCGCGCCGGCTGGCCGGTGTCGCCGGTGCTCGAAGGCCGCGTGCAGATCGACGGCCGCTCGATCAGACTGCTCGGCATCGAGCCGTTCAGCATTCCCAGGGAGGTCGGCGAAGCGCCGATGGTCGGCCGCAGCGAGCTCGAGGCGTTTCTGACACCACCGCATCGCACGCTGATCTCGCCGGAGACACTGGCCGATCTCGGACTCAAAGACGGCGCGATGCCGCGGCTCAGCAACGACGCCATGCTGCCGCCTTTGATGGCGCAGCAGCAGCTCGCACCCGGCGTGCTCGTGGTCGATATCAGCGACGCGCAGCGGCTGCTCGGCAAGCCCGGCCAGATTTCGCGGCTGCTGGTCGGCAAGACGCAAGGCCAGCGACAGCCGTTGCAGTCGTTGGCGGACGGCCGGCTGCAGCTCGTGCAGCCGGAGGCCGAGACCGACCTGGAGCGGCTGACCGACAGCTTCCACCTCAACCTCACCGCGTTCGGCCTGCTGTCCTTTGTCGTCGGCCTGTTCATCGTCAACTCCGCCATCGGGCTCGCCTTCGAACAGCGGCTGCCGGTGCTGCGGACCTTGCGCGCCTGCGGCGTGTCGGCGCGCCAGCTCAATGGCGTGCTGATCGGCGAGCTCATCGCCTTTGCATTGGCGGCCGGCCTGGTCGGGCTGGTGTGCGGCTATTTCATCGCTGCGGCGCTGTTGCCGAACGTGGCAGCGTCGCTGCGCGGGCTGTATGGCGCGCAGGTGCCGGGCGAGCTGAGCCTGCAGCCCGAATGGTGGTTTGCGGGCCTCGTCATCAGCATCGCCGGCGCGCTCGCAGCCGCGACGACGAGCCTGATCAAATCGATGCGGCTGCCGATCCTCTCCACCGCGCAACCCTATGCGTGGCAGGAGGCGCAGCGGCGCTGGCTGCGATTGCAGAGCGCGGTCGCGCTCGCCTTCTTCGTTGCCGCCGGCCTGCTGCTGTGGCTCGGGCAGTCGCTGCTCGCCGGCTTCGGCGTGCTCGCAGCCATGATGCTCGGCGCCGCGCTGCTGCTGCCGGCGATCCTCGAGCTGGTGCTGCGGCTCGGCGAGCGCGGCGCGCGGGGGGCGCTGGCACAATGGTTCTGGGCCGACAGCCGCCAGCAGATCTCGGGCCTGTCGCTGGCGCTGATGGCGCTGCTGATGGCGCTCGCCGTCAATGTCGGCGTGGCGACGATGGTGGAAACCTTCAGCCGCACCTTCCTGGTCTGGCTCGACGGCCGCCTCGCGGCCGACATCTACATCAGCGCGTCGGACGAAGCGCAGGCGCGCGACGTCCAGGCCTGGCTGCGCGCGCGGCCCGAGGTGCAGGCGGTGCTGCCGGGCGGCCGCGCCGAAGCGCAGCTTGCAGGCGCGCCGATCGACATTCTCGGCCTGCCCGATCACGACACCTATCGCGACCACTGGCCGCTGCTGCAGGCCGGCAACAACGCGTGGAAGCAGTTGGTGCGTGGCGACGCCGGCTTCGTCAGCGAGCAGTTGGCGCGGCGGCTCAATCTATCCGTTGGCGACAGCCTGGACCTTCCCGCGCCCGGCGGCGATTGGCGCATCACCGTCGCCGGAATCTATGCCGACTACGGCAATCCCAAGGGCCAGATCACGGTCAACGTCGCCGCGCTGACACGCCGCTTCCCGGCGACGCCCATGACGCGCATGGCCGTGCGCGCGGCGGCCGCCGACGTGCCGGGGCTGATCACGGGGCTCACCAACAAGTTCGGCCTCGATGGTCGCAACGTCGTCGACCAGGCCACCGTGAAGCAGGAATCGAAACAGATCTTCAACCGCACCTTTGCGGTGACCGGCGCGCTCAACACCTTCACGCTCGGCGTCGCAGCGATCGCGCTGCTGACCAGCCTGCTGACCTTGGCGAACTCGCGGCTGCCGCAGCTCGCACCCTTATGGGCAATCGGGCTGACGCGGCGGCGGCTCGCCGAGGTCGAGCTGTTGAAGACGCTGTCGCTTGCCGGCCTCACCGCGCTGCTGGCGCTGCCGCTCGGGCTTGTGGTGGCGTGGTGCCTGATCGCGATCGTCAACGTCAAGGCATTCGGCTGGCGGCTGCCGTTCGACGTGTTTCCGCTGCAGCTCATTCGGCTCTTGCTCGTCACGCTCATCGCGGCGCTGATCGCCTCGCTGCTGCCGGTGCTGCGGCTGGCGCGGATGCAGCCGGCCGATCTCGTCAGGACCTTCACCATTGAGCGCTAGAGCGACCATTTCGCGACGCATGCTGATCGGCGGGCTCGGCCTGCTGGCGCTGCCCCGCCTCGCGCGCGCGCAGGGCTTTGCGGGACTGAGCGATAGCGCCGACGGCTTTGCGCCGGTGACGCCCGGACGAGAGTTCAGCTTCCCTGCGGATCACGGGCCGCACGACGATTTCCGAATCGAATGGTGGTACGTCACCGCCAACCTCGCCGATTCCAGCGGCAAGGCCTATGGCCTGCAATGGACCCTGTTCCGCTCGGCGGCCCGGCCGGGGCCGCAGGGCGAAGGCTTCGACAATCAGCAGCTCTGGATGGCGCATGCCGCGGTGACGCGTGCCGACAGTCACCGCTCGGCCGAAAAATTCGCGCGCGGCGGCGTCGGCCAGGCCGGCGTCGAGGCCAAGCCGTTCCAGGCCTGGATCGACGACTGGCAATTGCGCGGCACCGCGACGACCGACGATCGAGTGCTGGCGCCCCTGGACATGAGCGCCGTCGGGCCGGACTTCTCCTACGCACTGCATCTGGAGGCGGAGCGGCCGGTGGTGCTGCAGGGCATCGGCGGCTACAGCCGCAAATCCGAGCGCGGCCAGGCGTCGTACTACTACAGCCAGCCGTTCTACCGCGCCCGAGGCCGCATCAGCTTCGACGATCAACCAGTCGAGGTCTCAGGGCTGGCCTGGCTCGACCGCGAATGGAGCAGCCAGCCGCTGGCTTCCGACCAGACCGGCTGGGACTGGTTCGCGCTGCATTTTGCCGGCGGCGAGAAGCTGATGCTGTACCGGATGCGGCAGGGCAATGGCGACTACACATCGGGAACCTGGATCACGGCTGACGGCGCCTCGCATGCGCTCGGCCCCGGGGGCATCGTCATGACGCCGACAGAGACAGTTGCGATCGGCGAGCGCAGGCTGCCGGTCGGCTGGCGTGTCGAGATATCAGCGCTCGGCATCGCCATCGACACCGCAGCGCTCAATCCAAACGCCTGGATGGGCACGCGCGTGCCCTATTGGGAAGGGCCGATCAGCTTCAAGGGCAGCCACACCGGGGTGGGCTATCTCGAACTGACCGGATATTAAGAAGCCGTCATCAGGGGGAACCGCGCATGTATCACTTCACCGCACTCGTCACCGTGCTCGCGCTCATGCTGTATTTCTACATGGCCGTCCGCGTCGCGCAGGCGCGCGCCAGGTTCGGCGTGAAGGCGCCCGCGACCACCGGCAATGCCGATTTCGAGCGCACCTTCCGCGTGCAGATGAATACGCTGGAATGGCTGCCGATCTTCCTGCCGGCGCTGTGGCTGTTCGCCATCTATGTCAGCGATGTCATCGCCGCACTGATCGGCCTGGTCTGGATCGCCGGGCGCGGGATGTACATGGTGTCCTACGCAAGGGCCGCCGAGAAGCGCGGCCCCGGTTTTGGCGTGCAGGCCCTGGCAGGCTCGGTCCTGCTGGTCGGTTCGCTCATCGCCGTCCTCTGGCGCATGCTGCACGGCTGACCGCCCAGTCCGCCGCTGTCGTCCCTGCGAACGCAGGGACCCATAGCCACCGACGGATGTTTGTTGCGCGACGGGTCGACGTGCAGCCTGCCCCGTTCAGAGATCACGCGGTATGGGCCCCGGCTTTCGCCGGGGCGACACCAATGTTCTGGCGCGCGATCACTTCGTCAGCGGACAGCCGCTCTCCTTGGCGGTGAAGAACGCCTTGTCGCCGGGCACCGTGGCGAGCTGCTTGTAGTAGTCCCACGGCTTCTTCGATTCGGACGGCTTCTTGACCTCGAACAGGTACATGTCGTGGACCATGCGGCCGTTGGCGAGCACCTTGCCTTGCGCGAAGGCGTCGTCGACCGGCAACTCCTTCAGCTTGGCCGCGACCGTATCGGAGTCCTTGGTTCCGGCGGCCTTGACGGCCTTCAGATAGGACAATGTCGCGGAATAGGTGCCGGCGTGGATCATGCTCGGCATCCGGCCGGTGCGCTTCATGAAGCGCTCGCTGAAGGCGCGGGACTTGTCGTCGCGATCCCAGTAGAAGCCTTCGGTGAGGATCAGGCCCTGCGCCGCCTCCAGCCCGAGGCCATGCACCTCCGACAAGGTCATCAGCAGGCCGGCGAGCTTCTGGCCGCCCTTGACGATGCCGAACTCGGCCGCCTGCTTGATCGAGTTGGTGGTGTCGAGGCCGGCATTGGCGAGCCCGATGATCTTCGCCTTCGAGCTCTGCGCCTGCAGCAGGAAGGAGGAGAAGTCCGACGAGTTGAGCGGGATGCGCACCGAGCCCAGCACCTTGCCGCCCTTCGACGTCACGATGTCGCTGGTGTCCTTCTCCAGCGCATAGCCGAAGGCGTAGTCGGCGGTCATGAAGAACCAGGTATCGCCGCCGGACTCGACCAGCGCCCCGCCGGTGCCGACCGCGAGCGCGCGGGTGTCATAGGCCCAGTGGAAGCCGTAGGGCGTGCAGGCATCGCCTGATATGCGCGAGGTCGCGGCACCGACGACGATGTCGATCTTCTTCTTTTCCTTCGACAGATCCTGGATGGCGAGCGCGACCGACGAGGTCGTCAGCTCCGTGATCATGTCGACCCCCTCGGTATCGTACCAGCGCCGCGCGATCGAAGAGGCGAGGTCCGGCTTGTTCTGGTGGTCGGCGGTGACCAGCTCGACCTTCTGCCCCAGCACCTCGCCGCCGAAATCCTCGATCGCCATCCTGGCGGCCTCGACGGAGTACTTGCCGCCATAGTCCGCGTAGACGCCGGACTGGTCGTTGAGGATGCCGATCTTGACCTGTGCCGACGCCGGCGCCGCCACGAGCAGCGCACCGACGGCAGCAACAGCCAGCAAGCCCGATTTCATATGATCTCTCCCGGAGTTTCTTGGCTTTGAGACGTCATTCGTTGGAATGCCTGACCATGTTATGCCAGAACCCCGGCCGCGCCCATCCCTTCCCTCCTCAGCCAAAGGGCTGAGAGGCCTGTTGAGAGCCCGGAACCTGTCCGCTAGATTGGCCGCAAACAACGACATGCCGTCCCGTAAGGATGGTACGCGCGGAAGGAAACGGCCCGAGGGCGCGACGAGAACATCGTCGGCGTGACGTTTGCCCTGCGGCCCTCCACCACCGTACCTCCGGCCGGCGTCGGAAGGGAGGACACATGTACACCGGCAAGCACGCCCGGCTGCGCCCATTGCAGCCCGCCTTCATCATGGCCTCGACCGGCGAGGCCGTGACCTATCGCGAGCTGGAGGCGCGCAGCAACCGGCTGGCGCATCTGTTCCGCAAGCGCGGCCTGAAGCGGCTCGACCACTATTCGATTTTCATGGAGAACAACAGCCGCTATCTGGAAGCGTGCGGCGCAGGCGAGCGCTCCGGGCTCTACTTCACCTGCGTGAACTCCTACCTCACGCCCGGCGAGTTGGCCTACATCCTCAACAACAGCCGGTCGCGGCTTCTGATCACCTCCCTCGCCAAGCTCGACGTCGCGCGCGAGGCGCTGAAGGAGGCGCCCGACATCGAGCTCTGCGTCGTCGCCGATGGCGCAGGCGAGAGCGAGCGGATCGTCGGCCTCGCGGAGGCCACCGCCGGCCTGCCGGCGACGCCGATTGCCGACGAATGCGTCGGCACCGCGATGCTCTATTCCTCCGGCACCACGGGCCGGCCGAAGGGCATCCTGCGGCCGCTGCCCGAGCAGCCGCCAGTGCAGCAGCTGCCGATCTTCGATTTCCTGGAGAAGCTGTGGCGCTATCGCGAGGGCATGATCTATCTGTCGCCGGCGCCGCTCTATCACTCCGCGCCGCAGGCCGCGGTCAACCTCACCATCCGCGTCGGCGGCACCGCCATCATCATGGAGACGTTCGACCCCGAGCGCTACCTGCAACTGGTCGAGCAATGGGGCATCACGCATACGCAATTGGTACCGACGATGTTCTCGCGCATGCTGAAACTGCCGGAACAGATCCGTACGCGCTATGACCTCTCCTCGCTCGAAGTCGCGATCCATGCCGCCGCGCCGTGCCCGGCACAGGTCAAGGAGGACATGATCAAATGGTGGGGGCCGATCATCCACGAATATTACGGCGCCACCGAAGGCCTCGGCTTCACCGCCTGCGACAGCGCGGAATGGCTCGCGCATCGCGGCACCGTCGGCAAGGTGCTGTTCGGCGACCTGCACATCCTCGATGAGAACATGCAGCCGTGCCCGATCGGAACGGCCGGCACGGTGTGGTTCAAGACCGGATCGCCGTTCGAGTATTTCAACGACCCCGAGCGCACCAAGGAGGCACGCTCGGCCGACGGCACGATGAGCACGGTCGGCGACGTCGGCTATGTCGATGCCGACGGCTATCTCTATCTCACCGATCGCGCCACCTTCATGATCATCTCCGGCGGCGTGAACATCTATCCGCAGGAATGCGAAAACCTGCTGATCACGCATCCGAAGGTCGCCGATGCCGCCGTGTTCGGCGTGCCCAATTCCGATCTCGGCGAGGAGGTGAAGGCGGTGGTCCAGCCGATGTCGGGCATCATGCCTGGGCCTGAGCTGGAAGAGGAGCTGATCGCGTTCTGCCGGCAATCGCTGTCGCGACAGAAGGTGCCGCGCTCGATCGATTTCGATAAGGAGCTGCCGCGGCTGCCGACCGGCAAGCTCTACAAGCGTCTGCTGCGCGACCGCTATTGGGGCAACAAGACTTCTAGGATCGTGTAGGGCGGCACGACCTCGGATTGATCCTGGTCAAGCGCGCGCGATGCCGCGCAGCTATTCTTCGCCGATTGCGATCGCAGCACGAGACGACGACATGCGCGCTCATCAAATCATGACCAGATCCGTGATCGCGGTGACGCCCGGAACCCCGGTGGCCGAGGCGGCGCGGATCATGCTGCGCAACCACATCGGCGGGCTGCCGGTGGTCGACGCGTCCGGCACGCTCGTCGGCATGGTCACGGACGGTGATTTCCTGCGCCGCGCCGAGCTCGGCACCGAACGCAGGCAAGGCCGCTGGCTCGACCTCCTGGTCGGCCGCGGCCGCATCGGAGCCGACTTCGTCCATTCCCACGGCCGTACGGTCGGCGACATCATGAGCCAGCCTCCGGTCACGGTCAGCGCCGATGCCAGCCTGGCGGAGATCGCCGAGATCATGGAGAAGCGCAACATCAAGCGTCTCCCTGTGATGAGTGGCGACCGGCTGGCCGGCGTGGTGACACACACGGATTTCCTGCAAACCGTGGCCGACCTCGCCACTGCCGTTCCAGGCCCCACCCCCGACGATGACGGGATCCGCAGCGCCATTCTCGATTCGCTCGACCAGGCCGCCTGCAAGCATTGCCGCTTCAACGTCGTCGTCCGCAACGGCATCGCGCATCTCACGGGCGCGGTGCGCAACGAGAAGGAGCGGGCCACGGCGATCATGGCGGCCAAGAGCGTCCAGGGCGTCAGGAACGTGCGCGACCACACGTGGGTCTATCCGCCGCCGGAGGACGAGTTCGGCGGCGGTGACATCGTCTCGCTGCAGGACCAGCCGTCGACCGACGACGACCAGCCGCTGTGAGGAGAGCCGGGCGTGCGACGTGCCTCCGTACCATCACTGCTGCTGCTGGTCCTGCTCTCCGCCTCGGCGGCCGCCGAGGATCTCGACCACGGCCGCCAGCTCGCCGAGCGCTGGTGCGCCGCCTGCCATGCGGTGGCCACCGAGCCGACCAAGTTCCGCCGCGCCCGGCCGTTTGTCGCCATCGCGGCCAGGGACGGAGTGACGAAGGACATGCTGGTCAAGTTCCTCCTGCTTCCCCACGCGACGATGGCCAACAATCCGCTCAGTGCGAACGATGCGACCGACCTGGCAGGCTATATCCTCAGCCTTAGGAAGTAATTGCGGACAAATTCGCCTTTGGATTGCGCCTCAGCCCCATGGTCGGCGGCGTCCGGACGCAAGAGTGGGCCCTGGCGCCCGATGATACGGCACCTTCGCCGGCAATTTAGCAAGATCCTCCGGAACGAAACGCTCAAGCCTGCGTTTTGTGTGTTCGCCGTCGTGAGCTGGAGCACGTCGCATGGCCCCAAACGGGTCTGCTGACGGCAAATCGCCCTGTCCTCGTTGCCGGGAAGACCAACAACAAGCAGCGATCGAGATAGCCCTTGCATTTGCACACAAACAAGTTGGTAATCTGGTGCACGGCGTCTTCTCTACCGACCTGTTAGCAAGGAGCCTGCGACGTGCACGGAATGCCCGGCGCCTCCCCCGCCCCACGCGCGACCGACGACGACACGGCCTATCTGGCGGCGATCGTGGAGTCCTCGGCCGACGCCATTGTCAGCACCACCGCCGACGGCGTCATCCGCAGTTGGAACGCGGCCAGCGAGCGGATGCTGGGGTTCACCGCGGCTGAAATGATCGGCAGATCCGTCTCCGAGATCGTTCCCCCCGAGCTGGCGGAAGAAGCGAACGCCTTGCGCGCCAGGGTCAACGCGGGCGAAGCGGTCGAGAGCTTCGAGACCGTCCGGCTGACCAAGCAGGGACGCCCGATCGAGGTCTCCATCACGTTGTCACCGATCCGCAGCAGCACCGGCGTGATCGTCGGCATCTCCGGAATCATCCGCGACGTCACGCTGTCGAAGAAGGCCGAGCGTGCGGCGGCGATGCTCGCGGCCATCGTCGCCTCGTCCTCGGACGGCGTCGTCAGCAAGACGCTGGACGGCACGATCACCAGCTGGAACAAGAGCGCCGAACGCATCTTCGGCTTCTCGGAAGGCGAGATGATCAACCGCTCGATCCGCACGATCATCCCGCAGGAGCGCCAGGCCGAGGAGGACCGGATCCTCGCCACCGTCCTATCCGGCGCGATCATCGACAATTTCGAGACCATCCGCCTGCGCAAGGATGGTGCGCTCATCGACGTGTCGGTCACGGTCTCGCCGGTCCGGGATTCGAGCGGCCGGATCATCGGCGCCTCCAAGATCGTGCGTGACATCACCGACAAGCGCCAGACAAGGGAGCAGTTGCGCACCTTGCTGGCCGAGGTGAACCACCGCAGCAAGAACCTGCTGTCGCTGGTGCAGGCGATCGCCCGGCAGATGACCCGTCACGGCCGCCAGCTCGACCTCAACCGCTTTCTGGAGCGCCTGCAGGCGATCGCGAGCAATCAGGATCTCCTGATTCAGAACGATTGGCGTTTCATTCCACTCGGCGGCCTGGTCCGCTCGCAGCTCGGGGCGTTCAGCGACTTGATCGGCGACCGCATCGCGATCGACGGACCGCCGATCGAGCTGACGCCAGAGGCCGCGCAGTCGATCGGCATGGCGGTCCACGAGCTCGCCACCAACGCCGCCAAATATGGTGCGCTGTCGAACCACGACGGACGGATCGCGGTCCGCTGGACGCGCATCGACGACAGCTTCGACATGACCTGGGTCGAAAGCGGCGGACCTGAGGTGGCGCCGCCCGAGCACACCGGCTTCGGCAGCCGGGTGATTTCCGACCTGGTGCGCGCTGGCCTGGATGGATCGGTCGAGGTCCAGTTCCTGCCGGCCGGACTGCGCTGGCACCTGAGGTGCCCCCTGCAACGCCTCAGCCGCGACCATCATCATGCGCGCCAGTGAGAAGACTCACCTCCTGATCGTCGAGGACGATCCCCTGATCGGCTTCGACCTCGCGGTCGAGCTCGAAGCCGCCGGATTCACGGTGGTCGGCGTGGCGCCGACCGTGCACAAAGCCCTCCATCTGCTCGAGCGGAATCACTGCGATCTTGCCGTGCTCGACGTCAATCTCGGGCGGGAAACATCGGCGCCGATCGCGCGCGCTTTGGCCGCGGCCGGCGTGCCCTTCGTCGCCGTCACCGGCTATTCCGTCGATCAATGCCCGGAAGAATTCGCCACGGCACCGCTGCTGTCGAAGCCGTTCCAGACGTCACGGCTGGTCGCGGCGCTGAGGCGGCAATTGCATCCGTGAGGCGCGCGTCGGCCGCGCAACAGAGCCACGATCGGCATTGTTGCCGTTTGAAGGATTAGGGGTCGGTACCCCGCCCTTGAAACAGCGCAGTTGATTTCACGTCTTTGATGGCAGAATTGCCCCTCGCCTCGACAGCAATGCACTCCCCTCCCCCTTGCGAGGAGGGGTCGCGGGTGGGGGTCCACGTGTCGCGCTCCACGTGATCTGCGCTCCCACCGTGGACGATGTCGACGATGATCTGCGCAACCGGCGAACCGCCTCCTTTGAGTGTTGCAGAATGCAGCGGCGGGACGCTGCATGTCGCGAAGCGACGACTCCGTGAGAATATCGAAGTCGCATACAACAGAGTTCAGCGCGCGCGGACCCCCGCCCCGCAAGCGGGAGGGAGGTGCAGCATGCCTCGAGCTAACTCACGCCCAGTTGCGCGACGATCAGCCCGCAATCTCCACCACGATCCGACCCGTCGTCACCTGGTCGCCCTCGGCGACCTCGATCGCGGTCACCGTTCCGGCGATGCCGGCAGTATGAACGTGCTCCATCTTCATCGCCTCGAGCGTCACCACCGGCTGTCCCACAACCA
Organism: Bradyrhizobium sp. SZCCHNRI20481; assembly: GCF_032485055.1. Classification (NCBI taxonomy): domain Bacteria; kingdom Pseudomonadati; phylum Pseudomonadota; class Alphaproteobacteria; order Hyphomicrobiales; family Nitrobacteraceae; genus Bradyrhizobium; species Bradyrhizobium sp. SZCCHNRI20481. The sequence goes on from NZ_JAUEUE010000011.1 coordinate 30,665, forward strand.
CGCTGTCGCCCGGTTTCACCAGCACCGCGACCACGCGACCGTTCAGGGCCGCACGGACCTTGCCATCACCTCCGGTGGCGGCCGAGGATTGCGGCCTCGCCAACGTCAGATCGCGCACTGCCAGCGTCTGACCGCGATGCTGGACGAACAGCCGATCGTTGTCGCGGACGAAGCGCGCGCTCTCGACGATCTCGGCGTGACGAACGCGGATCGCATCATCCGTGAGCGACACGATCTCGAAGCGATGCTCTGCATCGCCACGCGTCACGCGATAGCTTCCGTCACGCTCGCGCAGCAGCTCGCACTCGGCCACCTCACCGGCGATCTCGAACCGGAGCGGCGTCGCGAAGGCTGCCGCGAGCGAGCGGCCGCGGCGGACGGGATGCGCGAGCGGATGGCTGACGGAGAGCAGCAACGCACCCAGCGCGAGGTCTGCCGCTTCGACGGCCGGCGCACGCAGCTCGTCACGATGCGCCGCGATGAATGCGGTGGTCGCCTTGCCCGCGGAGAAGGCCGGATGCCGCAGGCAGGACATGAGGAAGGCCCGGTTGGTCGGGACGCCCAAGGCAACGGCCTGCTCCAATCCGGCGATCAGTCTTGCGCGCGCCTCCTCACGGGTCGCAGCATGGCTGATCAGCTTGGCGATCATCGAATCGTAGTGGGGCGGGATCTCCGCACCGGACTCCAGCGCATGCTCGACCCGGATCGTCTCGGGCATCTGCCACAGCGTCATTCGCCCGGACTGCGGCATGAAGTCGTGCGCCGCATCCTCGGAGCACAGTCGCACCTCGATCGCGTGACCCGAGAAGCTGATCTGCTCCTGGCGCAACGGCAGGGGCTCGCCGGCGGCGATGCGCAATTGCCATTCGACAAGATCGAGTCCCGTCAGTGCCTCTGTCACGGGATGCTCGACCTGCAGCCGCGTGTTCATCTCCATGAAGTAGAATTGGCCGTCGCCGTCGAGCAGGAATTCCAGGGTGCCTGCGCCCTCATAGCCGAGCGCCTTCACCGCCTGCACCGCCACGGCGCCCATGCGCGCGCGCAGCTCCGGCCCGACCGCGGGCGACGGCGCCTCCTCGATCAGCTTCTGGTGTCGGCGCTGCACCGAACAGTCGCGCTCGCCGAGATGGATGGCATTGCCGTGCCGATCGCCGAACACCTGGATCTCGATGTGGCGCGGATTGGCGATCGCCTTCTCCAGGATGACGGTGCCGTCACCAAACGCGGCGGCCGCTTCGGAGCGCGCACTGCGCAGCAAATCGGGGAACGCGCCGGCGTCTGCCACGAGCCGCATGCCGCGGCCGCCGCCACCGGCGACGGCCTTGATCATTACCGGGAAACCAATGCGGCGCGCCTCGCGCAGCATCGCGTCGTCGCCCTGGTCCTCCCCCTGATAGCCGGGTACGCAGGGCACACCGGCGCAACTCATGATCACCTTGGCGCCGGCCTTGTTGCCCATCGCCTTGATCGCCTCGGGCGATGGCCCGATGAACACCAGACCGGCCTCCTTGCACGCTTGCGCAAAATCCTCGTTCTCGGCGAGAAAGCCATAACCGGGATGCACGGCATCCGCGCCAGTCGCCTTTGCGGCGGCGATGATCGCTGCGATGTTGAGATAGGACTGTGCGGGCGGCGGCGCGCCGATGCGGACGGCCTGATCGGCGAGCCGCACATGCGGCGCATCGGAATCGGCGTCCGAGTAGACCGCGACCACGCCGTGGCCGAGCCGGCGCGCGGTGCGCATGATCCGCAAGCTGATCTCACCGCGGTTGGCGATCAGCACCTTGTGGAAAGGCCTGCGCGTCATTGCACCCATCTCTTCGCTCATGGCCGCGCCACCGAGAACTGCATGCGCTGCGGCTCGCGCGCCTCCGCCTCGCGGCAGATCGCCAGCACTTCCGACAGCACCGCGCGGGTGTCACGCGGATCGATCACGCCGTCGTCGAGCACGCGCGCCGAGGTCGCGAACACGTCCATCTGGCTGTCGAACACGCCGATGATCTGCGCCTTCATGGCATCGAGCTTCTCGCGCTCCACCGGCTTGCCGCGGCGCGCCGCCGCCGCTTCGGTCACGATCGCCATCGTCTCCGCCGCCTGCTCGCCACCCATCACGGCGGTCTTGGCGTTGGGCCAGGAGAAGCAGAAGCGCGGGTGGAATCCACGGCCACACATGCCGTAGTTGCCCGCCCCGAACGAGGCCCCGCAATAGATCGTGATCTGCGGCACGCTGGCCGAGGTCACCGCCTGGATCATCTTGGAGCCGTGCTTGATCATGCCGGCCTCCTCATAGGCGCGGCCGACCATGTAGCCGGTGGTGTTGTTGAGATAGAGAATCGGCGTTCGGGTCTGGCAGCAGGACTGGATGAAGTGCGTCGCCTTGTTGGCGCCGGCCGGATCGAGCGGGCCGTTGTTGGTGACGATGCCGATTGCCTGGCCCTCGATGCGGGCATGGCCGCACACCGTCGCAGGGCCGTAGTTCGGAGACATTTCGACGAAGTCGCTGTCGTCGACGATCCGCGCGATGACCTGGCGCATGTCGACTGGGCGCTTGTGGTCGAGCGGCATGATGCCGAGCAGTTCCTCCTGGTCGTAGCGCGGCGGCTTCACCGGTGACGACTCGTGCGACGGCCGGTCCCAGTTCAGCTTGCCCATGATCTCGCGCGCGATACGCAGCGCATCGCGGTCGTCCTCGGCGAGATAGTCGCCGAGGCCGGAGATCGAGGTGTGCATCTCGGCGCCGCCGAGCTCCTCCTCGGTGGCGATCTCGCCGGTCGCGGCCTTCAGCAGCGGCGGGCCGGCGAGGAAGGCGCGGGTGCGGCCGCGGACCATCACGATGTAGTCGGACAGACCGGTCTGGTAGGCGCCGCCCGCCGTGGACGAGCCGTGCGTCACCGTGACGACCGGCTGCCCCGCCGCCGACAGCCGCGCCAGGTTGCGAAAGATGTTGCCGCCCCGCACGAAGTCCTCGACGCGGTAGCGCAGCAGGTTGGCGCCGGCACTCTCGACCAGTTGCACGTAGGGCAGCTTGTTCTCCAGCGCCAGCTCCTGCACGCGCAGGGTCTTGTCGAGGCCGTAAGGCTGCAGCGCTCCGGCATCGATGCCCGCGTCATTCGCCGAGACCATGCAGCGCACGCCGGACACGAAGCCGATGCCGGCGACGACGCCGCCGCCCGGCACGCTCTTGGCCGGGTCCGGCGTATCGAACATGTAGCCGGCAAGCGTCGACAGCTCCAGGAACGGCGCGCCGGGATCGAGCACCAAGGCGACGCGCTCGCGCGGCAACAACTGGCCGCGCTGATGGAAGCGCTCCTTTGCCGCCGCAGAGGCATTGCGCGTGCGCGCCTCGAGATCGCGCATCCGCGCGATCAGGCCGAGCATGCCATCACGATTGGCCTGGAAGGCGGCGCCGGAGGGAGAGATGGTGTTGTCGATGGTGGCCATCAGTTCATGCTTTCGTCATTCCGGGGCGCGAGTGCGCAGCGAGATGGACGGGCCATCTTGCTGCGCGGGAGCGAACCCGGAATCTCGAGGATCACCCCTCACGCGCTCTTCGCCACGAAATGATCGCCATAGGCCTGGCGCAGCTCGACCTTGCGCAGCTTGCCGGTGGCGGTCATCGGCATCTCCTCGAGCACCCGCACCAGCTTCGGCACCTGGAAGCCGCCAAGCGACTTGCGGCAGTGCTCGAGCAGCTCGGTCTCACTGGCCTGTGCGCCGGGCTTGAGCTTGACGAAGGCCGAGACGGCCTCGCCCCATTGCGGATGCGGCAGGCCGACGACGGCGGCATTCTGCACCGCCGGATGCGCCAGCAGGGTCTCCTCGATCTTGACCGAGGCGACGTTCTCGCCTCCGGACTTGATCATGTCCTTCTTGCGATCGAGGAACAGCACCTCGCCCTTGTCGATGACCGCGAGATCGCCGGTATGGTGCCAGCCGAACTTGCGGGCGTCCTCGGTCGATTTCGGATCCTTGTAGTAGCCCAGCATCACGTTGGGCCCGCGATGCACGAGCTCGCCGATCTCGCCCGGCGGCAGCAGGTTGCCGGCATCATCCATGATCGCGGTCTCGTTGACGAACAGCGACTCGCCCCAGTAATTGCCGAACCGATTGAGCTGCACCTCGGGACGCGACATCGTCGTCGCCGGATACATCTCGGTCTGGCCGCTGGTCAGCACGAAGTTCGGGCACAGCTCCTTGATCGCGCGCTCCAACAGCGGCCGGCCCATCGGCGCCATCGTGTAGAGGCAAGTCCGCAAGTGGGAGAGGTCGAACTCCTTGCGGCGCGGATGATCCAGGATCGCCTGGTACATCAGCGGCAGGCCGACGAACACGGTGAGGCGGTCGCGCACGATCGCCTCCATGCAGGCGACCGGGTCGAAGCCGCGCATCAGCGCCATGCGGCCGCCGACCGAGAGATAGCTGAGCAGCAGCACATGGCCGGCGCAGTGGAACAGCGGAAATTGTCCGGTGATGCCGTCGTCGCGCGAGAGCTGCATCTCGATGCAGTTGCTCATCACGGCCATCACCACGGCGAGGTGACAATGCATCGCGCCCTTCGGCCGCGACGTCGTGCCCGAGGTGTAGATGATCATCGCAAGATCGCGATCGTTGATCTCGATCTCGGGCTCGACGTCCGAATGCCCCTGGATGAGGTCGGTGAAGCCGGCGAGCCCCGCGGCCTTCGCCGTCCCGGTGAGATCGACGGCGATCAGCTCGACGCCCCGCTTTTCCAGCGCGGCGCGGCGGTCCGCCTGAGCAAACAGATTGTCATCGATGAGCGCGAAGCGAACCTCGGCATGGCCGAGGATGTAGTCCATGTCGGCGGGCCCGAGCATCGTATTGATCGGCACCCAGACGAGACCCGCGCGATGGATGCCGAACAGCGCTTTGACGAACTCAATCGAGTTGTTGCAGACGGTCGAGATCTTTTCGCCCGGCTTCAGCCCCTTGGCGACGAGATAGTTCGCAAACCGGTTGGCATCGCGCTCCAGCTCGGTGAACGTCACCTGACGGGCGCCATCGGTGATCGCCACCCGCTCGGGAAAGCGGCGCGCCGCGCGCTTCAGGAGATCTCCGATCGCGACCCGGCCGATGCGGCCGGGACCGGACACGCCGCCGGTGGCATCGAGATTGGTCATTGGCCTGTTCCCTCCCCATCCACGTCATTGCGAGGAGCCGAAGCGACGAAGCAATCCAGGGCGTCGTGCAGAACTCTGGATTGCTTCGCTGCGCTCGCAATGACGGCGTATGCTGCGTCAATTCACCGTGCCAAACATCTGCCGGGCCTCGGCGGGACTTGCGATCTCGCGGCCGGCGCGCCGCGCGCACGCCGCGATGGCCTCGATCAGCTGGCCGTTCGAGGTCACCTTGGTGCCGTCGGCGAGATAGAACGTGTCCTCCAGCCCGGTGCGGAGATGGCCGCCAAGCTCGGCGCAGCGCTGGTGCAGCGGCCAGATCTCGGCGCGGCCGATCGCCGTGACCTGCCAATGCGCCTCGGCGAGCTTCAGCTTGAGCAGGATCGGCAGCAGCTCGGGATCGGCCGGCATGCCGGAGGCGACGCCCATCACGAAGTTGTATTCGAGCGGGCCGTCATACATGCCGGCCTGGCGATACATCCCGACGCAGCGGACGATGCCGACGTCGAAGCATTCGAATTCCGGGATCGTGTGGGCGTCCTTCATCGCGGCGAGATAGTCCTGGATCTTCTCGACCGAGTTGTCGAACATCATCGGCGGCCAGGCCCAGTTGTTGTCGGCCTTGACCTTGAGATAGTTCAGCGAGCCGGCATTGCAGGCCGCGATCTCCGGCCGGGTCTGCCGGATGCAGTCGAGCGCACCTTGATAGTTCGGTCCCGACACGCCCGAGGTGTGATTGATGATCACGCCGGGACAGGCCTCGCGGATCGCCTGCTGGATCTCGCGGGAGACGTCGACGTCCCAGGACGGCAGATGCCCCTTGCCCGGCGCCTGCTGGCGCAGATGGATGTGCATGATCGCAGCACCAGCGTCATAGGCGCGCCGCGCCTCGCGCGCCATCTCCTCGGGCGTGACCGGCACATGATGCTGCCTGGGATCGGTGAGCACGCCGTTCAGCGCGCAGGTGATGACGGCTTTGTCGCTCATGGCACTCGTTCGATGGCTTCGCGCAAGCGGCGCTGTGCTGATCCGGCCCGTATATGACGGTGTCTCCGCCTGATCTGCTTGCGTTGACTCGCTGGTTGGAGGCCGCGCAACCCGCTATTGCTCTGCGTCAAGCGCCCGGACGGGATCGGCGCTAACTGGTTCCCATGTTTCTCGTCACGGGGCGTGCAATGCCGATCGACACACAACCGGCGCCGACATTTCCGAACGGCCTGAGCGCAGCCGAGGCGGCACGGCGTCTGACGGCGGAGGGATTCAACGAGCTGCCGCAGACCGGCAAACGCTCGATCCTGCGCCTCGTCGCCGATGTGCTGAGGGAGCCGATGCTGCTTCTGCTGCTCGCCGGCGCGGGCATCTATCTCGCGCTGGGCGACGCGGCGGAAGCGATGCTGCTCGGCGTGTTCGCCTCGGCCTCCGTCTTCATCACCATCGTGCAGGAGGCACGGACCGAGCGCGTGCTGGAATCGCTGCGCGATCTCTCCAGCCCGCGCGCCCTGGTGATCCGCGACGGCGAGCGCATCCGCATCGCCGGCCGCGAGGTGGTGCGCGGCGATCTCATCGTGCTCGCCGAGGGCGATCGCGTCGCGGCCGATGCGGTGCTGCGGGAGTGCGACGATCTGCTGACGGATGAATCGCTGCTGACAGGCGAATCCGTGCCGGTGCGCAAGCGCCCCGCCCCGGCCGAGCCGATCGACACGCCCGCTGCGGCGGCCGGCGGCGACGACCAGCCATTCGTGTTCTCCAGCAGTCTCGTCGTCCGCGGCGGCGGCATTGCCGAGGTGACGGCGACCGGGCCGCACACGGCGATCGGCAGGATCGGCCAGTCGGTGACCGCCCTGGAGACCGAGACGCCGCGGTTGCGGCAGCAGACGCGACGGCTGGTGCTGGCGTTCGCCATCGGCGGCGGCATCGTGGTTGCGATCACGGTCGTGCTCTATGCGGTGTACCGCGGCGGATGGCTGGAGGGAATCCTCGCCGGCATCGCGCTGGGCATGTCGATGCTCCCCGAGGAATTCCCGGTGGTGCTGACCGTGTTCCTGGCGATGGGCGCCTGGCGCATCTCGCAGGCGCGCGTGCTGACGCGGCGCGCTTCGGCGATCGAATCGCTCGGCGCCGCCACCGTGCTGTGCACCGACAAGACCGGCACCCTGACGCAGAACCGCATGATGGTGGCCCGGCTGGTGCTGCCGGACGGCAGCGTGCTGCAGCCTGCGACGGCGACGCCGGATGCCATCGCGCCGCCCTTCCGCGATCTCGTCGCCACCGCCGTGCTCGCGTGCGACCCGCAGTCGCATGATCCGATGGAGAAGGCGCTGCACGCGCTCGGCGCCGACGCCACCGCAGGCGCCACGTTGCAGCGACGCTACGGCTTGCGCCCCGACCTGCTGGCGATGACCAACGTCTGGTCGCGCGACGGCGCCGGCCTCGTGGCGGCCAAGGGTGCGCCGGAAGCGATCGCATCGCTCTGCGGCGTCGACGGCGGCGAGCTGGCGGCGCTGCAGGCGCGCGTCGAGACGCTCGCCGCCGAGGGCCTGCGCGTGCTCGGCGTCGCCCAGGCGAGCTGGAGCGGCGAGGCGCTCCCCGACATACAGCAGGACTTCGCGTTCTCGTTCCGCGGTCTCGTCGGCTTCGCCGACCCGCTGCGTCCGGAGGTGAAGGATGCCGTCGCCGAGTGCCGCTCCGCCGGCGTCCGCGTCATCATGATCACCGGCGACTATCCCGCGACGGCCACCGCCATTGCGCGGCAGGCCGGGATCGATCCCGAGCGCGTCATCGCGGGCCCCGAGCTTGCCGATCTCGACGACGACGCCCTGGCGCTTGCGGCGCGCGTGCCGACGGCGTTCGCCCGCATCATGCCGGAGCAGAAGCTGCGCATCGTCACCGCGCTCAAGGCCGACGGCGAGATCGTCGCGATGACCGGCGACGGCGTCAACGATGCGCCGTCGCTCAAGGCGGCGCATATCGGCATCGCGATGGGCGGCCGCGGCACCGACGTCGCGCGCGAGGCCTCGGCGATCGTGCTGCTCGACGATGATTTCGGCTCGATCGTCAAGGCGATCCGGCTCGGCCGGCGCATCTACGACAATCTGCGCAAGGCGATGAGCTTCATCCTTGCCGTGCACTTTCCGATCGCCGGGCTGGCGCTGCTGCCGCTCGTCACCGGTCTGCCGCTGCTGCTCGGGCCCGTGCACATCGCCTTTCTCGAGATGATCATCGATCCCGTCTGTTCGCTGGTGTTCGAGGCCGAGACCGAGGAGAGCGACATCATGCGGCGGCCGCCGCGCGATCCGCAGGAGCCATTGCTGCCGCGGCCGCTGGTGCTGTGGGGGGCGCTGCAGGGCATCCTGGCGATGCTCACCACGGGCGGCGTCCTGCTGCTGGCACACCGCAACGGCATGCCGGACGACGAGCTCCGCGCGCTGGTGTTCTTCACCCTGGTGTCGGTGATCGTGAGCCTGATCTTCGTCAACCGCTCGTTCTCGAGCTCGCTGCGCGAGGCGCTGCTGCGGCCGAACCGCATGCTGCTGCTGGTGATCGGCTTCGTCGTCGCCGTGCTCGCGACTAGCCTGACGCTGCCCGCCGCTGCGGCGCTGTTCCGGTTCGGACCGCTGCATGTCGACGATCTCGCGCTGACCGCGGCAGCCGCGCTGACCACGCTGATCATGCTCGAACTGTCGAAGTTCCCACTGCGCGCCGCGCTCGCGCGGCACGCAGCCAGGAAAGATCAGGTCAAGGCGACCTCGCCGGCGCGGTAGATCGCGAGATCGCGCGAGCCGGAGAAGATCGCGCGCGGCTTCAGCCCGTAGAAGCGGCGGATCGAATGGCTGAAATGCGTCGAGTCGGGATAGCCGATATCCTGCGCGAGATGCGCGAGGTTGAGGTCCTGGTTGGCGTAGTTGAGCAGATGCCGCGCGCGCTTCCAGGCGCGGAACGAACGGAAGGAGATGTCGGTCTCCTCCTTGAACAGATGCAGGAAGCGCGACGTCGACAGGCCGACGGCGGCGGCGCAGCTCTCGGCCGTGGCCGGCTCGCCGGAGAAGCGGCCGATCAGACCGATCGCCTTGACCACGCGCGGATCGAGCGTCCGCTGCGGCAGCACCTCGCCGAAGCACAGCCGGTCGAACACTGCGCTGGTGACGTCGCCGCTCAGCGGCCGCTGCACCAGCTCCTCATAGGCGGCGCGAATGCGGCAGGCGAACGCCTCGGCCTCGCGGGCGACGCGGCTGGCGAAGCGGTCCAGCGTGCCGATCGGCACGCTCTCCGGCTCGATGGTGACGACGATGACGGTGCGATAATCGCTCTCGATGGTGTGCGGCCGGTTCGGCGGCACGACCAGCAGCTCGCCGCTGCGCTCTTCGGCTCCTTCGGCCAGCAGCCGCAGGCTGCCGGTGAGCGCGACGTAGATATGGCACGCGCCCGAGCAGCGCTGGCGCGGACGGCCGAGCAGCCCGGCGTAGAAGACGCGCTCGGGCGTGATCAGCATGAGATGGCCGGAGTCCCGGCGGGTCACATCCATGGTCTTCCTCCTGAGGCGCGGCTCTGGCGGCCGCTTCTTTGGAGGAGAACCATAGCGCAATTCGCGCCCCTGTCATCGGCGACGACTGCCGATTTTTGTCGCGGTTAATTCACCGATTCGAGATGATCGTGATTCCGGGTTCGATGCTCAAGCATCGCCCCGGAATGACGTCCCCAAAGCTACGGCCTGACCCGCGGCTCGATGCCCTGCTCCACGCCCGCACGCTGCTCGGCGGCGCGTGCCCGCTGATAGCCCTCGCGCTGCTGCAATCGCACCCAATAGGCAGCCACATTCGGCCCAAAATCCTTGGCGAGCCCAAGCGTGTCTGCGAGACGCAATGCATAGCCGATCACGATGTCGGCCGCGGTGAAACGACCCGCGCACAAGAACTCGGCATTCGCCGTCGCTGCCTCCACGGCGCGCAGCCGTCCCAGGAACCACTTGGCATAATCGGTGGCGACCTGCGGCGAGCGCCGCTCCTCCGGCTCGAGCTGAGTGTATCGCAATACCAGCGTCTGCGGGAACGTCAGCGTGGCGTCGGAGAAATACATCCAGTTCAGGAACGCGCCGTAGTCCTTTTCCTCAGGCCCGACCATCAGCGGCGTCGGGCCGTGCTTGACGCCGAGATAATGGCAGATGCCCGAGGACTCCGTCATCTTCGTCTCGCCGTCGATCAGAAACGGGATCGTGCCGAGCGGATTGATCGCCAGATACTCCTTCGCCAGCACCCGCGGCGGGAACGGCAGCATCTTCAACTCGTAGTTAAGTCGAAGCTCTTCCAGCATCCACAACGGGCGAAACGAGCGGGCGCCGTCGCAATGATACAGCGTGATCATCAGGCGTTTCCCGCTTTGCCGCTGCCTGGCAAGGTCCCCATCATCTTGCACAGGATGGTCAGCATCACCTCGTCGGCGCCGCCGCCGATCGAGCTCAGGCGCGAATCGCGGTAGGCCCGGCTGACCGGTGTCTCGTTCATGAAGCCCATGCCGCCCCAATATTGCAGGCAGGCGTCGGTGAGCTCGCGCCCCAACCGGCCGGTCTTGAGCTTCACCATGGTCGCGAGCCGCGTCACGTCCTCGCCGGCGATCAGCGCCTCTGCGGCCTGATAGGTCAGCGCGCGCAGCAGCTCGACCTCGGTCTGCATTTCCGCGAGCTTGAAGTGGACGACCTGGTTGTCGAGGATCGAGCGGCCGAACGCCTTGCGGTTGCGCGTGTACTCGATGGTCGCATTGATGATCGCTTCATGCGCCTTCAGGCAGGCGGCGCCCGCCCACAGCCGCTCCTCCTGGAACTGCATCATCTGATAAGTAAAACCCTGCCCCTCCTCGCCGATGCGGTTGCGCTTGGGCACCCGGACATTGTCGAAGAAGATCTGCGCCGTATCCGACGAGCGCATGCCCATCTTGTCGAGCTTGCGCGCGACCTGCACGCCCTTGCTCTTCATCGGCACGCAGATCAGCGACTTGTTGCGATGGACCGGGCCGTCGCTGGTGTTGGCGAGCAGGCAGATGAAGTCGGCCTGGGTGCCGTTGGTGATCCACATCTTGCCGCCATTGATGACGTAGTCGTCGCCATCGCCGCGCGCCTGGGTCTTGATCGAGGCGACGTCGGAGCCCGCGCCGGGCTCGGAGACGCCGATGCAGGCGACGTAGTCGCCTGAGATCGCGGGCGCCAGGAACTCCTTGCGCACCTCGTCGGAGCCGAACCGCGCCAGCGCTGGCGTCGCCATGTCGGTCTGCACGCCGATCGCCATCGGGATGGCGCCACAATTGATGGCGCCGAGCTCTTCCGCCATCATCAGCGCGTAGGAATAATCCAGCCCCTGGCCGCCGAACTCGACCGGCTTGTTGAGGCCGAGAAAGCCGAGGTCACCGAGCTTCTTGAACAGCTCATGCGCCGGAAAGATGCCGGCCTCCTCCCATTCGTCGACATGGGGATTGATCTCGGCAGCGATGAACTTCTGCAGGATGCGGCGCGGTTCGTCGTGGTCGGCGGTGAAGAGCATTCTTGATCGAGCTCCTGTCGTCTCTTGTCTTGACGTCATGGCCGGGCTTGTCCCGGCCATCCACGTCGTTGTTCTTGTATGGCGTACAGCATGGATGCCCGGGTCAAGCCCGGGCATGACGAGCGGACAGAGTGCGCGTCACAATCCCATCTGCCGGCTGGCCAGATCCTTCATGATCTCCTCGGTGCCGCCGCCGATCGCATTGACCTTCACCTCGCGATAGATCCGCTCGACCCGGATGCCGCGCATGAAGCCGGCGCCGCCGAAGATCTGCACCGCTTCGGAGGCGCAGTAGGCCATCGTCTGCGTCGCCTGGTTCTTCATCATGCAGATCTCGGCGACCGGATTGTCGCCCTGTTCGAGCCGCCACGCCAGCATTTCCAGCATCGCCTGCGACGCCGCCACGCGCTGCGCCATGTCGACCAGCTTGTGCCTGATCACCTGGTGCTGCGCGAGCGGCTTGCCGAAGGTCTGGCGCTCCCTGGCGTAGGCGATCGCATCGTCGAGGCAGACACGGGCGAAGGCCGTGCAGCTCGCCGCCATGCCCATCCGCTCGCCGTTGAAATTGTGCATGATCAGCTTGAAGCCCTGCCCCTCCTCGCCGATCAGGTTCTCGACGGGCACGCGGCAGCCGTCGAAATGCAGGGTCGCGGTGTCCGACGCCCACCAGCCCATCTTGTCGAGCTTGGTGCGCGTCAGGCCCGGTGTGTCACCGGGAACCAGCAGCAGGCTGACGCCCGCCGGCCCAGGTCCGCCGGTGCGCACGGCGACCGTGATGTAGTCAGCGCGCATCCCCGAGGTGATGAACGTCTTCTCGCCGCTGACGACGTAGTGATCGCCGTCGCGGACCGCCTTGGTCCTGAGATTGGCAACGTCGGAGCCGCCGCTCGGCTCGGTGATCGCCAGCGCCGAGATTTTGCGCCCAGCAAGAATCTCCGGCAGCACGCGCGCCCTCACCTGCGGCTGCGCGGCGCGCGCGATCGGCGGCGTGCCGATCGTATGGCTCATCAGGCTGGCGCTGATGCCGCCGGCACCCGCACGCGCCAATTCCTGCGACGACACGATCTTCATGAACTGGTCGGCCGGCACGCCGCCGAATTCCTCCGGGAAGCCGAGTCCAAGCAGGCCGATCTCCGCCGCCTTCAGATACAGCGCGCGCGGAAATTCTCCGGCCTCGTCCCACGTGCTCGCGAACGGCGCGATCTCCTTGTCGACGAACCGCCTGATGACGTCGCGGAAGGCCTCGTGCTCGGCCGTGTAGAACGGGCTTTTCGTCATGGCGGTGCCGGGAGGATCCTGCTTCGTGCGCGGGAGAAGATGCGCCGGAAACGCCCGTATCAACTTGCGTGGAGTGGCTGGCCGGCAAAATCACCTGCGGCGCGCCCGATCGGCCTCCGCCAGGTTCCCAAGGCCAGCGCCTGGACGCAAGACAGTGCATTGCACACATCTGCCCACTCGATTGCGGTGAGCGGCCTCCCATGGCCACCATCGCCGCAGGCCAAGAGCAAAAACGACAATCACGGAAATTCAATCGAGGAAGCCCAGGGATGTTGCCGATGACGACCAGGACTCTGCTCTCATTCGCGGCCGCGGCCGCCTTTTCCGTACTGGCGAGCCAGAGCGCGCTTGCGCAGAAGAAATACGACACCGGCGCCACCGACACCGAAATCAGGATCGGCAACGTCGAGGCGTATAGCGGCCCGGCCTCGGCCTACGGCATCATCGGCAAGACCGAGGAAGCCTACTTCAAGATGATCAACGATCAGGGCGGCATCAACGGCCGCCGGATCAACTTCATCTCCTATGACGACGGCTACAGCCCGCCGAAGACGGTCGAGCAGGTGCGCAAGCTGATCGAGAGCGACGAGGTGTTCCTGGTGTTCAATGCGCTGGGCACGCCGACCCAGACCGCCGTGCAGAAATATCACAACGCCAAGAAGGTGCCGCAGCTGTTCCTGGCCACCGGCGCCAGCAAATGGAACGACCCGAAGGAATTCCCCTGGACCATGGGCTTCCAGCCGAGCTACCGCGTCGAGGCGCGGATCTTCGCCAAGTACATCCTCAAGGAGAAGCCGAACGCGAAGATCGCGATCTTTTATGCCAATGACGATTTCGGCAAGGACTACGTCCTCGGCATCAAGGAGGTGCTCGGCGACAAGGCCAAGACCATGATCGTCGCCGAGGAGAGCTACGAGACCACCGAGCCCTCGATCGATTCCCATATCGTCAAGCTGAAGGGAACCGGCGCCGACGTGTTCGTCAACATCTCCACGCCGAAATTCGCCGCCCAGGCGATCAAGAAGATCGCCGAGCTGGAATGGAAGCCGATGCATGTCATGACCGACGTCTCGATCTCGATCGGCGCGGTGATGAAGCCCGCCGGCCTCGATGCGTCCGAAGGCGTGCTGTCCGCCGGCTATCTCAAGGATCCGTCGGACCCCCAGTGGAAGGACGACGAGGGCATGAAGAAGTTCATGGCCTTCATCGACAAGTACATGCCGGGCGCCAACATCTCCGACGCCAACCTCGCCTATGGCTATGCCGCGGCCCAGACCATGGTGCAGACCCTGAAGCAGTGCGGCGACACTCTCACCCGCGACAACGTCATGAAGCAGGCCGCCAGCCTGAAGGATTTTGCGCCCGACACCCTGATCCCCGGCATCAAGGTCAATACCGGCCCCAATGATTTCGCCCCGATCGAGCAGCTCAAGATGATGCAGTTCAAGGGCGGCAAATGGGACCTGTTCGGCGACATCATCAGCGCGGACGTGGGGGGATAGGCGGACAAGATCGTCCCGTGTGCTTCAGCCAACCCGTTTCGCTGGTCTGAGCACACGGGCTTGGCATTGGCCTCGCTCTCGCAACGACGGCAGTGTGCTCCCCTCCCCCTTGCGGGGAGGGGTTGGGGGTGGGGATCCCCGCGCACCGACCCGCATGAAGGCCCCCGCGCCTATCGAAATCGTCGCTCGATATATCAGGCGCTCTAGACCTCAGCCTCCTTCGCCCCTGCCGCGAAGCTGTGCTCGCGTCTCTCAGAGATCCCCCCTCATCACATCGAGCACGACTCGTTGGACCCCCACCCCCTCCCCGCAAGGGGGAGGGGAGCTGACCGACATCGCGGCAAGAGCCTGCTGTTCACGAAGAAAACCGATGTTCGGCCTGCCCCGGATTCTGATAAAAATAATTTACTTGCGATTTTTCGGAATTCATGATTGTATCGCTGCATCCCGCCTCACCGCAGAGGGGCGTTGCGCGCGATCGTCACGACACGCGAGGTGGGGATGCGATGGCCGCGAGAGATCGCAGCATTCTCTTCAATGAGGATGCGGACGAACGATCGCTTGCGGACGTGAAGTCGCAGCGTCCTGACACCCCGATGCTGGTGTCCCGCGCAATGCGCAAGCATTGTCGCGAATGGTGGCCAACAAGCCCGGCGCACCAGGGAGACTGCGTATAAGCGTGAAGACCGTCGCGCAGGGAATGCCGGTTGAATCGGCTTTGCCTGTGGTACCTGCCGCCTGCATTTTTTTCGCAGGCGGGCCATGGGTGAGGCCTTCACCCGGCATTCCCTGCGCCCTCTGCATTTGAGGAGGGACGAACTGATCGCAGACCTCGGGCATGATGTGCCGCGGGAATGCGTCGACATGTCCGTCGTCTGCTGTTCGATCCGTTCTGCTGTTTAGGCCTTCTGCTGTTTGAGCCGTGAATCCGCCCACCCACCGCTGTCGTCCCGGCGAACGCCGGGACCCATACTCCGCGGCGGTTGTGTTGGGCAAAATGCCAATGACCAGCCAGCCTCAAACCCCTCCCTGGGGGTATGGGTCCCGGCGTTCGCCGGGACGACAGCGTATTTGTAGGAGCACCGCGTCTCCCACACGCACCGTCCTAGCGAACGCGGCGACGGAGTCAGCTGCCGTAGGGTGGGCAAAGCGGACGCCCGCAGGGCGGTTGCGTGCCCACCGTCCGTCGGCGCATTCGGAGCGAATGGTGGGCACGGCGTGCGGTGGAGCGCAGCATGCAACACGCACCGGGGCGCGCCTTTGCCCACCCTACACCTAACAACTCACGGCACGCCTTGCACGAACAGTGCGAACGGCTCCTCGACCGTCTTGCGCAGATGCTCGCGGTACACCCCATAGTGTCGATCATCCGTGCCGAGTCTGCCGAAGCTCGGCTCCATCACATTGCGCAGCGGAAGCAGCGCGATGGGCGCCGCGATCGGCGTCAGCAGCGAGCCGCGGCCCGCCAAGAGCGTCGTGATGATGCCGTACATCTCGCCGGTGATGGTCGGCCGTGACACGGTGATCAGGCGGTGCTGACCGTGGCGGTTGGTGACGAGGTAGACGAAGCCGGACTGGTTGGGCACGGCGACCTCGCCGAATTGCGTGAACGCCGCATCGAGCCGCGCGCCCTCGCGAAACACCAGCGACGACGCCGCATCGTCCCAGGCGATGTCGGTGCGGTAGGCGTAGATCGCGTCCTTGTCGCCGAATGACGGCCGCAAGGTGACGTAGGTGCCCTCGATCCATTCCACCGCCCGCCGCGAATAGGAGCCGAGACTGTCCGGCGCGATGCCGCCGCTCGTGGCAGGCGCGGCGAGAGGCGCGCTCGGCGCCTTGCGCAGGGACATGCCGAGCGCCTGCTCCAGCCGGACGATGGTCGCCAGCGTGAACGGGCGGCGGCCGCCGAGCGCCTTCTCTAGGGTCGACAGGCTCAGCCTGGCCTGCTCGGCGAGGGCCTGCCGCGACATCCGGCGCCGCGCGATCTCCTCGCGGATCGTCTCCGCAACCTGCCGGCTCTGCTCGTCGGAAAGCTCGTTGTCCGGTATCGACATCCTGTCCCCTGCCATGTGGCGCGCGTCCTTTTAGCAGACGGACAAATCGGCACAAACCCGGACAGATCAGCCGCGCTCTCGACCGCCACCGGACAGGCGCGGGCGGGCCGCGGCCGAACAAGACCGACCATTCCGCTCGCGGCGCTGGCGCGCTGCGCTCAGTGTCGGCAGGCCGAAATTGTTCGTTGCGGAGCCAATGATGAGCGAGACGATCGACCACGATATCAGAAGCAGCACCCATCCGGTCCGGTCGTGGATCGTGACCATGCTGCTATTCCTGCTGCTGCAGGCCGCCGCCGTGCTGCTGGTCGGCTTCGCGGCGCTGTTTCTCAGCGTCACCCCTGGCTGGTCCTCCGAAGGGCCGCTGGCGCCGCTGACCAGGCCGGGCGATGCCCGCTCCGGGGCGCTGCTGTTCAAGAGCGACCTCGGTTACACCGAGGCGCCGCGGCTCGGCATCGACGTCGACATCGTCGTTTCAGGCCCGACGGCGCGGGCGCGCGTGACGCAGCTGTTCAAGAACACGAGCTCGCAATGGATGGAGGCGGTCTATGTCTATCCGCTGCCGCCCGACAGCGCGGTGGACACGCTGAAGATGATCGTCGGCGACCGCGTCGTGGTCGGCGACATCAAGCCGCGCGAACAGGCCAAGGTGATCTACGAGCAGGCCAAGCGCGACGGCAAGACCGCGGCGCTGACCGAGCAGGAGCGGCCGAACATCTTCACCAACTCGCTCGCCAATATCGGCCCCGGCGAAACCGTGCTGGTGCAGATCGAATATCAGCAGCCGGTGGCGCAGGCGGCCGGCGAATTCTCGCTGCGGGTGCCGCTGGTCGTGGCGCCGCGCTACAATCCGGCGCCGATCGTGCAGAGCGTCGATTTGCGCCCGGGCGGCAACGGCTGGGGCGCCGCTGCGAACGATCCGGTACCGGACCGCAACCGCATCTCCCCGGAGGTGCTCGATCCGGCCAAGAATGACCCGGTCAATCCAACCAGGATCGCGGTGCGGCTGCAGGCCGGCTTTGCGCTCGGCGAGGTCAAGAGCCACCATCACCAGGTGACGATCGACAGCCCCGATGCGAAGACGCGAGTCGTCACCCTGGCCGAGGGCGTGGTGCCGGCCGACCGCGACTTCGAGCTGACCTGGAAGCCGGCCGCTGCGGCGATGCCGTCGGTCGGGCTGTTTCACGAGCAGGTCGGCGACGCCGATTATCTGCTCGCCTTCGTCACGCCGCCTGCCGTGGCAGCGCCGGCGCAGCGGCCGCAGCCGCGCGACGTCATCTTCGTGATCGACAATTCCGGCTCGATGGGCGGCACCTCGATCCGCCAGGCCAAGGCCAGCCTGCTCTATGCGCTGGGCCGGCTACAGCCGGGCGACCGGTTCAACGTGATCCGCTTCGACGACACGATGACCGTGCTGTTTCCGTCCTCGGTGCCGGCCGATGCCGAGCATGTCGGCAGCGCCACCAGCTTCGTTAGTTCGCTGGATGCGCGCGGCGGCACCGAGATGGTCCCTGCGATGCGCGCGGCGCTGACCGACGACGGCAGCGACAGCGCGCGCGTGCGGCAGGTGGTATTCCTCACCGACGGCGCCATCGGCAACGAGCAGCAGCTATTCGAGACCATCACCGCAATGCGCGGCCGCTCGCGCATCTTCATGGTCGGTATCGGCTCGGCACCGAACACCTATCTGATGACGCGCGCCGCCGAGCTCGGCCGCGGCGCCTTCACGCATATCGGCTCGGTCGAGCAGGTCGAGGAGCGCATGCGCGGCCTGTTCGCCAAACTCGAGAACCCGGCCGTGACCGCTCTGACCGCGACGTTTTCGGAAGCCTCAGCGGATCTCACGCCCGCGGTGCTGCCGGACGTCTATCGCGACGAGCCGCTGGTGCTCGCCGCGAAGATCGACCGTCTCGCTGGATCGCTGCAGCTCAAGGGCCGCATCGGCGACCAGCCCTGGACCATCACGCTGCCGCTGTCAGGCGCCGCCGAAGGCAAGGGCCTCTCCAAGCTGTGGGCCCGGCGCAAGATCGGCGATGCCGAGGTGGCACAGACGATGCGGCAGATGACATCAGAGGAAGCCGACGGCGCGATTCTGAAGCTCGCGCTGGAGCATCAGCTGGTGACGCGCCTGACCAGCCTCGTCGCCGTCGACAAGACGCCGCGGCGGACCGATGGCGAGCCGATGAGGCTCGCCGAGCTGCCGATCAACCTGCCGGCCGGCTGGGATTATGAGAAGGTGTTCGGCGAGCGCGGTGGGATGCCGGCGATGCGGAAGGACCGCCGCGCCGAAGCCGACGGCGACATCCAGCTCGCCGCGCTGAAGCGGCCGGTGGTGCCGGCGGCGCCCGCCACGATCACGCTGCCGAAGACGGCAACCGATGCCGAGCTCAGCATGCTGCTCGGGCTGGGGATCCTGATGCTCGAACTGATCTGGCTCGCCGCCCTTCGGCGGCGGGCTGCCAACTAACTAACGGCGTCATTGCGAGGAGCCGAAGGTGACGAAGCAATCCAGGGCCGGGTGCGCGACTCTGGATTGCTTCGTCGCTTCGCTCCTCGCAATGACGAAAGGAGAGTTCATGCCTCGTGTCCTCATCCCGCTCGCGATTGCCCTGGTCGGCCTCGCCCTGTTCGGTCACGGCGCTCTCATCCACGCCAAGGCGATCGTCGCACAAGTACTGCTCGACCGCGCCTTCACTAGGACCGTCGCGACGGGACATCCGGTCAAGCCGTGGTCCTGGGCCGACACGGTCCCGGTGGCGCGGATCGAGGTGAAGCGCCTCGGCGTCTCCACCATCGCGCTGACCGGCTCCAGCGGCCAGGCGCTCGCCTTCGGCGCCGGCCATGTCGAAGGCAGCGCCGAGCCGGGCCAGCCGGGCATCGCGGTGTACTCCGCGCACCGCGACACGCATTTCCGCTTCCTGCGCGACATCAGGATCGGCGACGAGATCGACATCGTCAGGCGCGACGGCAACACCTTCCGCTACCGCGCCGACGCCGCCCATGTCGTCCGCTTCGATGCCTCGGGCATCGATCCAGGGACCGACAGCGCCGAACTGGTGCTGTCGACCTGCTGGCCATTCGATGCCCTGACACAGGGGGCGGAGCGCTATGTTCTGCACGCCACGATGATCGCTGCGGGCAAATGAACGGGAGCATGGCCGCTCTTGGGAACCAGGCGACGAATGCCCATT
The DNA here is from genome assembly GCF_032485055.1 of Bradyrhizobium sp. SZCCHNRI20481. Taxonomy (NCBI): domain Bacteria; kingdom Pseudomonadati; phylum Pseudomonadota; class Alphaproteobacteria; order Hyphomicrobiales; family Nitrobacteraceae; genus Bradyrhizobium; species Bradyrhizobium sp. SZCCHNRI20481. The sequence continues at coordinate 50,352 of NZ_JAUEUE010000011.1, forward strand.
TGTCACCCTGCCGTCCCCGTGGAATGATCCTACGGGGACGGCAAGGCCCACATCTCAAACGCTTTCGACATGCATTCCCAGGTCCAATATCTGCCGATCACGCCGGCCTTCTTCGCCATCCTGGTGCTGGCGTTCGGCGTCCTGATCGTCCTGATCCAGCTCGGCATCCTGCGCTACGCCTACATGAAGCTCGGCGTCAGCTCGGGCACCGCGATGCTGCTGCTGTTCGGATCGCTGATCGGCAGCTATTTCAACATTCCGATCACCATGCTGCCCGGGCAGGTCGCGCGCTCCGGCGAGATCATCGACTTTTTCGGCATGCAGTATGTCGTGCCGCTGGTGCATCAATGGCCCGGCACCCTCCTCGCCGTAAATGTCGGCGGCGCCGTGATCCCGACGATCATGTCGACCTATCTCGTGCTGCGCTACCAGCTCTGGCTGCGCGCGGCGATCGCGGTGCTGGTGATCGCCGTGATCATCCACGCGATGGCAACGCCGGTGCAGGGCGTCGGCATCGCCGTGCCAGTGTTCGCGCCGGTCGTCGTGACCGCGATCCTGGCGTTCCTGCTGTCGCGCGAATATGCCGCGCCGCTGGCCTATATCGGCGGCTCGATGGGGACGCTGGTCGGCGCCGACCTGATGAACCTCGACAAGATCGGCAGCCTCGGCGCGCCCGTGGCCTCGATCGGCGGCGCCGGAACCTTCGATGGTATCTTCCTGACCGGGATTCTCGCGGTGCTGCTCGCGGGCCTCGCCGCCCCGTCCCGGCCCGGGCTCGCGCGCTGAGCTTCCAACCGGGAGACTTAACGGCTAAAATCGAGCAGAGGCAGCGACGGACACGGAATGCGCGCGATCAATCTCATCGTCGGAACCCTGACGATCGCGGCCGTTGCGGCCGGGATCAGCGGCGTCCTGATCAAGCAGAAGGCGCGGATCGCCCAGCAGCGCAGCGTCATGCGCGTCGTGTTCGACGGCGGCTCGGCGGCGGGCCTGCGCAAGGGCGGCCCGGTGAATTTCGACGGCGTGCAGGCCGGGCAGATCCTCTCGATCAACCTCGAAAGCCCGCGCAAGATCGTTGCCATGATCACGCTCGACAATTCGGCGCCGATCCGCAAGGACACCACGGCCGGCATCGAATTTCAGGGCCTGACCGGCATCGCCGCGATCTCGCTGGTCGGTGGCGCGCCGACGGCGCCGCCGGTGCCGTTCGATCGCGACGGGGTGCCGGTGCTGACGGCCGACCTCAAGGACCAGGAGACGATGGTCGAGACGGTGCACAACGTCGACAAATTCATCGTCAGCAATGCACCGGCCATCAAGGAGGCGCTGCAGACCTTCGAGTCCGAGACGGCGTCGCTGCAGGAGAAGACCGCAGCGATCGACGCCGCGATCGACAAGGCCGAGGACGTGTTCAAGGGCTTCGACACACTCGTGACCAGGATCGACGGCGCCATTCCCGGCTTCGCGGACGGCAATCCCGGACAGCTGTTCGATCAGATCAAGTCGATGCGCGAGCTCGTCGACAGCTTCAAGCGCAAATCGGCCAAGGTGATCGACGAGAGCCGCAAGACGCTGCTCGACATCAGCGACGGCGCCAATGCGATGACTGTCAAGTTCGGCGGCCAGCCGACGGGTCCGGGTCCGCGCCGCGTGCCGGCGTCACGCTGAGGGACGGCGGATCGCGCCGCCCCTCGCGTTCAGTGGCTGATCATCCACGGCCGCGCCGTCGGAAAGCCCTTGGCGCCGCTCCTGGTCTTGGTCATCAACCGCGGCGACTTCTTCGGCGAGCAGCAGCCGCAGCCCGGCCCGTGCTTCGCCTTGTATTCCGCGACCGTCTGCGGCGCGTGGCGGCTGCGCTCATTGGTGGCATGCGCCGTTCGCCGCTCCGCGGGCATGCAGGCGAAGGCGGGTGCGGTGAGGATCACGCGCGGCGCCATGTCCTGGCATTGCGGACAGACCTGCGGCTCATCACATTCAGCCATCGGGCGCATGTCGGTGAACGGACCGCATGCATCACAGAGATATTCATAGACCGGCATCGTTTCGTCTCCTGCGCAACAATCATCTCCATCTCACGCGGCGGATGCGGGGCGGCCGATACGCTGCCGTCCCACACCCATCGCGCAGGGAGACCGCTATTTGTCCGGCGAGATCGGCATCTGGATATCGCCCGTGATGTGCTTGATCGGCCCCGCCGACGACGGCATCACGTCGAAGTCGAAGATCTCGGTCGGCAGCCACAGAGTGGCGCAGGCGTTGGGCACGTCGACCACGCCGGAGATGTGGCCCTGCACCGGCGCGGTGCCGAGGATCGAATAGGCCTGGGCGCCGGAGTAGCCGAACTTCTTCAGATACTCGATGGCGTTGAGGCAGGCCTGGCGATAGGCGATGTGGACGTCGAGATAGTGCTGCTTGCCGGCCTCGTCGACCGAGATGCCCTCGAAGATGAGGTAATCGCGATAGTTCGGCGTGATCGGCGACGGCTTGAAGATGGGATTCTTGATGCCGTATTTCGCCACGCCGTCCTTGATGATGTCGACCTTGATGTGCAGCCAGCCGGCCATCTCGATGGCGCCGCAGAAGGTGATCTCGCCGTCGCCCTGGCTGAAATGCAGATCGCCCATCGAGAGGCCGCCGCCGGGCACGTAGACCGGGAAGTAGATCTTCGAGCCGCGCGACAGGTCCTTGATGTCGCAATTGCCGCCATGCTCGCGCGGCGGCACGGTGCGGGCGCCCTCGGCACCGATCTTGGCCTTGGCGTCGCCCTTGGCCTGTCCGGCATGCGCGGTCGGCGCGAACGGCGGGTTGGCGAGACCGGGCACGCGGGTCGGGTTGGTGGCGATCAGCGCGGTCTCGCGCTCGTTCCAGGTCGCGAGCAGCTTCGGATCGGGCAGACAGCCGATCAGGCCGGGATGGATCAGGCCGGCGAAGTTCACGCCCGGCACGTGACGCGACGAGGTGTAGAGGCCCTTGATGTCCCAGATCGACTTCTGCGCCAGCGGGAAGTGATCGGTCAGGAAGCCGCCACCGTTCTGCTTGGAGAAGAAGCCGTTGAAGCCCCACAGGCTCTCCTTCAACGGACCGACGTCGAGCAGGTCGACGACCAGGAGGTCGCCCGGCTCGGCGCCCTTGACGCCGATCGGCCCCGACAGGAAGTGCACGATCGACAGATCGATGTCGCGCACGTCGTCGGCGGAGTCGTTGTTCTTGATGAAGCCGCCGGTCCAGTCGTAGGTCTCGATGATGAAATCGTCGCCGGGATTGACCCACTCCACCATCGGAATATCCGGGTGCCAGCGGTTATGGACCTTGTCGTTCTCGTAGGCCGACTTGGTCAGATCGACCTTGATCAATGTGTCTGGCATCAGAAGCTCCCCATTTTCCTTGCTTGGACGGAGTGGTTAGACGGACAGATATTTCGAGACCTGTGCGGCATCGACCTGATCGCGCGGATCGTCGCGGACGATCTCGCCGTTCTCGATCACCAGCACGCGGTCGGCGATGTCGAGCGCGAAGCTCAGCACCTGCTCGGAGACGACGATCGACAGCCCCTTCTCGTCGCGGATGCGCTTGAGGGTACGCGCCATGTCCTTGATGATCGACGGCTGGATGCCCTCGGTCGGCTCGTCGAGCAGCAGCACCTTGGGCTTGGTCGCGAGCGCGCGCGCGATCGCGAGCTGCTGCTGCTGGCCGCCGGAGAGATTGCCGCCACGGCGGCCCTTCATCTCGAGCAGCACCGGAAACAGCTCGTAGATGTCGCCGGGGACCTCGGATTCGCCGGACACGACGAGGCCGGTCTCGATGTTCTCCTTCACCGTCATGGTCGAGAAGATCATGCGGCCCTGCGGCACGTAGGCGAGGCCCTTGGCGACACGCTCATAGCTCTTCAGGCTTGCGAGCTCGGCGCCGTCCATCGCGATCGAACCGCTCTTGGCCGGCAGGATGCCCATCAGCGACTTCATCAGCGTGGTCTTGCCCATGCCGTTGCGGCCCATGATCGCAACGATCTCGTTGGGCGCGACCTTGACGTTCAGGCCATGCAGCACCTCGCTTTGACCATAGGCGACATGGAGATCGGAGATTGCGAGCATCAATGGCTCCTGCAAAGTGATGAACTTGGATGAGGCTGCAGCAACATCGGCAGAGCGCTCCCTCCCCCCTTGTGGGGGAGGGTTGGGGAGGGGGGTGGCCCCAAGCGAGACTGCCGCCGTGGGCCCCCTCCCCTAACCCCTCCCCACAAGGGGGAGGGGAACGCGGCGTCATTCGGAGCGAACAGGATCGCGATCATCGCTCAATGCCCCAGATAGACTTCGACGACCTTGGGATCGTTCTTGACCCGCTCCATCGTGCCTTCAGAGAGGATCTGACCCTGGTGCAGCACGGTGACCTTGTGCGCGATGTCCTCGACGAACTTCATGTCGTGCTCGATGACGAGCACCGACCGATCCTTGATGATGCGGTTGAGCAACTCGGCGGTCTTGGCGCGCTCGCTGACGCTCATGCCGGCCACGGGCTCGTCGAGCATCAGCAGGTCCGGGTTCTGGATCAGCAGCATGCCGATCTCGAGCCACTGCTTCTGGCCGTGGCTGAGCTCGGCGGCCGAGGTCTTGAGACGGTCCTTGAGGAAGATCATCTCGGCGACCTCCTCGACGCGGTCCTTGACGACCGCGTCGCGCTGGAAGGTCAGCGAGCCGAACACGGTGCGGCCGCGCGGAAACGAGATCTCGAGATTCTCGAACACGCTGAGATCCTCGAACACCGACGGCGTCTGGAACTTGCGACCGACACCCGCTTTGACGATCTCGTTCTCGCGCAGCTTCGTCAGCTCCTTGCCGCGGAACTGGATCGAGCCCGAGGTCGCCTTGGTCTTTCCGCAGATCAGGTCGAGCACCGTGGTCTTGCCTGCCCCGTTCGGGCCGATGATGACGCGAATCTCGTTCTCCTCGACGTAGAAGGAGAGATCGTTGACCGCCTTGAAGCCGTCGAAGGAGACCGTGAGGGCTTCGACCGCGAGCAGGAATTCCTTGGGCTGATGACCGATGAGCATCGCTGTCTCCTCACTCTGCGGGGGCGCCGTTGGCGACGAGCCCGCCATTGCCGGATTTCTTGGTGCGGGAGGCCAGCAAGCGGTCGATGCGCGGCTGCACGTGATCGCCCCAGATCCCGGCGAGCCCGTTCGGGAAGGCAAGAACCACCGCGATGAAGAGCGCACCGAGGCCGAACAGCCAGAGCTGCGGGAAGGTTTCCGACAGACTGGTCTTGGCGAAGTTGACCAGGATCGTGCCGTAGACCGCGCCGAAGATCGACAGCCGGCCGCCGACCGCGGTGTAGATCACCATTTCGATCGACGGCACAATGCCGACGAAGGACGGCGACATGAATCCGACTTCCAAGGTGAACAGGGCACCGCCGACCGCGGCGAACACTGCGGCAGCGCAGAAGGCAAAGATCTTGAAGTTGGCGACGCTGTAGCCGGAGAAGCGGACCCGATCCTCCTGCTCACGCATCGCCACCAGAATGCGGCCGAGCTTGGTCAGGCGGATGAACTGCGCCACCAGGATGGCGACGAACAGCAGGAACACTTCGACGAAGTAGAGGATGAGTTTGGCGTGATCGGTGCGGATGTCCCAGCCGTGCAGGGTGCGCAGATCGGTGATGCCATTGATGCCGCCGGTATAACCCTGCTGTCCCACGATCAGGATGGTCAGGATGGCCGCGATCGCCTGGGTGATGATCGCGAAGTAGACGCCGCCGACGCGCCGCTTGAACATCGCGGCGCCGATGATGAAGGCGAAGATCGCCGGCACCAGGATGATCGCGGCGAGCGCGAACGGGAAGCTCTGGAATGGCTTCCAGAAGAACGGCAGCTGCGTCAGTTGATTCCAGTCCATGAAGTCGGGGATGCCCGGCGTCGACTGGATCTTGGTGTTGGCGACGCTAGAGGCCTCCAGCTTCAGGAACATCGCCATGCAGTAGCCGCCGAGGCCGAAGAACACGCCCTGGCCGAGGCTCAGGATGCCGCCATAGCCCCAGCACAGCACCAGGCCGATCGCAACGAAGGCGTAGGTCAGATATTTCGCGACCAGGTTCAGGCGGAACACATCGAGCGCCAAGGGCAGGATGACGACGAGCAGGAGCAGCAGCGAGACGAAGCCGATGAGTTCTGATCGGTTGAAAAAGCGCGAGTTGATGATCATGACCGTGCTTTCTTGTTGGGCTGTCGGAGCTGGCTCACTTGCGGACCTTGAGGGCGAACAGGCCCTGCGGCCGCATCATCAGGATGGCGACGATCGCAAGCAGCGTGAGCACCTTGGCCATCGAGCCGGACATGAAGAACTCCATGGTCGACTGCGCCTGGGAGATGGTGAAGGCGGAGGCGATGGTGCCGATCAGGCTGGCGGCGCCGCCGAACACGACGACCAGGAAGGTGTCGACGATGTAGAGCTGTCCGGCCGTCGGACCCGTCGAGCCGATCATGGTGAAGGCCGAGCCCGCGACGCCGGCAATGCCGCAGCCGAGGCCGAAGGTGTAGCGGTCGACCTTCTCGGTGTTGATGCCGACGGCGCCGGCCATCACGCGGTTCTGCACCACGGCGCGAACCTGCTTGCCCCAGCGCGACAGGAACAGGACGTAGGCCACCACGAGCGTGATCAGGATGGTCAGGCACATCACAAACATGCCGTTGATCGGGATCTGGATGGCGTCGGTCGCCTGCCAGGAGCCCATCATCCACTCGGGGAGCTCGACGCCGACCTCGCGGGCGCCGAACACCGAGCGGTAGGCCTGCTGCAGGATGAGGCTGAGGCCCCAGGTCGCGAGCAGTGTATCGAGCGGCCGCTTGTAGAGTCGGCGTATCATCGCCCATTCGACCAGCATGCCGAGCGATCCGGAGGCGATGAAGGCGAATATCATCGCGACGAAGAAGTAGCCGGGAAACAGCGAGGGGAGGAAATGCTGGAAGGCGTTCGACGTCATCCAGGTGACGTAAGCGCCGAGGATCATGAACTCGCCATGCGCCATGTTGATGACGCCCATCTGGCCGAAGATGATGGCGAGCCCCAGCGCCATCAGCACGTAGACCGAAAACAGGATGAGGCCCGCGAAGCCCTGCATCGCGAAGATGGCCCCGAGGTCGCCGATGGAATAGTCACCGAACATGATCCGTCCTCTCGTGATGCCCTGCTGCAAAATGGATCGGCGCCGGCACAGCGTGTCCGCAGCCAAGATCGTTCCCTCCCCCCTTGTGGGGGAGGGCTAGGGAGGGGGGCCTCCACGACGAGCTGTGGGTGGGGTACCCCCCTCCCCCATCCCTTCCCCACAAGGGGGGGAGGGAGCGCACTTCCCGCGCAGCAGCGTCAGCGATCTCATTCGCCTGTTGCTATGAGACGCGACAGATCAGCTTACTGGTAGCCCTTCGGGAACGGATCTGGCTCGACCAGGTCGGCGGTCTCGTAGATCAGCTCGTACTGACCGTCCGCCTTGGCGCGGCCGACGCGGGTCTTGGACCAGAGATGGTGGTTCTCGTGGATCCGCACGTAGCCTTCCGGCGCGCCCTTGAACTCGATGCCAGGCGAGGCGGCGGCGACCTTGTCGATGTCGAAGCTGCCGGCCTTTTCCACCGTCAGCTTCCACAGCCACGGACCGAGATAAGCGGCTTGCGTCACGTCGCCAATGACGGTCTTCTCGCCCCACATCTTCTTGAAATCGGCGACGAAGGCCTTGTTGTTCGGATTGTCGAGCGACTGGAAATATTTCATGCAGGCATACGCGCCCGCGATGTTCTCACCGCCGATGCCGTCGATCTCGTCCTCGGTCACGGAGATGGTGAGCAGCGTCTGCTTCGACATGTCGATGCCGGCGGCCTTGAGCTGCTTGTAGAACGCGACGTTCGAGCCGCCGACGATGATCGCGTAGATCACATCCGGCTTGGTCAGCTTGATTTTGTTGATAACCGAGTTGAACTGAGTGTGGCCGAGCGGGAAGTATTCCTCACCGACGACCTTGGCGCCCTGCAGATGGCCCTCGATGTGCTTGCGCGCGATCTTGTTCGAGGTGCGTGGCCAGATGTAGTCGGAGCCGAGCAGGTAGAAGGTCTTCGCGCCCTTGGTCTTGTTGACCCAGTCGAGGCCGGCGATGATCTGCTGCGTGGCCTCCTGGCCGGTATAGATGACGTTCTTCGACTGTTCGAGGCCTTCGTAGAAGGTCGGGTAATACAGCATGCCGTTGTACTGCTCGAACACCGGCAGCACCGCTTTGCGCGAGGCCGAGGTCCAGCAGCCCATGACGGCGGCGCATTTGTCGTTGACCAGCAGCTTCTTGGCCTTCTCGGCGAAGGTCGGCCAGTCGGAAGCGCCGTCCTCCTGGATATACTTGATTTTGCGGCCGAGCACGCCGCCGGCGGCATTGATCTGCTCGATGGCGAGCTTCTCGGCCTGCACCGAGCCGGTCTCCGAGATCGCCATCGTGCCGGTGACCGAATGCAGAATGCCGACGGTGACTTCGCTATCCGTGACTGCAAGGCCGGTGGTGTTGACTGCAGAGGTTGCAGGGCCGGCGCCGAAGGACGGCCGCGGCATCATGGCGAGCGCCGGGATCGCGGCCATTCCCATCAGCAATTGGCGCCGAAGTGGCGACTTCAGGCCCTTTTTGGTTTCGTCTGACATGAGCACCCCATTCATTGGTTCGAGGACACGCGTTGGGTCGGACGAAGGATGGCGCGCTTTGTGCAACGCACGGATACGCAAGATTGCGTATACTGCACCGCAAAAGCGCGACGTAGGCTCTGCGTAGGTCTTGCGAGCGGCAGGACAAAGCGTGCGGGCGATCCGCTTCGCGTGAGGAGTTCGAGAGTGGCAGGGCGGCAGCGGATCGACCGCGTCAGGCGCCAATACAACCAATGGGTCGCCAACCAGACGTTGGAGGACTATGCGCTCCGTTTTACGGCCAAGAGCGCGCGGCGCTGGTCCGCCGCCCGCGTCGCCAACACGGCGTTGGGCGCGATCTCGTTCCTCGCACTTGAGGCGATCGGCGGCACCATCACCTTGAACTATGGCGTCACCAACGCGACCGCCGCGATCCTGGTCGCCAGTGTGATCATCTTCTGCTGCGGCCTGCCGATTGCCTACCATGCGGCCAAATGCGGCATCGACATCGACCTGCTGACCCGCGGCGCCGGCTTCGGCTATATCGGCTCGACCATCACCTCGCTGATCTACGCGTCGTTCACCTTCATCTTCTTCGCCATCGAGGCGGTCATCCTGGCTTCGGCGCTGGAGATGTGCTTCGGCATTCCCCGGCCGATCGGCTATCTCATCAGCGCCGTCGTCATCATCCCGCTCGTCACCTACGGCATCACCCTGATCAGTCGCTTCCAGCTGTGGACACAGCCGCTATGGGTCGTGCTGCACATCCTCCCCTTTGCCGCGATCGCCTATGCCAGCCCGCACTCCTTCGTCGAATGGCAGCAGTTTCCCGGCGAGCACGGCGATCCCATGGGCCATCTCGATCTGGCGCTGTTCGGGACCGCCGCGGCGGTCGTGTTCTCGCTGGTCGCCCAAATCGGCGAGCAGGTCGACTTCCTGCGCTTCCTGCCGCGTGACCGCCGCACGTCCAAACGGTCGTGGTGGATCGCGTTGTTGTCGGCTGGCCCCGGCTGGATCGTGCTCGGGGCACTGAAGCTGCTGGCAGGCTCGTTCCTCGCCTTCTTCGCGCTGAGCCACGGAGTCTCCGCCGACCACGCCGCCGAACCGGCGCACATGTATCTGGAGGCGTTCCGCTACGTGTTGGCCCGGCCGGATTTGGCGCTTGCGTTGACCGGCACCTTCGTGATCGTCTCCCAGATCAAGATCAACGTCACCAACGCCTATGCCGGCTCGATCGCCTGGTCGAACTTCTTCTCGCGCCTGACGCACAGCCACCCCGGCCGCGTGGTTTGGCTCGTGTTCAACGTCGTCGTCGCGCTGCTGCTGATGGAGATCGGCGTCTACAAGGCGCTGGAGCAGACGCTGGCGCTGTACTCCAACATCGCGATCTCCTGGGTGGGCGCGCTGGTGGCCGACCTCGTGATCAACAAGCCGCTGGGCCTGCGCCCGCCGCAGATGGAGTTCAAGCGCGCCCATCTCTACGACATCAACCCGGTCGGGGTCGGCGCGATGACGATCGCGACGATCGTCTCGATCAGCGCCTTCTATGGCCTGTTCGGGCCGACCGGAAAGGCGCTGTCGACCTTCGTCGCGCTCGCCGTCGCGCTCGTCACCGCGCCTGCGATCGCCTATCTGACCGACGGCAAATACTATCTGGCACGCAAGCCAAAGCGGAGCTGGCAGAACATCGAGCAGATCCAATGCTGCATCTGTGAGCATCACTTCGAACCGGAGGATACCGCCTCCTGCCCGGCCTATGCCGGTCCGATCTGCTCGCTGTGCTGCTCGCTCGATGCGCGCTGCCACGATCTGTGCAAGCCGCACGCGCGGGCCCAGGCTCAGGTCGCAGCGGCGCTCAGCGGCATGCTGCCGGAGTCGTTGCTGGCCAAGTTCAACTCGCAGCTCGGTCATTATGTCGGTGTATTTCTGACGTCGGCCGGGCTCGTCGCGCTGACGCTCGGCATGATCTATCTGGAGACGTCGGCGGCGCTGCCGGGCTTCAAGGGCATCATCTCCGATGTGCTGTGGAAGGTGTTCTTCGCCCTCTCCATCATCATCGGTGTCGTGACGTGGCTGTTCGTGCTGGCCCAGCAGAGCCGCCGTGCGGCCGAAGACGAGACGCGGCGGCAGACCCAGCTGTTGATTCAGGAGATCGAGGCGCACAAGCGCACCGATGCAGAGTTGCAGCGCGCCAAGGAAGTTGCGGAATCAGCCAATCTCGCCAAGAGCCGCTATGTGGTCGGCCTCAGCCATGAGCTGCGCTCGCCGCTGAACGCGATCTCCGGCTATGCGCAACTGCTCGAGCAGGACACGAGCCTCGCACCGAAGCCGCGGGACCAGGTTCGCGTCGTCCGCCGCAGCGCCGATCATCTGTCCGGCCTGATCGACGGAATTCTCGATATCTCCAAGATCGAAGCCGGGCGGCTGTATCTGTCGCGCGACGAGGTCCGTCTCAGCGAATTCCTGGATCAGCTCGTGGGCATGTTCCGATTGCAGGCCGCGGCGAAGGGCGTCGACTTCGTATTCAAGCGGCCGGCGGTCCTGCCGCTGGTCGTCTATGCCGACGAGAAGCGGCTGCGCCAGATCCTGATCAACCTGCTGTCGAATGCCATCAAATTCACCGGGGAAGGCAGCGTCCAGTTCGTCGTGCACTATCGGAGCCCGGTGGCCGAGTTCGAGGTGGTCGACACGGGTCCCGGCATCCAGCCTGACGATCTGGAGCGAATCTTCGCGCCGTTCGAGCGTGGCGCGCTCGGGGCCGCGCAGCCGCAGACCGGCACGGGACTGGGCCTGACGATCAGCCGTCTGCTCGCCGGTGTCATGGGCGGCGACATCAAGGTCGAGAGCAGCGTCGGCGCCGGCAGCACCTTCAAGGTCAAGATCCTGCTGTCCGAGGTGACAAACCCGACGCGGCATGCGCCGGTGAAGGCACCGGTGGCCGGCTATCTCGGGCCGCGCAGGACGATCCTCATCACTGACGATGATCCTGTGCATCGCGACCTCCTGCGCGAAGTACTGACGCCGCTCGGCTTCATCCTGCTGAGCGCGCCCGACGGTCCCGCCTGCCTCGCGCTCGCACAACACTGCCAGCCGGATCTGTTCATTCTGGACATCTCGATGCCCGGCATGGACGGCTGGACAGTGGCCGAGACCTTGCGCAACAGCGGTCATCACCAGGCCCGGATCCTGATGACATCTGCGAGCGCGCTCGAAGCTCATGGGCGGCCGTTGGCGCAACCCTTTCACGACAGCTACCTGATGAAGCCGATCGACATCCCAAGGCTGCTGGAGGCAATACGTCAGTTGCTGAAGCTCGAATGGAGCTACCAGACCGACACGCCCGTGGCCCCGCCACGCTGGCGGCCGGACACAGGATCCCGGCCGCCGCTCAAATATGTCGAAGAGCTGATGAGCCTCGGCCAGATCGGTTACATCAGGGCCATTCAGCTCAAGCTCGACGAGATCCGCAACGCGCATCCCGAGCATGCCGACTTCGTCGCCCAGATGCGCACACTCATCGACCGCTTCGATCTCGATCAGTACATGGCAACTCTGAAGACCTTGCACGCCTATGAGCATTGACAGCAAGAAGCGCGACGTCGCTCTGGTCGTCGACGACTCGCCGGAGACGCTTCGGCTGCTGACGGACGCGCTGGATGGGGCCGGCATGACCGTCATGGTTGCGCTCGATGGCGCCGCGGCCATGCGCATTATCGACCAGATCACGCCGGACATCATCCTGCTCGATGCGGTCATGCCCGGCATGGACGGCTTCGAGACCTGCCGCAAGCTCAAGCGCGAGACAGGCCTCTCCAACGTCCCCGTGATCTTCATGACCGGGCTCGCCGACACCGAGCACATCGTGCAGGGACTGGAGGCCGGCGGAGTCGACTACGTCACGAAGCCGATCGCCGTCTCGGAGATGCTGGCGCGCATCCGCGTGCATCTCGCCAACGCCCGGATGACGCAGAGCGCGCGCGCCGCGCTCGACGTCTCCGGCCGCTTCCTCCTCGCCGTCAACCGCGACGGCCGGCTGATGTGGGCAACGCCGCAAGCTCAGAAGCTGTTGTCGGACAGTTTTGGCACGGCGGAGGAGCTCGTGCTGCCGGAAGCGCTGCGGCTCTGGCTGGATCAGGCGCAGAACGGCAAAGGCAGCGCCAAGGCCGCCGCTTCGATTCCCGATCATCCCGAATTGCGCCTCTACTACATGGGTGGAGCCGGGCCGAACGAGTTCCTGCTGCGGCTCGCCAAGGAGTCCTCCGGCGAGCTGCCCAAGCAGTTCTCCAGCGCGTTCGGTCTCACCACGCGCGAGGGCGAGGTGCTGTCATGGCTGTCCAAGGGCAAGACCAACCGCGACATCGCGCAAATCCTGGGACTGAGCCCGCGCACCGTCGACAAGCACCTCGAGCAGATCTACGCCAAGCTCGGCGTCGAGAACCGTACCGCCGCCGCGGCTGTCGCGACCGGTGTGGCGCGGCGGGAGAATTGAGGCGAGCCGAATCGCGCGTCCCTACAAGACTGTCGTCCCGGGCAAGCTCGGCGACGCGGAGCGTCGACGGGCGCCGACCCGGGACCCATACCGCGTGATGTGTCTTGAGGCAGGCTACGCGTTGACCCTTTCGCCGACCAGTACCCGCCGGTGGTCATGGGTCCCCGCGTTCGCGGGGACGACACCGTATTTGAGGCTCCAGCGAGACTCAGAAAGTCATCGCCTCACCCGTACACGAACGCCGGATCATCCAGATCGATTGCCGGGATCTGGTCCTTCTCGCTCCAATAGTCCTGGCTGTGCTGCCACTCCGGCTTGTCGCCGCGCTTGGGCAGCAGATGCATGTTGCGCATCATGTAGCCGGGGTTGAAGTTCTCCGGGTCGATCCATGGCAGCAGCGGCATGTTGTGATCCTCCGGGCGCAGCGCCGGCACGACCTTGCTCACACCTTTTTCTTTCATGTGCGCGAGCAGGCGGCACACGAAATCCGCGACGAGGTCCGTGCGCAACGTCCAACTGGCGCGGAAATAACCGAACACCCAGGCCAGGTTCGGCACGCCGGTGAACATCATGCCGCGATAGGTCACGGTGTCAGCGAAGTCGAGCGGCTTGCCGTCGATCGTAAACGCGATGTCGCCGAGCACGCAGAGATCGAAGCCGGTCGCGGTGATGATGATGTCGGCCTTGAGCTCGTCGCCGGACTTCAGCTTGATGCCGTCTTCCGTGAACCGCTCGATCTCGTCGGTCACGACCGAGGCCTTGCCGCTCTTGATGCCCTCGAACAGGTCGGCATCCGGCACGAAGGCGATGCGCTGCCGCCACGGACGGTAGCTCGGCGTGAAGTGCTTGGCGGTGTAGTCGGGTCCGAGGATGGCGCTGATCTGGCCGATCAGCTCCTTCTTCACCTGGTCGGGCTCGGTCAGGCAGCGCTTGGTGAACCAATCCTGTTCGAACAGGATCTTGCGCCTGACGATCTCATGGATCCATTCCTCCTTCACTTGCAGTCTCCGCAGCTCCTCGGCCAGCTCGATCGCATTACGGCCAACGCGGAAGTAGGTCGGCGACCGCTGCAGCATCGTCACATGCGCGCATTGGCCGGCGATCGAGGGCAGGATGGTCGCGGCCGTCGCACCGGAGCCGATCACCACGACCTGCTTGCCCGTGAGATCGAGATCCTCGGGCCACAGCTGCGGATGGACGATGCGGCCCTTGAACTTCGCCATGTCCGGCCACTCCGGCGTGTAGCCCTTTGAGTGTCGGTAGTAGCCCTGGCACATCCAGAGAAAATTCGTTGTAAAGGTGACGGGCTCGTGATCCCTGCCCTTCACCGCTTGAACCGTCCAGAGACTGGTCGCGCTCGACCAACTCGCGGACAGGATGAGGTGGCCATAGCGAATGTGGCGGCCGAGGTCGTTCTCCTCGATCACGTCGCCCATGTAGTTGAGGATCTCTTCCGCGGTCGCGATCGGCGGCCCGACCCATGGCTTGAAGCTGTAGCCGAACGTATGCAGGTCGCTGTCGGAGCGGATGCCGGGATAGCGGTGCGTCCGCCAGGTGCCGCCAAAGCTGTCCTGGCTCTCCAGGATCACGAAGCGCTTGTCGGGCATCTGCTTGGTCAACTGATAGGCGCTGCCGACACCGGAGATGCCGGCGCCGACGATCAGCACGTCGAAATGTTCGGTCGCGTGAGAGGACGCGGCCTCCCGGATGGGCGCGATGACGTTCATGGGAGTCCCTGGGCTTTGGTCTTGATGTAGTTTCCTCGCGCGACAGGCTGAACCCGATCACGACGATGGTCAACCCGCGACCGCGAGCCGCAACCCAGCCCTGAACGATCTCAATTTCCGCTGAGCGGCATGCCCCATTGCCGCGCGGTCTGTGCGACCCAGTCGCGATACAGCGTGAGCGGCGTGACGCCGGTCATGCCGCCGCAGCCGTCGCCGAGATTCGGTCCGGTCGACCATGAGATGACGCCGATCAGCACCTGACCTTGCGGCTGCGTCTCGAAAGCAGGCCCGCCGGAGTCGCCGGTGCAGCCGCCCAATCCGGGCCGCACGCCTTGCGTCGCCGGATCGACGAGCCGGATCTGCAGCGTGCCCGGTTTGCCCGTCGCAACCAACGCCGCCCCGCGCACCATGCCGCCGCTCTTTCCGTCGCCTGGGACAGCGACACCGATCCCTGCGACCGTGAACGCGTTCCCGGCGGCAAGCGGCGGCTGCGGCACGCCAAGCGCCGCTGGCACGCGCTCTTTCACGGGCACCTCCAATTCCAGCAGCGCGACATCGGCGGTGGCCCGATGCGCCACGATGGCCTGCACGCTGAAGCTCGGATGCACCGCCACCCGTCGGACCGTCTTGAGAACCGGCTTGCGGTCACGATCGTATTCCACGATGCGGTAATCGAGCCCCGGCTGCACGCAATGTCCGGCGGTCAGCACGAGCTTCGGGGCAATCAGTGCGCCGCTGCAAAAATTGCCGCGCGAGCCGACGATCGTGACCACGGAGCGGCCGATGCCGTCATTCAGCGCCGGCGCGTTGCCGACGATGGCAAGGATTGGCGATGGCGCCAGCAGGACGGCGGCTGCAATGATTGCGTGAGACGGCTTCATCGCGGCAGCAATAGCGGCTGCGGCCGATATCGCCAAGTGCGGCGTCCCGTGCTAGCGATCATCCGGGGATCGAGGGAGGACGGGACTGACATGGTCGAGGCGGTGATCTTTGATTTCGGTGGCGTGATGACGACATCGCCGTTCGAAGCCTTCGCGCGGTTCGAGAAGGAGCGCGGCTATCCTGCCGACATCATCCGCAACACTAATGCTGCCAACCATCTCGAGAACGCCTGGGCGAAATTCGAGCGCGCCGAGATCGACCTCGACACTTTCGACCGGCTGTTTGCGGAGGAGTCGCTGGCGCTCGGCGGCGCAGCGGTCAGCGGGCGCGAGGTGCTGCCGCTGCTCGCCGGCGATCTCCGGCCCGGCATGGTCGAGGCGCTCCGCCGCATCAAGGCGGAGTGCAAGACCGGCTGCATCACCAACAATCTGCCGGCGAACGCAATCGGCAGCCAGGGCGGCCGCTCGTTGTACGTCGCGGAGGTGATGGTGCTGTTCGATCACGTGATCGAATCGGCCAAGATCGGGCTGCGCAAGCCCGATCCGCGGATCTACCGGATGATGACCGAGACGCTCGGCGTCAGCCCCGCGGACTGCGTCTACCTCGACGATCTCGGCGTCAACCTGAAGCCGGCGCGCGAGATGGGCATGACGACGATCAAGGTTGTCAGCGCATCGCAGGCGATTACGGAGCTGGAAGCCGCGACGGGACTGCGCCTGCGCTGATCGTCATTGCGCGGCGCTCTTGCGCTGAAGCGAGCCGGAGGCTTCGCGGGATTCTGGATTGCTTCCGCCTTCGCCCTTTGGGATTCGGCGGACACGTCGCTGCGCTCGCAATGACGAGGATATTAATAGTTCGTTTGGTTCGCCCGCTCGGGAAATGCGGCCGCCAGCGCCGCGCCGTCAGCCTGCAGCACGCCGCGCTCCGTGATCAGCCCCGTCACCAGCCGTGCCGGGGTGACGTCGAAGCCGTAGTTCGCAACCGGCGAGCCCGGCGGAACGATGCGCACGGTCTCGATGCGACCGTCGGCGGTGCGGCCGGTCATCTCTGTCACTTCCTGGGCGCTGCGCTGCTCGATCGGGATCTGCCGTCCCTCGGCAACGGCGAAGTCGATCGTCGGCGACGGCAGCGCGACATAAAACGGCACGCCATTGTCGTGCGCGGCCAGTGCCTTGAGATAGGTGCCGATCTTGTTGCAGACGTCGCCATTGGCGGCGACGCGGTCGGTGCCGACGATGGCGAGATCGACCATCCCATGCTGCATGAGATGGCCGCCGGTGTTGTCCGGGATGACGGTATGCGCCACGCCGTGATGCCCGAGCTCCCAGGCGGTCAGCGAGGCGCCCTGATTGCGCGGCCGGGTCTCGTCGACCCAGACATGGATCGGAATGCCGCGATCGTGCGCGAGATAGATCGGCGCGGTCGCCGTGCCCCAATCGACGGTCGCAAGCCAGCCGGCATTGCAGTGGGTCAGGACGTTCACGACTTCGCCCGGCTTCTTGCGCGCCGCGGCCGCCTCGATCAGCGCGAAGCCGTGCGCGGCGATGCCCTGGTTGATCGTGACGTCCTCGCCGGCAATGTCGACGGCGCGGGAATAGGCCGCATCGCGACGCTCCGACGGCGCCAGCCGGCGCAGCATCGTGCTCATCGTGTCGAGCGCCCATTTCAGGTTGATCGCGGTCGGCCGCGTCGCGATCAGCATCTCGTAGGCGCGGTCGATGCCAGGATCGGAGCGGTCGTCGCGCATCGCCAGCGCCATGCCGAACGCGGCGGTAGCGCCGATCAGCGGCGCACCGCGGACCAGCATGCCGCGGATCGCGTCCGCCGCCTCCTCGCATGTCGTGATCTTCGCCACCACGAACTCGTGCGGCAATCGGCGTTGATCGATCGCGCAGACCGACCAGCCGTCGGAGTCGAGCCAGATGCTGCGATAATGCCTGCCGTCCACCTTCATGTTCGATCCCCCTCAACCACGCAAGATACGGCCTGCGACCGCATCGAGCTTCTTCAGAAGCTCGGGATCGCGCGCCTCCGGCGCAGTGATCAAGGCGGTGTCGAGCGCTCGGTCGGAGCCGATCGGGCACGGTTCATGCTCGCGCGGAAACTCCCGGGCGAGCCGCGCCACCAGCGATTTCGCCTTGTCGGCGTTGGTGGTGAGCACGCGAATGATATCCTGCACGGTGACGGCGTCGTGATCCGGATGCCAGCAGTCGAAGTCGGTCACCATCGCGACCGTCGCGTAGCAGATCTCGGCCTCGCGGGCGAGCTTCGCCTCCGGCATGTTGGTCATGCCGATGACCGAATAGCCTGACGCCTTGTAGGTCATGCTTTCGGCATAGGTCGAGAATTGCGGCCCCTCCATGCAGACATAGGTGCCGCCGCGCGCGATCGCGATGCCCTCGGCCTCGGCCGCTGCCGCGAGATGAATCCGCAACCGCGGTGAAACCGGATGCGCCATCGAGACGTGGGCGACACACCCCCTGCCGAAGAACGAGCTCTCTCGCTTGTAGGTGCGATCGACGAACTGATCGACCAGCACGAAGGTGCCCGGCGGGAGCTCTTCCTTGAACGAGCCGCAGGCCGACAGCGACACCAGGTCGGTGACGCCAGCACGCTTCAGCACGTCGATATTGGCGCGGTAATTGATGTCGGACGGGGACAGTCGGTGTCCCTTGTCATGGCGCGGAAGGAACACGATCGGCAACCCCACAATGGTCCCCCGGCGCAACGGCGCCGACGGCTCACCCCAGGGACTCGCGATCACCTCTTCGCGCGCATCTTCCAATCCCGGCAGATCATAGATGCCCGAGCCGCCGATAATGCCAAGCACAGCCTTCGTCATGACGTCCCCATCTCCAGCGGAGACGAGAATGCCAGCTTTGCGGCGAATTGAAAACAGCGACGCGGTGATCCGCGGGGCGTGGCAACTGGGTCAGGCGGCCTTCGCTGCCGCCAACTGACCGCTCACCAGCCGCTCCAATGTTGCGACCGACTGGAAGTTCTCCGGCGTGATCAGCTCCTGCGGAATGGTGAAATCGAACTCCGCTTCGATCGCCAGCATCAGGTTGACCATGTCCATCGAGGTCAGCCCGACATCGACGAGCTTGGCATCCGCCGCCACGTCGGCGGCCGTAGAATTCTGCGCGAGGATATCACGCACGAGCGCCACGATCCTGCGACTGACATCGACATCGAAACTCGGCATGGGGTCCTCTTCACTCGCGACTTGTTCCGGCGCGTCGGATCTGATCGACGCACGCGCAGGGGAGATAACGCAATTCGGCGTCGAAAGAGTTACGCCGCATCCCCATTCCAGTCTGAACTCGTCTTAACGCTAACGGCTTGGTCCAAAATTCTCGGATCGAACCAACCGGAAATTAACCCCCACCCGTCGATTGCGCGGCGTTTACCCTGAATTTCGTCGACGCATTTGAATCAAATCCATACCCTGCGTTGCAGCCCAAAGAAGGCGCAGCGCATCGGCCTGCTACTGCGGATGGGCGTGCCGCTCTCTCAAAGAGACAAGATCCGGAGTATCGATCGACCATGACTCTCCAGGGAACCGCGCTTCGCAACCCGATCCCCGACGACGGCGACAGCCTCCTGCTCGATCGCAGCTCCTTATTCGTCCAGCGGACCGCCGCTGTTGCGACGCAGGCCGCGGCGGAAGCCGAAGAGGTCGACCGTGACGGCCGCTTCCCGAAGGCCGCGATCGATGCGGCACGCGAGCACAAGCTGCTCGGGATGCAGATACCCGTCGAGTTCGGTGGCTTCGGCGCCTCGATCCACGACATTGCCGACGTCTGCTATGCGCTCGGCCGCGCCTGCGCCTCCAGCGCCATGATCTTCGCCATGCACCAGACCAAGGTCGCCTGCCTGGTTCGTCACGGCCGCGGCAATCCCTATATGGAATCGCTGATGCGCCGGATCGCCGCCGAGCAGCTGCTGATGGCCTCCTCCACCACCGAAGGCCAGAACGGCGGCAATATCCGCGCGAGCGCCGCGGCAGTCGGCCACGAGGGCGAGCGAATCACGCTCAACCGCGATGCCACGGTCATTTCCTATGGCGCTGAAGCCGATGGCCTCGTCACGATCGCCCGCCGGGCCGATGGCGCTGCCGCGTCCGATCAGGTGCTGCTGGCGCTGACGAGGGACGACTACACGATCGCGCGCACGCTCGGCTGGGAAACGCTGGGCATGCGCGGCACCTGCTCGACCGGATTCGCGCTCGAGGTGAGCTGTCCCTCCGACCGCATGTTCACCGAATCCTATGATCGCATCCACGGCCAGACGATGACGCCGTTCGCACATCTGTGCTGGTCGTCGGCCTGGGCCGGCATCGCTGCGGCTGCCGTGGAGCGCGCCCAGCGCTTCCTGCGCAAGGCCGCACGCGGCGCCGGCGGACAGATGCCGCCGGCAGCTGCGCATTACACCGCGGCGAAGATGGCGCTGGCCCGGCTGCGCGCAATGATCGTCACCAACATGGATGCCTTCGTCGCCCACGAATATGACGAGCGGGCGCTGAGCTCGCTCGACTTCCAATCCTCGATCACGCTGTTGAAGGTGCAGGCCTCGGAACTTGCCGTCGAGACCGTGATGCACGCCATGCGCGCCTGCGGCCTCTCGGGTTATCGCAACGACGGCGAGTTCTCGATCGGCCGCCACCTCCGAGACGTTCTGTCGGCGCCGATCATGATCAACAACGACCGTATTCTCACAAACATTGCCACGGCCAACTTGATGAGCACGGTACCGACCTCGCTCCATGAATGATCACGCCGATCGCAGCCATTGCCTCCACTCAGGATTTGCAGAATGACGATTCCCGTTCTCCCGCAGTCGCCCGAGATTGCGCCCCAGCCGGCCGATGCACTGGATCATTTGACCGGCGCCCTGTTCCATCGCATGGGGGCAGATGGCGTCTACGCGCGGACCGCGCTGTATGAAGGCGTGGTGGAGCGGCTCACGACGCTCATCACGCGACATCGCGAGCCCGGCACGGAGGTCATGCGCTTCCCACCGGTCATGAGTCGCGCCCAGCTCGAGAAGTCGGGCTATCTCAAGAGCTTTCCCAACCTGCTGGGCTGCGTCTGCGGCTTGCACGGCACCGAGCGGGACATCCACGAGGCCGTGGCACGTTTCGACAAGGGCGGCGACTGGACCACCTCGCTGTCGCCGGCCGACCTCGTGCTGTCCCCCGCGGCCTGCTATCCGGTCTATCCGATCGCGGCGAGCCGCGGCGCCCTGCCGGTCGGCGGCCTGCGCTTCGACGTCGCGGCCGATTGCTTCCGCCGCGAGCCGTCGCGTTATCTCGACCGCCTGCAGTCGTTCCGGATGCGTGAATATGTCTGCATCGGCACGCCCGACGACGTCTCGGCATTCCGTGACCGCTGGATGGTGAAGGCGCAGGCGATTGCCCGCGATCTCGGCCTGTCGTTCCGGGTCGATCACGCCAGCGACCCGTTCTTCGGCCGCGTCGGCCAGATGAAGGCGGTCAGCCAGAAGCAGCAGGCGTTGAAATTCGAGCTGCTAGTGCCTCTGCGCTCGGAAGAGCAGCCGACCGCCTGCATGAGCTTCAACTATCACCGCGAGCATTTCGGCACCACCTGGGGCATCATCGACGCCGATGGTGCACCGGCGCACACCGGTTGCGTGGCCTTCGGCATGGATCGCCTCGCGGTCGCGCTATTCCACACCCACGGCATCGATCCGACGCGCTGGCCGTCGCGCGTACGGGAAGCGCTGCAGTTCGAGCGCCAGGCAAGCACCGTCGGCTGACGCCACGAAGCCGCCGTCGAGGGATCGGCAGAACATCTCATGGGCGCGCCCAAGCCGCCGATCCGATGCCGCGAGATCGGAGACTCCGATCTGGACGCGATCACCGATCTCTTGACACGCGGCTTCCCCCGGCGGCCCCGCGGCTATTGGTCGAGCGGCCTGCAGTGGCAAGCCGCGCGCCCGACGCCCGACGGCTATCCACGCTACGGCTATCTGCTCGAGCAAGACGGCAATGCGGTCGGCGTCCTGCTCGTCATCTACAGCGATCGCGGCACGCCTGCGGAGCCGCAGATCTGGTGCAATCTGTCGAGCTGGTATGTCGAACCTGCCTTTCGCAACTACGCGACGATGCTGACGAGAATCGCGCAGCGTCGGCCGGAGGTCACTTACGTCAATATCAGCGCCGCAAGGCAGACCTGGCCGATCATTGAGGCGCAAGGATTTCGCGCCTATTGCAGCGGCCTGTTCTTTTCGATGCCCGCGCTGTCGCTGGCTGGCCTCAGCTCGCCGGTTGAGAAGGTCAGGGCAGACGCCCGCACCGTGGATGGCGTTCCGTCGGATGAGGCCGAATTGCTGATGCGCCACGCGCGCTATGGCTGCCTCAGCGTGGTGGTGCGATCGACGGCGGGCCCCGTTCCGCTGGTGCTGCAGAAGGTCCGCATCCGGCAGGGACGCTTCGCATTGCCTGCGATGCAGCTGATCTACTGCCGCAGCATCTCCGACTACGTTTCCTGCGCCGGTACCGTCGGCCGCCTGCTGCTGCGTCGCGCCGCCGTTTCTGTCATCATCGACGCTAACGGGCCGATTGACGGTCTCGTCGGCATCTACACCGAGCGGCGCGGCCGGAAGTACATCAAGGGACCGCAGCCGCCTCGCCTTGGCGATCTCAGCGACACCGAGCTGCCGCTGTACGGCCCCTAGCTCAGGCGGCTGCCCTGACCTCATGCGCATAGTCCCAATACAGCCGGCGCGCACGGCTGAACACCGGACCGATCGGCAGGGCCCGGTCATCGATGCGAATGACCGGTGCGACCTTGGCGAAATTGCCCGACGAGAAGATCTCGTCGGCGGCCAGGAAGTCTGCATAGCGCAGCGTGGTCTCGACCACGCTGACGCCGTCGGCTCGCAGCAGCTCGGCCACGCGCTGGCGGGTGATCCCGTTGAGAAACGTGCCGTTCGGCACCGGCGTGAACACCACGCCGTCCTTGACCATGAACACGTTGGCATTGCCGAACTCGGCGACGTTGCCGAGCAGATCGAGCATCAGGCAATTGTTGAAGCCGCGCGAGGCCGCCTCGATCAGCGCGCGCGAATTGTTCGGATAGAGGCAGGACGCCTTGGCATCGACCGGCGCGCACTCGGCGGTCGGCCGCCGGAACGGCGACAGCGTGATGGCGTTGCCCGTCGGCTGCGGCATCGGCGCTTCATAGATGCAAAGGCACCAATTGGTGGTCTCGGGATCGAACAGGACACCGCCGCCGGCGCCATGCCGCGCCCAGTACATCGGGCGGATGTAGAGCTCGGCTCTCGCTCCGAACCGCGCGATCCCCTCCCGCGCCAACCCCATCCAGGTCTCGACGTCCACCACCGGCTTGAGCCGGAAATTGATCGCGGACTGATTCACGCGCGCGCAGTGGCGATCGAGATCTGGCGTCACGCCTTCGAATGCGCGCGCCCCGTCGAACACGGTCGACGCGAGCCATGTCGCGTGGGTCCGGACGCCCATGATCGGCGCATTGCCCTCGCGCCATTCGCCGTCGAAGAAGGTCCAGGTCTGCGAGTAGCTGACAGGCTTTACGATGTGGGTCATGGCGGCGCTCCCGTTCGGCATCGATCGTGTCTGCACTTCTGGCGTGAACATTTTAAGGATTTCCCCGTCGCGACCTGCTGCTCACGATCGATTCACTGCTGATGGGCACAATGCCCGATGCCTTGGTTAACTGGAGCTGTCATGCCGCTCGACCCTCGCGCCCAGCGCCTGCTTTCGATGGTGGCGGCCGCTGTGCCGGAAAGCCAGGAGCGTCCGGGCCCCGCGCAGCGGCGGCAGTCGCTCGCCAAGCTGATGCAATTCGCGCGCAACGACTGCGGCGCCGTCATCACGCGGGACGGCAATTTCTCCGGGCCCTCCGGGCTGCTTCGTTATCGCCTGTATACGCCTGCAGCAGGCCCGGATGATACTGGGGCGCCCTTCCCCGGCTTCGTCTACTTTCACGGCGGCGGTCTCGTGGCAGGCAGCATCGACACGCACGACAAGGTCGCCGCCGCGCTTGCCGCCGCCTCCGGCTGTCGGCTGCTCTCAATCGACTACCGCCTCGCGCCTGAGCACAAGTTCCCCGCAGCGATCGAGGATGCGATCGCGGCGGTTCACTTCGCCATCGATCGCGCGGCCGCGCTCGGCATCGACGGCGGTCGGATTGTGATCGGCGGCGATTCCGCGGGCGCCACGCTCGCCGCCGCCGTTTGTCAGCAGGCCGTCGGCAGCACCGATCTCAGGATCGCGCTGCAGTGCCTGATCTGTCCAGTGCTCGATTTCTCCAATTTCTGGCCGTCGCGCGAGCTGTTCGGGACCGGCCACCTGATCGACAGGGCGACCTGGCAGGCCGACCTCGCCGACTATCTGGTTGGCGAGGTCGATGTCGCCAATCCACTGATATCGCCGTTGTGCCGTGAGACGCTGGCTGGGCTTCCCCCCGCTGTGATCCACACCGCGGAATTCGACGCGATGCGTGACGAGGGCAATGCCTACGCGGCACGGCTCGCGGAAGCTGGTGTCACGGTCGCGCATGTCTGTCACAACGGCATGGTCCACAATTTTCACGCGCTTGGCGCGATCCTGCCGCAGGCCAAAGCAGCACTGGATCTGGTCGGACAGCAAATTCGGTCCCTCCTCCCGGTCCCAACCGCACGCTAATTCGAAGCTTATCGGCCACACATCGTTAGGGTTATTTCGTCGTTCTTGTCGCGAATTATTGCCCGCTTTACGCCTGCGCTCCTACAACGACACCCCTCGCGGAATACGTGCAACCTGCATTGTGGACGGATGCGGGAGTGGAGATCGCCGATGCGCAATGAGACGATTGCAATCCACGCCGGCTATGAACCGGAGGCGACCACCAAGGCCGTCGCGGTTCCGATCTATCAGACCGCCGCCTACGCCTTCGACAGCGCCGATCACGGCGCCGCGCTGTTCAATCTCGAAGCCGAGGGCTACCGCTACAGCCGTATCTCCAATCCGACCACGGCAGTGCTCGAGAAGCGCGTCACCGAGCTCGAGGGCGGCGTCGGCGCGCTCGCCGTCGGCACCGGGCAGGCTGCGCTTCACTTCGCATTCGTCAATCTGGCCGATGGCGGCGGCAACATCGTCTCGGTGCCGCAGCTCTATGGCACCACGCACACGCTGCTCGGGCACATCCTGCCGCGCCAGGGCATCACCGGGCGCTTTGCCGAAAGCGATGCGCCCGATGCCATCGAGCGTCTCATCGACGAAAACACCAAGGCCGTGTTCGCCGAGACGATCGGCAATCCTGCCGGCAATGTCTGCGACATCGAGGCGCTGGCGAAGGTTGCGCATCGCAGCGGCGTGCCGCTGATCGTCGACAACACCGTCGCAACACCGATCCTGCTGCGGCCGTTCGATTACGGCGCCGACATCGCGGTGCATTCGCTGACCAAGTTTCTCGGCGGTCATGGCACGACGCTGGGCGGCATGCTGGTCGACAGCGGCAACTTCCCCTGGAAGGATCATGCCGACCGTTTTCCCGCCTTCACCCAGCCCGACGCGTCCTATCACGGGATGGTCTACACCGATCATTTCGGCCGCAGCGCCTACATCCAGCGCGCGCGCAGCGTCTATCAGCGGACCATGGGTGCGGTGCTGTCGCCGTTCAATGCCTTCCTGCTGCTGCAGGGCATCGAGACGGTCGCGTTGCGCATGGAGCGCCACGTCGAGAATGCGCGCAAGGTCGCCGAATTCCTGCGCAACGATCCGCGCGTAGAATGGGTCAACTACGCCGGCTTCGCCGACAGCCGCTACTACCCTCTGGTCCAGAAATATCTCGACGGCCGGGCGTCGTCGCTGTTCACGTTCGGGATCAAGGGCGGCATGGAGGCGGGCAAGGCGTTTTACGACTCCCTGAAGCTCGTCACGCGGCTGGTCAATATCGGCGATGCGAAATCGCTGGCCTGCCATCCCGCATCGACCACACATCGGCAGATGCCGCCGGACGACCAGCGCAAGGCGGGCGTCCTTCCCGAGACGATCCGGCTGTCGATCGGCATCGAGCATGTCAGCGACATCATCGAGGATCTCGACCAGGCTCTCGACCAGGCCTGCCCTCGTCCGCGTCAGTTGGATGCGGCGGAGTAGAGCGATCAGCCGATGACCCTGCTGTTCGACCGACATCGCAGGATCGCGAGCCCTGCCCTCGCGCCCGCCGAGTTCGACGACCGCGGAGGGCGCCCGATCGAGCTTTCGATCGGCCTCGTCAACAACATGCCGGACAGCGCCCTGAAGGCGACCGATCTCCAGATCGCCCGCCTGCTGCAGCAGTGCGCGCCGCGGCACGTCCGCATCCGCCTGCACTGCTTCTCGCTGCCCTCCATCTCGCGCTCGCAAGCGGCCAGGAGCCACGTCGCCCAGTCCTACGCGGACATCGGGTCGCTCGATCGGCTCGGCATCGACGGCCTGATCGTGACCGGCGCCGAGCCTGTCGCCGCGACATTGCCCGACGAGCCCTATTGGTCGGACCTCACCTCCGTGATCGACTGGGCCAGAACCAACACGCGCTCGACCATCTGGTCGTGTCTCGCGGCCCACGCGGCCGTGCTGCACCTGGACGACATCGAGCGGCAGCGGCTTGCGAGCAAATGCTCCGGCATCTTCGACTGCGTGAAGGTCCAGGACGACTGGCTCACGCACGGCATCCATTTGCCGCTTCAGGTGCCGCACTCCCGCCTCAACGCCGTCAACGAGCCGCTGCTGGCGGAGCGCGGCTACGACATCCTGACGCGGTCGGAGGAGGTCGGCGTCGACATTTTCGCGCGCTCGACGCCGAGCCGGTTCGTGTTCTTTCAGGGCCATCCCGAATATGACGCGCTCTCCCTGCAGCGCGAATACATGCGTGACATCGCGCGCTTTCTCGCCGGGCAGCGCGACGACTACCCGCGGCTGCCGAAATCCTATTTCAGCGCCGAGACCGAGGCGGTGCTCAACGCGTTCGAGCGGCGGGCCAAGGAAAGGCGCGACCCGACGCTGGCGGCCGAACTCCCGGGATTGACGCTGCGGCCCGATCTCGCCGCAGAAAGCGCCGCGCAAACGCTGTTCAGGAACTGGATCGGCCATCTCGGGCAAACCGGATAGCGCCACGGCCCGCGTCCCATCGGAGCGATCGCACATCGGCGCGCCATCTGTTAGATTGGCGCGACACACCTCCTCTGCATGGTTCCGATGGCCCGACGCACCGGCAGCGCCGATCTTCCGCTCCATTCCGGACGCGTCCCGGCCTGGCTCGGCACGCGCATGGCCTCGCTCGGCGCCATCATCACCCAGGCGATCGTGCATCATTACGGCCGCGACGAATTCCTGGCGCGGATATCGCATCCGTTCTGGTTCCAGTCGTTCGGCGCCGTCATGGGCATGGACTGGCATTCCTCCGGCATCACCACCAGCGTGATCGGCGCGCTGAAGCGCGGGCTGAAGCCGCTGTCCGGCGAGCTCGGCATCTTCGTCTGCGGTGGCCGCGGCGAGCATTCGCGCAAGACGCCCGACGAGTTGCGCCTGCTCAGCGACCGGCTCGGCCTCGACGGCGAGGAGCTGGTCCGGACCAGCAAGCTCGTCGCCAAGGTCGACAGCGCCGCGGTGCAGGACGGCTTCGACCTCTATCTGCACGGCTTCTTCGTCACATCGGACGGCAAATGGACCGTGGTGCAGCAGGGCATGAATGGCGACGCGCGCCAGGCCCGGCGCTACCATTGGCATTCGCAGCAGCTTGCGAGCTTCGTCGACGCGCCGCACAGCGCCATCGATGGTCCCGTCCAGGGCGAGATCGTCAACCTCACCGACAAGCGCGCCGCGCCGTCGCGCCACGCCCAGCTTGAGCTGCTCACCGATCTCGGCCCCGACCGCGTCGTCACGGAGTTCGAACGGCTGAGCACGCCGGAGCCCGCCCAGGGCCTGCTGCCGCATCTTGTCATGCCCGCGCATCACGACGTCAGGCCGAAGGACGTGTTCGCCCGCCGGCTGCACGGCACGCTCGCGGCGGCCGCCGAGCGCGGCCCGGTCGAC
This sequence comes from Bradyrhizobium sp. SZCCHNRI20481, assembly GCF_032485055.1. Taxonomy (NCBI): domain Bacteria; kingdom Pseudomonadati; phylum Pseudomonadota; class Alphaproteobacteria; order Hyphomicrobiales; family Nitrobacteraceae; genus Bradyrhizobium; species Bradyrhizobium sp. SZCCHNRI20481. The sequence goes on from NZ_JAUEUE010000011.1 coordinate 78,153, forward strand.
TTCCCCGACCTGCTGCTGACGCCGGGCGTCGGCGCCCGCACCGTGCGCTCGCTCGCCATGGTCGCCGAGGTCGTGCATGGCGCGCCGTATCGATTCAGCGACCCGGCACGGTTCTCGCTGGCGCATGGCGGCAAGGACCGGCATCCCTATCCGGTGCCGATCAAGGTCTATGACGAGACCATCCGCGTGCTCAAATCGGCCGTCGGCAACGCCAAGCTCGGCCGCGACGAGGCACTGTCGGCGCTGAAGCGGCTCGACGAGCAGGCCCGCCGGCTGGAGCGCAGCGCGACCGGCCCCTCGCTCGATGCCTACATCGCGACCGAGCGCGCCGCCTCGCCAGAGCTCGACGGCCGTTCGGTGTTCGGCTGGGAGCGGGACCTCATCCAGCGCACCGGCGAGGCATAAGGCGATGCCGGCACGCAGCGCGGGCGTGCTCGCCTTTCGCAGGACCTCCAACGGATTGGAGGTGCTCCTGGTGCATCCCGGCGGCCCGTTCTGGCGCAACAAGGATCTCGGCGCCTGGTCGATCCCGAAGGGCGAGTTCGGCGCCGGCGAGGCGGCCGAGGCGCTGGCGCGGCGCGAATTTGCCGAGGAGCTCGGCACGACGCTGACGGCGTCGCTGCTGCCGCTCGGCGAGATCAAGCAGCGCGGCGGCAAGGTGGTCGAGGCGTTCGCCGCCGAGAGCGATCTCGATGCCGGCAGCATCACCAGCAACGCGTTCGAGCTCGAATGGCCGCCGCGCAGCGGCCGTATCCAGCGCTTTCCCGAGGTGGACCGCGCCGCCTGGTTCGACCTCGCCGAGGCGAGGGTCCGGATCAATCCGGCGCAGGCCGCGCTGCTCGACCGTCTCGTGGAGATCGGCGGAGGGTGAGCTGTCACCATCCGCCGCCGACATCACGCCGCGCGGACGTTGCCGAGGAATCGCCCGGTCTGGGTCTTGAGCTGATCCGACTGGCTGCCGAGCTGCGAGGCCGCACTCAACACCTGTGCCGCCGCGGCGCCGACCTGGCCGGACGCCTCGCGCACGCCGACAATGTGCTGCATGACCCCCTGCGTGCCCTGCGCCGCCTGCTGCACGCTGCGGGCGATTTCCTTGGTCGCAGCGCCCTGCTCCTCGACCGCGGCTGCGATCGCGTCGGTGATCTCGTTCATCTGCCCGATGGTCGCGCCGATCTCGCGGATTGCGTTGACCGTCGAGCCGGTGGCGTCGCGGATGGCTTCGATCTGGCTGGTAATCTCCTCGGTCGCCTTGGCGGTCTGCGCCGACAGCGCCTTGACCTCGTTGGCGACGACCGCGAAGCCCTTGCCGGCCTCGCCGGCACGCGCCGATTCGATGGTGGCGTTCAGCGCCAGCAGGTTTGTCTGGCCGGCGATGGTCTGGATCAGCGCCATCACCTCGCCGATCTTCTGCGACGCGTGGACCAGCCTGTCGACCATCGCCTCCGTCCGCGTCGCCTGCCCGACCGCGTTCTGGGCGATCGACGACGACTGCGTGACCTGCTTGGCGATCTCCTGGATCGATGACGACAACTGCTCGGCGGAGGCCGACACCGTCTGCACGTTCTTGGCGGTCTGCTCGGCGGCCGCGGCCACCTTCGCGCTCTGGTCCGTCGTGCCGGCGACGATGCTCGACATCGATTGCGCGGAGGTCTGCAGCTCGCCGGCCGCGGTCGCGGTGGTCTGGATCACGCCGCCGATCGAGCGCTCGAACTCGTCGGCGATCCGCACCAGCACCGTGCGGCGCTCCTCGGCGGCCTGCTGCTTGGACTGCTCCTGCTCGGCCCGGAGGCGCTCGCTCTCGGCGAGATGGTCCTTGAAGATCTGCAGGCTGCGCGCCATGCGGCCGATCTCGTTCCTGCGATCGGTGAACGGCACCTCGAGGCCCAGATTGCCCTTGGTCAGCTCGTCCATCACGACGCAGGTGCGGTCGAGCGGAACGACGACGCTGCGTCCGAGCCAGAAGGCGACGACCGCGGCGACCAGCAGACCGGCAAGCGCGCCGAAGCCGGCCCACATCGCACGCTGATAGACGACTGCGTCGATGTCGTCGACATACACGCCGGCCTGGATCGCCAGCATCTTGTCGCCGCCGCCATAGGCGCCGACGTAGGACATCTTCGGCAGCTCGGTCGTCCCCCCGGCGCGCGGCACCTTGTACTCGACGAAGCCGCCGCCGGCGCGCGCCGTGCGCACGATGTCCTGGATCAGGAGCTTGCCGGTGGAATCCTTGAAGTCCCAGCGGTTGACGTTGATGTATTTCGGGTTGGCATGGACATAGGTCACGCCCGCATCCGACGATCCGGTTCCGTAGACGCCGAGATAGTCGTTGTACTGGCCCCAGCGCATTGCGCCGATCGCGGCGTAGGCCTGCTGCCGCGCCTGCTCCGGCGCGACCTTGCCGGCGGTCGCCGCGGCGTCATAATAGCTCAGCACCTTGACGGCGGACTCGACGAGGTTGCGGACCATGGTCTGCCGCTCCTCGAGAACGGTTCCGCGCAGCATCAGGATCTGCATGGCGGAGACGGCGAACAGTGCGATCGACATCACGGCGATGATCGCCGCGAGACGCTGATAGACAGTCAGGTGTCGCATTTTCTGGTTCTCGTTGCGTGGACTGTATGCACGATACCAACCCTACATTAATGGTTTGCTATCCGTGCCGCCCGAACACTGGCGAACTAATTAGTCTTTGGACTGGAAACGTCCGTTCACGCGAACTTATGCCAGAGAACAACCAGAGCGGCATTGCGCGACGATCGCTCGAATTAACATGCGATAATTGAAAGGGCCGGTTCGCACCAGTTCCACCCGATTGGGTGTCGAGTCCCCACGGAGTTGCGTTGTCGCGACGCGTCAGGCGCCCGAGCTTTGTGCAGCGAAGCCCTCACGTCATCGAGGGCGCAGGGAAGACCAGGCATCGGCTGATTCCTGCGGCCCCCGTGCGGAAAGGAATGCACGGGGCAGGAACCACAGGTTCAACCGGTTCTGCCCGGCCTTCCCTGCGCAATGGTGTTACGGCTGCTTCGCACTCTCCCCGGGGACCGGCGTTCTTGCCCCCGTTTGCGACAACGCGCCAAAGGCACGCCACGCAGGCATCAGCATCGGGATGCCAGGACCATGCGACTTGACCGTCCGTGCCGGCGCCGCTCGTCAGTCGGCGCCTGCCCGTCCATCACATCCCACCCCAACGCTCCTGACGATGCGCAGCGCCCCTCGTCGATGAGGCGGGACAGCGATAGAGAAGCACGAATTCCGATAAAACGAAAGAACAAAATTTGCGCAGGCGGGCGCGGCTGCGGCGATGTCGTTGAGACGGCGAATGAACTTCGTGTTTCGGCGCAGGGCGAATGCGGCATGTCCCGGCGCTTCCGGCGGGCGCAGGTCCGCCCCGACGGGCGACTCGGTCGGACGTCTCAGGACGAGACCGCCGCGCGCATCGGACGGCGCTGCCGCAGCAGCAACAGGATGACCACGGCCGCGCATGAGCATGCCAGGCTCAGCGCCAGCGGCGCGTTGCTGCCGTAGCGGGTCAAGAGCTCGACGAGGATGGGCGCCGACACCGCCGACAACAGGTTGAGCGGCAGTCCGATCTGGGCGGACGCCTTGGCGAAGGCCGCCTTGTCGTAGAACACCAGCGGCATGGTGGCCCGCGCCACGGCGAGCGCGCCGCTGCCGAGGCCGTAGATCAGGATGAAGGCGCCGATCGCGGCATGCGAGCCGTCGCTCAACATCAGCAGCAGCATCGCCACCGGCAGCGCCAGGCCGGCGACGATCGCGGTGGTGATGCCGTCCCAGCGGCCGCCGCCGAGAAAATCGATGGCGCGGGCGCTGATCTGGATCACCCCCAGCATCGAGCCAAAGCCGACCGCTTCGGCCGCCGACAGGCCTTCGGCCTTCAGGAGCTCGATCAGCACGGCCCCCATCCCGAACGCGACGAAGGCGTTGAGGCCGGAGGCGCCGACCAGCAGATAGAACGTGCCGCGCGACGGCGTCGCTGCGGGGACGGACGCCGCCGCATCCGATGATGACGGCGGCAGATGATCATGGACGCGCCGCGGCAGCAGGAACACGAACAGCGGCAGCGAGACCAGCAGCAGCAGGCCGGCGTAGACGAGACAGGTGCTGCGCCAGCCGATATGCGCCGAGAGGGTCGAGGTGACCGGCCAGAAGATGCTGCTCGACAGCCCCGTGACCAGCATCAGCGCGCCGATGGCGCCGCGCGCGCGCAGGCCGGCGATCTCGTTGAGCACGATGTAGGAGGCGGTCGAGAGCGTGGCGCTGCCGGCCACGCCGAGCAGCAGCCATGCGGCATAATAAGAGAGAGCGCCCTGCGCGGCTGACAGCAGCGCATAGCCCGGCGCGGCCAGCAGGGTGCCCGCGATCATCACCCGCCGCCCGCCATGCTTGACGAACGGCCGCGCCAGCAGCGGCGAGCACAGCCCCATCGACATGTACAGCACCGAGGTGCTGGCGAAGATCGCCGTCAGATCCATCTCCAGATCCACCGCCATGGCCCGGCCGATCACCGCCGGCAGGCTGAGCGTGCCCCAGGCGATGAGCTGGGTGATGGCGAGCACGATCAGGACGCGCAGGAGGGAGGGGTCGGCGATGACGGGGGGCATTTCGGGCGGGGGCACTGCACGGAGGTGACGCGCGACGCGCGTTGCAATTATAATTCTAGACCATTCGCGCCGAATCAGCCCCGCTGTTTGGGAATTGCCGCCCCGCCACCGGCGGGGTGCTCGTGCCAGGTGCCGGCAACTGCACGCACGGGCCGCCGGCCCCGGAGCAGGAGCAGCATGAGCAGCGCCGCACGGGAGCAGCCGATCGTCAGCCCCCATGGGTCTCAAGGCGATGCAGAGCGGCCCTCCTCACCATGACGGTTTGGATTTGGCCGCGAAAAGACCCTCATCCCGAGAGGCCGCCGTAGGCGGCCGTCGCGAAGGGTGGCCGCGAAACGATCGCTCGCCACAGCTTGTTGCCTCATCTGCGATCGCCCTACCCTACCTTCGGAGCTCGAGCTTCGCGCGCCTACAGGAGGTGCGATAGGAACCAGTCACGCGCAGCCGAGGATGATTGTTCGAAGTGCTGGACATAGGGCGCGAAATGCCCGCAAGGCAGACTGACAAACTGCTTTGGCTCGCCGGCGCGTGCGAACGCCTCCCGGGACGCCTCGATCGGCATCAGCATGTCGCCCTCGGCCGCGATCCACATCAGCGGCCGCGGCGCGATGCGATGTAAGAAGGCGGCCGGCTCGAAGCTGAAGGTGAGCTCCAGGCTGCGCACGGTAACCTCGTTGCGCCACAGCGGCGAGATCTTCGCAGCCTCCATGCACCAGTCGTAGGCGTCCGACGTCCCGAGGATGCACGGCGTCGTCGCCGGATCCTGCGCCACCACCTGCATGGTCACCGGCGGCTCGCCCGCGGCACGGGCCAATCGCTCGCCGACGAACAGCTGCGACAGCTGCGCCTTTGTCTCCGCCGGAATGTGGCTCCAGATCGCGCCGCCGCTGAGGAACGAGACCTGCACTGCCACGCAGCGGATGCGCTGATCGATCGCCGCCGCCTGGATGGCGACACCGCCGCCATAGCTGGAGCCCCAAGCGCCGATCCTTCTGGGATCGACGCGCGGCAGGGTCATCGCGAAGGTGATGGCATCGCGGTAGTCGGCCAGCTGCTGCATCGGGTCGATCTCCTGCCGGACGCGTCCTTCGCTCTCGCCGAAATTGCGGGGATCATAGACCAGCGCGCCGAGACCGGCCGCGCTGAACGCGGCCGCATATTTATCGAGATAGCTTTCCTTGAGCCCGCTGAAGCCGTGATGAAGCACGACGATGGGCGCTGTCGGCGCGTCCCCCTGCGGCGGCACGTGCCAGCCGCGCAGCACCGTACCATCGTCGGCCTTGAAGGCCACCTTCTCGAACCCAGCCCGCAGATCCGAACCGACCATTGCAACCTCCCTGTGCTCTCGCCTCTCCGCCTTGTCTGCACGGCGGTCTCGGCCTAGGCTCTAAGCCAAGCGCGGCACCGACGTCCCGGACGGCAGCGACGGCGAACCCGGACGACAGCGAAACGTGGGCGGACGCAGCCGCCGCAAGCGAGGGCCCCGGGCGGCCGAGGGAAAGCGTTGCAGATGCCGAACGTGCAAGGGTTTGCCTCGCTGGCCGCGCCCACGACGTCCCTCGACCCACTGCTCGGCTGGACCATTCACGACGCCATCTCGCTCCGTCAGCAGTTGAGGCGGCTAGGCGATGCTCTCGTGATCGAAGCGCAGGTCGCGCAGGGCTGCGCCGGGACGCGCCGCGCCTCCGATGCCGGTCTGGTGGTCGTGATGATCGTGATCGAAGGCCGGGAGCGCGGCGAGGACTCCACCGGCACGGTGCTGTTCGAACCCGGCGACGTGATCGTCTGGAACACGCGCGAGACGCTCGCCTTCGCCACGCTCAGTCCGCTGCGCAAGATGATGATCGCCTGCCCCGAAGCGGTGATCCGGAATTTTCACCCCGACCTGATCGGACGCGGCCGCCAGCATCTGCCCGGCCGACACGGCTTCGGCGCCGCCGTGTCCGGTTACTTCAAGGGCTTCGCCGGCACGCTGGCCGAGATGGACGACAGCGAGGCCCATGCCGCTGTCGATACCGGGCTCGAGATCGTCGCCAGCGCTGCGCGCCTGATGCGCCGCGACGCTGCACCGCGACGCACATCCACACAGTTCGCGCGCATCATGAGCTACATCGACGCACAGCTGCACGACCCCGATCTCGACAGCGCCGAGATCGCCGCCCACTTCGGACTATCCGTCCGCTCCATACAATTGTTGTTCGCCGAGCACGGCACCACGCCCTCGGAATGCATCCGCCAGCGCCGCCTCGACCGCTGCCGCCGCGACCTCGAAGCCGCGCGCCGAACCGAGAGCATTACCGACATCGCCCTGCGCTGGGGCTTCAACGACCCCTCGCATTTCAGCCGCCTCTTCCGCCGTCGATATGGCGTGCCCCCGCGCACGCTCGCGCGGAAGATGCCGAAGGGCTGACAGCCCGCAGCGATTTCATCTTCTCGCAACTGAACGGAATGGCTGGGATGGCCGGCTGGCGGAGAGAGTGTCCTCCATATCTAAGATCTTATATTGCTGGGATAATTGTGTTTTTTGTCCTTAAAATTGGGCCAAATACCCGCTGTAATACCCGGGATCGTCCACCATTGTGAGCTTGGCTCACCGCCCAATCTCTGAGTGGACATCACCTATGGGAAGGTGTGGCAGCAGGGACACCTCGTCTTGGTGCGGTGATGCCAGATGTCGGACAAATCTCCAGGTTGAAACTTCGTCTGGCGGACCTTGATGCGTGCTTTTCGTCTAGCGGGCTTTCTATTGCTGGTCCTGCTGCTCGAGCCGGAGGCTGCGTTGTCGGACTATCTATCTAGAGATGCAGGAGGGCGGCTGGCTGATCGAGGTGTCGGACCGCTTGCTTATCCGGGTGACGATGCCGGAGGGATATCGGCGACTAATGACGGCCCTCCGCGACCTGAAAGAAAACTTTGCGGAGAGCTTCACTGGACTGGTTTCCCAAGTCTCCTCGCTGATCGTCGCGGCCGCCGACGATCCGGATCAGCACCACGCGGTCGCTGGTGCCGGCGATCTAGGCGAGCAGCGCGTTGGTGAGCATGGTCTTGCCGGTGCCGGTGCCGCCGGCGACGAGGATGTTCTTGCGCGACGCGACGGCCGCGCGCACGACGCCGCCTGTCCGGCAGTCATGGTGCCGGCGGCGAAGTAATCGTCGAGGGTGAAGACGGCGACGGCGGGCTTGCGGATGGCGAACGCTGGCGCTGTGACGACGGGCGGCAGCAGCCCCTCGAACCGCTCCCCCGTCTCGGGCAGCTCGGCCGAGACGCGTGGGCGCTCCGCGTGGACCTCGGCGCCGACATGATGCGCGACCAAGCGCACGATTCGCTCGCCGTCGGCAGGCGACAGAGTGCGACCGCTATCTTCGAGGCCACCGGATAGCCGATCGATCCAGAGCCGGCCGTCGGGATTGAGCATCACCTCGACGATCGAGGGGTCTTCGAGGAAGGCGGCGATGGCCGGGCCGAGCGCGGTACGCAGCATACGCGCGCCGCGTGAGAGGGCCTCGGAATGGAGCGGAGCAGCCGCCACGATCGTCCCCATCGTTGACCAATCGCGACGCGCGATTGGCGACGGGGATGATTAGGGCGGTTCAACAAGTATTCAGGTGGCGTAGGAGGGTGGCGAACAGCAGAGCAAAAATACTTGCTCACGCGAAAACGGAATTTCCGGACGAGGCCTGTTTGAGCATACGATTCGGCTTGGCTGCGCCGGTGCGGTTCACGGCGAGGATGATGCTCGATGATCTATGAGAACCGCGCATCGAGGCTCACGTCCGCCTCGCTCCCCATGGAAACAGCCAGACGTGTGACGCGCTACCGCAATTCGCGAGCTGCCCGCCTTCAGGCAGTTGGCACTCGCGCCAGCGCCAGCGCCGCTTGGACGCCGCTTTCCAGGATCCGGTCCGCCGCCGCTGGATCCGCCACGGCACGTGCATACTGGAGCGTCCCGACCATGAGCGCGAAGATTGCCGTGGCGCGCTGATGCGCGACTTCGGCATCGGCAACCGGGATCAGCGGCGTCAAGACCCGAAGATAGCGAGCGATCCCCTCTTCATACGCTTGCCGGGTTGCTGCCGGTAGGCGCGCGACTTCCGGCAGCAAAGCCGCGGACGGGCAGCCGCGCGCCGGATTTTCGAGGTGAGCCCGGCAAAGATAGCTTCGAAGAACGCCCTCGAGATCACTACCGGCTTCGATGCTTTCCTCGACGCGATGTTGCTGCTCGCCGATCGCGGCAGACATTGCTTCGCGAACGAGGTCGTCCTTTGATTTGAAGTGGAGATAGAAGGCACCGTTGGTCAGGCCCGCATCGCTCATGATCCCGGCGATCCCGGCCGCGGAGATGCCATCTTGGCGGAACCGCTTCGACGCAACGCCGAGAATGTGGCGGTGCGTCTCCTCCTTGTGTCCCTTCGCAAAACGCATGTTTTTGCCTCTGCCTCCCTTCAAGCAAGCTGGCGGGCTAGGACGGTCTCGACCCGGCGCGCGAGATCGAGCAGCGCCCGGTCGCCGTAGGACGGTCCATCGAGCTCCAGACCGATCGGCAGGCCGGCCTGAGACAGGCCCGCCGGCATACTGATGCCTGGCAGGCCGCACAGGCTCGCTACAAGCGTATTGTTCGCGAGCACGAGGTCGCTCACTTCTCGCTCTCTAATCATGAATTTGGTCTGCTGGTCGATCCGTGGCGCGGTCGCAGGCGTCGTCGGTTGCAGCAATGCCTGAGCCCCATGGTCTGAGAAGATCGCATTGAGACGGCGCTGTGCTTCCGTCCGCTTTACGGCAAGTGCGGTCTGGTAGGTATCGACCGAGGTCGCGCCGCCGCCGTCCGGCAAGACCATGTAGCGCCAAGCGCCCTGCAACTCGGGCTTGAGACTTTCGATCACCCCCTCGAAGGTGATGGGGACGCCATGCTCGAGGAGAAAGCCGGACACGGCGCCCACCGTCTCGTGAAAGAAGATGCTCCAGGTCGCCGATTGCGACAGGGCGCCGAAATCCTCGCCGAGGTCCATCTCGACGATTTCGGCGCCGACATCGCTGAGCCAAGTCAGCGCTTCGCGGAAGCGCGCATCAACATCCGGCTCGACGAGATCGAGAAACTGCCGTGGCGCATAGGCGAGCCGGACGCCCGTCAGGCCGGCTTCGCGCGCGTCGAACTGCGTCGGTGCCGCACCAGTCACCACGGCGTCCATGAGCGCGCAATCCTCGACGCTGCGGGCGAGCACGCCCGTGGTATCGAGCGTGTGCGATACCGGCGCGGCGCCGCCGCGTGGCCAACGCCCCGTCGTTGGTTTGAAACCGACGACACCACACAGAGATGCAGGGACGCGGATCGACCCGATCGTATCGCCGCCGAGCGATGCCGGCACGAGCCCGGCCGCGACGGCCGCGGCGGAGCCACTGGACGAGCCGCCTGATACGCGATCTCGGTCGACCGGATTCCTCACCTGCCCGTAGGGCGCGTTGTGGCCCGTGAGCCCGAACGACATCTCGACGAGGTTGTTCTTGCCGAACACCAGTGCGCCGGCCTCCTTGACGGCGCGCACCGCCTCGGCATCCTCTTGCGGCACGAAGCCCGCGAGAGGCTTGATCCCAAGGCTCGTCGGAATGCCCTTGGTCAGATAGCTGTCCTTGATCCCGAGCGGAACGCCAAGGAGCGGCGACGCAGCTCCTGCCGCGCGGGCGGCATCGGCCTGGCGTGCGGCGGCAAGGACGCCGGCCTCGTCGATGGTGACGAAGGCGTTCAGATCCCCGTGCAGCCGGGCTCGTTGCAGAAGGGCGGTGGCATAGGCCTCGGCGGTCAAGTCGCCGTTTCGGATCGCCTCGGCGGCACCAGCCACGCCAAGCGAAGCAAGCTCTGCTTCCGTCGAAGCATCGATGGGGCCGGGGTTTGCGGTATTGACCATGTCTGGTGGCTCCTCGCGGAATCAGCGGCCATTCAGGTGGGAATGGCGCGCTTTGCCGTGTCAGGTTTTGAGAAAGTCCAAGATCAGGCGCCCGACCTCTTCAGGCTGTTCCAGATGAAGGAAGTGTCCGACCTTCGGTAGAACGATGCGTCGCAGTCCCTTTGTGAAGACGGCTTCCTTGCCTTCACTCAAATCCGCGGACATGCAGCCATCCTCTGCGCCATGCAGGTACAACCCCGGAACCTCAATGGGCCTGCTCGCCCGCGCCTCAAGCGAGCGCGCGGCGGGATCCTCCGGCGACGGAGCGAAGAGCTGCCGGTAATAGGAGAGCGTTTGCGAGAGCACACCGGGTGCGCCGAGCATTGCGTTCAATGCCACGCGCTCGGCCGGCGGCAGGCCGTAGCCGGGGGACCATTCGCAACAGAGCCGATCGATGAAGGCGTAGTCGTCGATCGGCACGGCCGTCTCGGCGAGCCGCGTCTGGAAATAGAACATATACCAGCCTCGCCGCTGCTGATCGCCGTTCGCAACGAAGGCAGCTCCGAGCTGTGGCCCATATGGCACGGCGAGCCCGACCAGCCTGCGAACCCGGGCGGGTTCCAAGCTGGCGGCTGCACAAACCGCGCGGGCGCCGAGGTCGTGCCCGATGAGGTCCGCTTGGTCGCGTCCCAGGGCGGCGATCAGCGCGATGACGTCCGCGCCTGTCGCGGCCGCACGATACGAGCCGTCAGGCGCAGCGCCTTCGGGCCAGTAACCGCGCATCGCGGGTGCCACGGCCCAGAATCCGGCGTCCGCCAGTTGCTGGAGCACCGGAGTCCAGCTCCGGGCATGATCAGCTAATCCGTGCATACAGAGCACGAGCGGACCAGCCCCAACCTCTAAGATCGGAAAGTCGAGGCCGTTGGCGCGCACCGCGCGCTGTTTGACGCCGAGTGGGAGCGCCGCCGGGATGTCCTGTGTCATGTCGCCACCCGTTGCGTCAGAGCAGCGGTCTCCGGCGCGAAAGAGAAGCCGGATGCATGGCTGCGGATACGTCCGGCATGGGGGATGCCGAAATGCGCCGGGAACAGGAGGCTGTCGTGTTCGGCGCAATGGGCGAGCACGCGCAGGCGCGATTGCACGGCCGTCTCTGCGTCGAGGCAGAACCGGCTGCTCCAGCCCGGTTGATAGACCTGGATCGGATTGTGCAGCACATCGCCGCTGAACAGTCCCTCCTCCTGCCCGTGCAGAAGGCGGAGGATGATCTGCCCCGGTGAATGGCCCGGCGCCGGCTCGATCAGCAGGTTGTCGCCGAGCTGGTCGGTCATGGCGACGACGCGCTCCTGCTTCGCCGCGATCACCGGCAGCACGGAATCGGTGAAGACGTCGCGTGGCTCTTCCGGAAGATGCGGATTCCTGGCGGGATCCCAGAAATCCAGCTCTTCGCGGGAAAAAACGTACTTGGCGTTCGGAAAGGTCGGGACCCAGCGGCCGTCCAGCAGCCGCGTATTCCACCCGACATGGTCGACGTGCAAATGGGTGCAGAGGACGTAGTCGATGTCCTCCGGTGGTACGCCGGCGGCACGGAGCCGGTCCAGGTACCGCGTGTCGAGCCCATGGAAATGCGGCGAGCCCGGCCGCTGCTTGGCGTTGCCGCAGCAGGTATCGACGAGGATGTTGTGGTGCGGTGTCCGGATCAGCCAGGAATGCACGGACATGACGAACTGGTCGGTAGCCGGTACATAGTAGTTCGGCGCCATCCAATGCATGTGCTCGTCCAGCACGTGAGGGTCCCAGGCCGCGAGCAATTCCTGCGGCCGGAACGCAGGACCCAACAGCTCTTCGATCCGCGTGACCGCCGTCTCGCCGATCCGCCAAGTGGCGAGGTTCTCCTGCACGGCGCTCATGATGTCCGCACCTTCGAGCCGGAGTCCGCTGCAGGCCATATGGTGCCGGAGAGCGCTGCGGCGACGCAGAGGGCGGCGGCGGCGACCAGGGCGGACGCGACAAGCGCGAAAAGGGCTGCCTCGGAAAATCCGAAGACGGCGACCGCGAGCCATCCGCCGCCCGCCGCGACCAACAGTCGGACGGCACCGGCGAGGAAGATCCACCCCATGCGGCCGCTGCCCTGTGCCGCGAAGCCGAGCGCGAAGATGACGCCATTCGCGGCGTAAAAAGGTGCCACGATCCGGAAATAAAGCGAGCCCGTCTCCAGGACGGCACCGTCATGGGAGAAGAGGCCGATCCAGAGCCACGGAGCGAGCGCCACCAGCAGCCCCACCGTCTCGGTGAAGGCTATGGTGATGCCGGTGCCGAACCAGGCGATCTTCTTGGCCCTGGCGACGTCTCCGGCACCGATATTGGTGCCCACCATGGTCAGGATCGCCGTTCCCAGGCCGAACATGATGGGGACGAGTACGTAGTCGAGCCGCGAGGCGGTGCCGTAGCCGCCGATGGCATCGACGCCGAAGCGGCCGACGGCCGCCGTGACGAGCATGACCATCAGGTTCAGTTGCACGGTGTTCAAGGCGGCGAGCAGGCCGACCTTGAGGATGTCGCCGAACAGGGACGAGCGCAGACGGCCGAGCGACAGGCGCAGGCCGGAGCGGCCGCTCGCCATGTAGAGCAGCAGGGCGAGTGTCGCCGCACCGTAATAGAGGGTGACGGCGATGCCCGCACCGGCGACGCCGAAGCCGGGGATCGGACCGATACCGAAGATGAAGGCCGGCGAGAGGGGGACGAGCACGGCCGCGCCGACGAAGGTCACCAGCGCCGGCACGCGCACGTTGCCGATGCCGCGAAGCGCCGCGGACAGAAGATTGACGATCCAGATGGGCACCGCTGAGAGGAAGATGAAGTTCGAGTAGGTGAGCGCCGAATGCAGGGCCTCGCCCGTGCCGCCCAACGCCCCATAAAGCGGGCCGCCGAGGGCCAGGGCGAGAGCCGAGAACAGCAGGCCGAAAGCGATGGCGATCACGAGCGCATGGAGTACGAGCGCATTCGCATCCTCATGTCGCCTGGCGCCGACGGCCCGCGCCACGGCCGCGGCGACGCCGCCGCCGATCCCGCCGGCGGACATCATCGTCATGAGCATCCAAATTGGAAACACCAGGGCGACGCCGATCAGCGCCTCGGTGCCGAGGCGCGAGACGTAGAAGGTCTCGGCGACGTTCACGAGCGTCTGCGCAACGAGAACGCCGATGGTCGGCAGCGCCAGCCGCATCATCGTCTTGAAGATGGGGCCATGCAGCATCGCCTCGCGGGCCCGTAGCTTGGCCGCGTTCCGACGATGCTCGACGGCGGAGCGCAAGGCATCGCGCGACCCGCCCCCGGTGTCCGACACTGATGCGACGGCTTCAGTCATGGCGATACCGGGGTGCAGGTTGCCCGGCGGCGAGAGAGGTCCTGAGACCCTGGCGGGCCGCCTCATAGGTGCCCCACACCGCTTCATCGGCGACAGTCGGCAGCGTCAGGACCTCGCCGCGGTCGAGGCCGACAAGCGCCGCTTCGACGAGGTCTTCCGGATTCATGATCATCGAGCGGGGAATCACACTCTCCGGCACGCCGCCCCGCGCCCACATCTCGGTGTCGGTGGGACCGGGCAGAACGGCCTGGAACCGCACGCCCGATCCCTGGGTCTTGCCCGCGAGGGAGATCGTGAGGTTGATCAGGTAGTTCTTCGATCCGCTATAGGCGCCGTCGAACATCTCCGGCACGAAAGCGGTGACCGAGCTGATGTTGACGACGGTGCCGCCGCCGTGCTCTGCAAACGCCTTGGCGGCGGCGATGGAAAGCAGGGTCGGCGCCGTGACGTTGACGGCAATCAGTTCCTCGGCATCCGCCAGGCTGCCTTGCAACATCCCGCCGGGCGTCGAAAGGCCGGCATTATTGACCAGAAACGCGATCGCAGGATCGGCGCCGATACGCTCGGCCAGCTTCAGGACCGCCTCCCGCTTCGAAAGATCAGCCACGACGATTTCGACTGTCCGACCGCTTTCCTTCCTGATCCGGCCGGCAACGGCTTCGAGCCGTTCGGCATTGCGAGCGACAGTAATCAGGTCGTATCCGCGTTCGGCAAGCTTACGCGCATAAACCGCCCCGATCCCGGTCGAAGCCCCGGTTACAATCGCCTTGCGAACTGTCGTGCCGGTCATGTTCCCTCTCAAAAGCTGTGGCGCGGCATTGCCGGAGCGCGGCGCATGCCCAGGCCGATGGCATTACGATCATAATATACAATTATGATCGTAATTCAATAGCGCTCACCATGTTGATCGGATTCAGCGGTTTAGGTTCATCGAGCCAGAGTTGGCGTCCAGTTGGCAGCTCGGCCCCGCTTCATGGCTCTCGGGAGTCCTCGGGATCTCCTGCCGGAGCTTCGGCCCCTCGCTCAGACGCCGGCCAAGCGTGGCGACAAAATTGTCGTAGCGCGCGCCAGCCTGTGTTCGACACGCCCAACCGAAGACAGGGCAATGGAGCGCACGGATCGATGCTTTTGAACGGGAGGGGCATCACCCGCCTGCACACGCACAGCACGGAAGGTGGGGACACGAGAGAAAAACCGGTAAAGCATGGCCGGAGCCGGGCAAGGCATTGAAGCAATTCAAGAGCCGCACGGAGCTTTTTATCGGCCCGCGCCATTACGATCCCATGGGCGAGATGTACGAGGTGCGGAGCGCCGTCGAGCACCTGCACGAGCATCGCTATCTTGAGACATTCGACCGCGAGGTGAGGCTTGGCCTATTGCGGAAGGAAGTAGTCGCCGAGCACATTGCCCGCACCACGCTCGCGCGGATCGCGACGAACGACGCGATCTTCCATCATTTTGGCGATCGCCGCGGCCATCGCCGGCGCACAGGCGGGATCTAATTGGCTCAAAGCACAGCCGCCGAGTCTGCAGGAAGCACAGCAGGTTCTGGTTTCCATCGTCAGTGCCGGCAGGCGAGCCGCCGATGTCATCGACCGCGTTCGGGCCCTCTTCAAAGAGGCTCCTCCCCAGAAGGCAGAGATGGAGTTCAACAGCGCGGTGCTTGAGACGTAGCGCTTACCCGCGCCGAGGCCGCGAGGAACGGGGTACACGTTCGCACTCAACTCGCGGACGGCTTGCCGGTAATCCGAGCAGATCGGGTCCAACTGCAACAAGTCATTCTCAATTTGACGATCAACGCCATCGAAGCGATGCGCGACGTCGGCGAAAACGACCGCAAACTGCTGATCAGCACCCGAAAGGAGTCCGCACGGGTTTGCTTCGAAGTGCGGGATACCGGGCCCGGTTTCGCACCGGGAGCTCTCGAGCGCTTGTTCGAGGCATTCTACACCGCAAAGCCGGACGGCCTCGAACTCGGGCTGTCTATCTGCCGCTCAATCATCGAATCCCACAACGGCCGGTTATGGGCGAGCCCCAACACGCCGCGGGGGGCTATCTTTAGCTTCACCGCGCCCGCTGACCCGCGGGTCACATCGTGAGTCGGTTGGAAGCAATCGGGGACGGACAAAACCGCGCTTTGAAACCACGGCGTCGGCGGAATGTGGCGCCTAGGCCGCGAGCTGCTAACCCAGGCAAGCTGTCGTTATTCGTCGTCCGGAGGCCCCTTCCGCCGACGACAAAGGGACCGATTTTCACTCGGCCGCAACCGTATGATGCCGCAGCGGCAACCCGAGCCGTTCCCAGACGTCGACCATGGCGCCGGCGAGCGCGTCGATCAGCCCGTCATGATGACAGGGGCTGGGCGTGATGCAGAGCCTTTCCGTGCCGCGGGGGGACGGTCGGGTAATGATCGGCTGAACATAGATGCCGTGCTACTTGAGGAGAAGATGGCTCCCTTTCTTGCACTTCTCCGGATATACGACCATCGAGGACGGCCGGAATGCCTCCGCCGGAGATAACGACCTTGCCGGCGTTGCTCGCCTGGATGCCGAACGGCGGCTTTCCCGGCTGGGTAAGATGCGCCAGTTCGGACGTCGGCTTGTCGAAAAGCCGCGCCGTGACGGCCTTGTTGATCGCAAGATCGATGCTTCCGCTCAGCGCGCCGTCCTGGCGCGTGAATGCCAGGAGATGGCCAACAGCATCAACGCCGGCCACGTTGTGTGGAGTACCAAGGCTCTCGGCTTCGGCAGCCGACAGCATTTGCTTCGCATGACGAAGCGTCAGGCAGTCGTATGAGCGCGGCATGACAGACCTCACATGCTGGAGCAGCTTCGATGGCTTACGCCGGTCTTCGCCGGCCGCCCACGGCAGGCGGTCCCTAATTCTGCGCCCGCAACTCGGCAATGTCCCTTGCGGTCAGCGACGAACCCTTCGCGCCGAAGCGGCCGGTCACGTAGTTGGCCACCGCGGCGATCTCACCGTCCGAGAACGCACGCCCGAATGACGGCATCGAGAGTGCGCCATCGTCGGGAGTCAGGCGCTTTGTTCCGCTGATAACGATCTGAGCCACGTTCGTAGCGTTCGGGTCGTTGACGGCGGCACTCCCGGTTAACGTCGCGAACTTCGAGACTGCGCTCTCGCCACTCCAACCGTGGCAGCTCGCGCAGGCGCCTTCGAAGATCTTCTTGCCGAGGAGGCTCGCGGTGACGCCATCCTTGTGAGATGCCGGAGCGGGTACGGGCTTCGGCGAGGGACTCGACGAGGTCGCCGGCGGGACGCTCCGCAGGAACGTGACCACCGCCTCGATGTCGGCTTTGGCCATCTTGCTGAAAGAGTGATCGACGGCCTCGCCCATCGGACCCGATGCGGTGCCGCGTCCGGAGACGTGTCCGACACTGAGATAGCAAGCGATTTCGTCGTCGCTCCAGCCGCCGAGGCCGGTTGACTTGTCGGAAGATATATCCGTGGCCTGCCAGCCTGCCACCGGCGCCCCGGCGAACTTCTTCCGGTTATCGAGCGCAAACCCGATGTTGCGCGGCGTGTGGCATTCGCCGCAATGGGCCAGCGCTTCGGCCACGTAGGCGCCCCGATTCCATTTCAGGGTCTGCGACACGTCGGACCGGAAGCGCTCGTCGCGATTGAACACCAACGACCAGAAAGACATGGCCCAACGCTGGTTGAACGGAAACAGCAACGTGTTCTCCGGCGGCACCGAGCGCACCGACGGCAGGCTGAAGAGATAGGCCTTGATCGCAAGCGCGTCTGCGTCCGTGACCAGAGTGTAAGACGTGTACGGCATGGCCGGGTAAAGTCGCGCGCCGTCGCGGCGTACGCCGCGATGCATCGCGTCGAGGAACTCCTGATCGGTGTACTTGCCGATGCCCGTCTCCGGATCCGGCGTGATGTTGGTCGAGTACATGGTGCCGAACGGAAGCTTGAACGCGAAGCCGCCCGCATATTTCTTGCCGCCCGGCGCAGTATGACAGACCACGCAATCCGCTGCCTCAGTGAGATATTTGCCGCGCTCTATGAGGCTGGCCTGCCTCAACTCGGCAGGAACGCCCGTCGGATCGCCGTGCTCATAGTCGACCACTAGGACGTTCTTGCCGCCGCTGAAGGCCAGCGGACCGGGCCCGCGTACGTACCGGACGGCGCCGAGCGCAACGACGGCGCCCACAACGGCAACGCCGGCTGCCCATTTCAAGAGTCCGGCTTTTACAACCATGATTTCTTCTCCGCGATCAAAGCCCGGTCGATCGGAAGACGGCGCAATGCGACACCCGTCGCCGCATAGATCGCGTTACGCAGCGCGGGAGGCCCTCCGACGACAGCGGCCTCACCGATCCCGCCCGGCGCCTCTCCGCTTTTTACCAGGTGGACGTCGATTTTCGGGGCCTGGTCGATGCGGAGCATTCGATAGTCATGGAAATTCGACTGCTGGACCCTGCCCTTCTCCAGAGTGATTTCGCCATACAGAGCGGCGGTCAGGCCGAAGATCATGCCCCCCTCGACCTGCGCAACAACCGTGTCCGGATTGACGGCGAGGCCGCAATCCACTGCGAGGGTCACCCGGCGAATGTAGACGTCCCCGCCGGTATCCACTTCGGCCTCGACGACGGTCGCGATCGACGTGTTGAAGGTCGGTTGTACGCTGACGCCGCGGCCGACGCGCGGCGGCAAAGGCTGGCCCCAGAGTGACTTTTCCGCCGCGAGATCCAGCACGTGTCGGATTCGCGGCGTCTTCCCGAGCATGTCGCGCCGGAACGCGACCGGGTCCTTATTCGCCTTCCGCGCCAATTCGTCCATGAAGCATTCGATCGCGAACACGTTGTTGTTCGGCCCCACCCCACGCCAAAAGCCGGTCGGCACGGCGGCTGGTTCAACGCGGACGTACTCCACCTGAACATTTGGAATGTCGTAGGGCGTATCGACCGCGCTGTCGACGGCATCGATGTCAATGCCCTGATTGAAGGCCGGCGGCAGGAAGCGCGCAATCACCGACGAACCGGCGACGCGGTACTTCAGCGCGATGACTTTTTCACCGGACATTCGCGCTGAAATGCTGTCGCGGTAGACGGGACGGTAGATGTCGTGTTGCACGTCCTCTTCGCGGGTCCACACGATCTTGACGGGTCCATCGACCTCGCCGCCGATCCGCACCGCGGTGGCGATCATGTCAACTTCGAGCCTGCGCCCGAATCCGCCGCCGAGCAGATGCTGGTGGATCGTTACCATCTCTTCCGGAAGTCCGGTCGCTTTCGCCGCCACGGACCGGGCTCGGGCAATGATCTGCGTTCCCACCCAGATATCGCACGACGTCGGCGTGACGTGGACCGTGCAGTTGAGAGGCTCCATCGTCGCGTGCGCAAGGAACGGCATTTCGTACGAGGCATCGTACGTCTCGCCGAAATAGAGCACGTTGGTGACGTCTCCGACGGATTTTGCGACGACGCCCTCACCCTCGCTCGCTGCACGGAGATGCTCCCATATGTCCTTGGAGCTGACGTTGGCGTTCGCGCCTTCGTCCCATGTGATGTCCAGAGCTTCGAGCCCTCGTTTGGCGGCCCACATATGATCTCCGACGACGGCGACGAGGTCGTCCAACGCAATGATTTGCTGTACACCAGCGATCTTCCTCGCGCCCTCGTCCTCGACGTTCACCACCTTGCCGCCGAAGACCGGGCACTGCGCCAAGGTCGCGAATTTCAAGCCGGGCATCATGGTGTCGATGCCGTAGATCGTCTTGCCATTGACCTTGTCCGTGGTATCGAGGCGCTTCAGTGGCTTGCCGATCAGGACGAAGTCCTTGGGGTCCTTGAGCGCAACGTCGCCGGGGACCGCAATCTTTTTCGCGGCATCCAGGAGGTCGCCATAACCCATTTGTCGACCGCTTTCCTTGTGAACGACCGCTCCGTTGATCGTGCTGCAGCTCTCCGGTGCGACGTGCCACTGGTCGGCGGCTGCCCTGACAAGAATGGCCCGTGTGGCGGCGCCGGCTTTCCGGAGAGGCGTCCAGAACGCGCGGACCGAGGTCGATCCGCCTGTCGCTTGGAGCCCGAGCAAAGGATTGGTATAGAGCTTCTCGTCCGGAGGAGCATGCTCCAATGCGACCTGGGACAGGTTCGCATCGAGTTCCTCCGCAAGGATTGTGGCAACGGCCGTGTATATGCCTTGACCCATTTCGACTTGCGGCATGATCAGCGTCACCTGACCTGTCCCGTCGATCCGGATATAGGCGTTCGGGGCGAACGCTGCGCCGTCCGGCCCCTTCTGCACGGGCCCGGCGGCCCGGACCGGGAGATGGAAGGCGAAGACGAAGGCCGAAGCCAATGCGCCACCAAGAACGTGACGACGCGAGATGTCAGACAGTTCGATGGATCCGGTCATGAGGTCACCTAAGCCTTCTGAGCGGCCGCCGCCTGCTTGATGGCGGCACGGATGCGCACATAAGTGCCGCAGCGACAGATGTTGCCGGCCATGGCAGCGTCGATATCGGAATCGTCCGGATCCGGCGTCGACAGCAGGAGCGCCGCCGCCGACATGATCTGGCCGGACTGACAGTAGCCGCACTGCACCACCTCAAGGTCGAGCCAGGCCTTCTGGACCTTGGCACCTATAAGCGTTGAGCCGATGCCCTCGATGGTGGTTATCGTTCGGCCTTGAACATTACCGACGGGCAGCACGCAAGAGCGCACCGGCTTTCCGTCGACATGCACCGTGCAGGCGCCGCATTGCGCCATGCCGCATCCGAATTTAGTACCCGTGATGCCGAGTATGTCGCGCAACACCCACAGCAGGGGCATTTCGGGTGCCGCTTCGAAGGACCTGTCCTGACCGTTGATGTTCAGCGTGATTGCCATGTGAGCTCCTGCCGTTTTCTGAGGCGAGTTCGGCGCGATAAAGACGCGCCGGGCTTTGTCGCCTTATGAGACCACGTCCAAAGGATGCGACGTGACGGCGGTTCTCGTCGCGAGCTCGTCGACTCTTGATGCATACTCCCGATAGTGGGGAGTTGCCCGATGGGCCTCTACCGAAGCAGCATCCTTGTAGAGCTCGTCGATGATGAAAGTGGTCTTGTCGCTCTGATCCTGCCAGAGATCCCATCGAAGATTGCCCGGCTCCGACCGGCTATGGTTCGCCAGCGCCCGCAGCAGAGCGATCAGTTCGCTCGCCCTGCCAGGCTTAGCCTTCAATAGCGCCGTCGTTTTCATGTTAGAGGCCACTGATCCCTCCTGTCGGCCGGCCTTGTCTCGCGGCGGCAATCCGCCGTTCAGTCAGGCGGATGCGGCTACGCCGGACCTGTGCCGGGCCGTTGCCTTGTCGAGCGCCTTGACCAGCACCTCACCGACCCCATGATCGGAGCGCAGATTCTGGCCGGTGATGAGTTCACGATCGACGATCACGTGCGGCTCGAAATCGACGTTCGTCATAATCACGTCACCTCCCGCTGCGCTTGGCGCCTGGGGCATCGTGAAATACATCTTGCCGTGCAGGATTTCCTTTTCCACCCATGTCTCCTCGGAAGCGGAAAAGATCGTCATCAGGTATCCGGCGTAGGGCCAGCCTCGGGCCAGCTCCTACGCGTCTATATTGTCACCTTCCATCAGAGCTGCGCGAAGGTCTACCGGACGCGACATCGCCGAGACGAGCGCAATCGGATCATGGCCGAGAAGCGCCGTCGGTTTCGAACAATCGTGGAAATGTCGAAGTACCTCGCCCATCTGGGAGTCCTGCATCAGGTCGACCACCGGCGCCTGGTCGCCCGGCACGAAGACGCCCGCCTAGCCGTCCCGTCCCTTCTCGATCACGGCACCCAGGGGGCTGAATCTGGTTCATCGCAGCATCATTCATCCAGAACGCCCTGGCGCGGGCATAAGCGGCAGCATCGCCGCCGAAATGCGCGCCGGAGTCCGAGGCCTTGTCCATGTGAGGTTTGGTGCCGTCCGGTGTGGCGAGCTGAATATCATAACTGGCACCCTGCAGGGCCATGCTCGGAACGACGTTCTCGTTCAGATAGTTTCCGGTCGGCCCCCATTTGCCGCCCTGGACTTCGATCTGGGTCGCATTGGATCCGACGACAAGCACCTTCGTCTTGCTCATGGTATCGCCCTTACCGTTCGTTCTTGAATTTGCCGCAGCAGCTCAAGTCGAGCACCATTGCCGTGGTCACACATAATCGGGAGCGGCAACAGGCGCCCGTAAAGAGATGTAAAACGTCGGCAGCGAAGGCGCCGCGCAGAAAATTCGCCTTTCCGACTCGGAGCCCGTATTTTTCGGCGATCGATTTTTCTCGATTTACAAATCGCTATTCGCCTGTAGGGGCTCGGCGACATACAGTCGATGGACCGCGTTTGCAAATTGGCTCGGCGCCAAGACGGTGTCGCGCCGGCACCATCAACACCGGAGGTTCATATGCGAATCAGGGAAGCACTTCAGGCGGGGCCGCTAGGATTCGGCACCGCTCCGCTCGGCAACATGTATCGGGCCATTCCGGAGGATGAGGCGCTCGCGACAGTGGATGCAGCCTGGGACGCAGGCACCCGCTTCTTCGATACCGCACCATTCTACGGAGCGGGACTGGCGGAGATCCGCCTCGGCAAAGCGCTCTCCAAACGACCCCGCAGCGACTACGTCCTCAGCTCGAAGGTCGGGCGGCTGATCCTAGACGAGGTCGAAGATCCGAGCGAGCGGGATTACGGCGAAAAGGGCGACATTTTTAAACACGGCCGTCTCAACAAGGTCGTTCCCGATTACTCGTACGACGGCACGATAAGGTCAATCGAGGACAGCCTCGGGCGCATGAATATCGGTCATATGGATTTCGTCTGGGTTCACGATATCGCCCAGGATTTCTACGGCGACGGATGGCTTGCGATGTTTGAAACCGCCCGAACGGGCGCCTTCCGGGCTCTTTCCAGGCTGCGCGACGAAGGCGTTATCAAGGGCTGGGGTCTTGGCGTGAACAAGGTGGAGCCTGTGGAGCTCCTGCTCGGGCTCGCCGAGGCTGAGCCGGATGCCACCCTGCTGGCCGGCCGCTACACTCTTCTCGACCACGAGCTGGCGCTGCAGCGGCTGATGCCCACGGCGCAGCGCAGGAAGGTCGACATCGTGATCGGTGGTCCCTACAGCTCCGGCGTGCTCGCTGGCGGCCGTCACTTCGAATACGGTGCGGTGCCGCCTGCGATCGCGAACAAGGTCGAGAAAATCTCCGCGCTCTGCGCGGAATACGACATACCCATCAAAGCGGCGGCGCTCCACTTCTCTTTGGCGCACCCGGCGTCGGCCGCGGTCATCCCCGGGGCCAGCAAGCCCGGGCGTATCTTCGAAGACCACGCGGCGCTGAAGACCAGAGTCCCTGCCGAATTCTGGCGTGAACTTCGAAAGAGAGGCCTGGTTTCTGCGGACGCGCCTCTGCCGATCAATCGATAAGCCTCGACGTCGGCGGCTGCGCTCCACACCTGTAAATCCGGCGGCATGCAAGTTTTACACGATGTCACACCGATTTAATTGATGCTGAGGATTTGTGGTTCTACCCTCGCCATCAGTTCAGAAATCTTGACGACTTTGGCTTTCAGAAAGTCCGGCCCCCCAAGCGCGCGTCCTTTCAAAGCCAAATGCCCTGCGGATGGCGGCGCGCCATGCGTAGGTCGGGGCGCAAGCCGCCCGAGCTCCTCCCCCTGGGGCGCCCCGATCGTCATTTTTCTCACATTCCGTCGCGGCTCGCCGCGTGAACGTTTGGAGACGACAATGATTCCAGCCCGGATACCAACATCCGATTCCGCATCAGCCCTGGCACTGCGAAACACTACCTCAGCCGCCGACGCGCTCAACACAATCCTGGCGGACATGCTCGCGCTCTACTTCAAAACCAAGAATTTTCATTGGCACATGGCCGGCCCGCACTTTCGCGACTATCATCTGTTGCTTGACGAGCAGGCGACGGAAATCTTCTCGGTCGTCGACGACATCGCCGAGCGGCTTCGCAAGACGGGAAATACCACCCTGCGGTCGATTGGAGACATCGCTCGCCGGCAGACGATCAAGGACAATGACGCCGAATTCGTACCGGCAGCCGACATGCTCGCCGAACTCCGCGAAGACAATTTCGCGCTGGTTCGTGCGTTTCGGGAGGCGAAAGTGCTCGTCGATGAAGCCAGGGACAACGGTACTTCGGGACTGCTGGACGGCTGGACTGACCAGGCAGAGCGGCGAGCTTGGTTTCTCTTCGAAGCCTCAAGAACTGCCTGATGCTGGCAGCAATCGGGGTGTAGATTGATTAGGCACCCCCCGAAGAGCACGCGCCGTTATTGCGCGGCTTTGATGGTCAAATCCGCAGGTTGATTTGTGCCGCCACACGACATCTCCGTACAAACGGATATTCGTAGTCAATCTCGGAGAACCCAAACGAAAAGCCGCCTGAAGGCGGCTTGATTTGGTCCCGCGGCACGCCGACCGACACGTCTCGGTCTAGAGCGACGACGACGCTTTGGCGATGAACTCGGCAACGACATCGGGTCGAGAGAGCATCGGCACATGCGAGATTCCAGCACCAGCGTCTGGGCGCCCCTTCGCTTTGCGGAATCGCGCTCAACACCGGAAGGAATAGTCTGATCCTGCGCGGCTACGATGTACCAGTTGGTTTAGAGCGCCATGTCGCAGCCGTGATCTTGTCGCCGAAACACTTGACTGCAAGCGGGCCCTGGGCCGCCTACACGATATCGGCTTCATCCGACGGGATGTCCTGCACAAAGTGCTTGCGGACCCCCCTCGAGGGTCAATGCGACGTATCCCTCGCCATATGGCTTGATTTCGGTCGCCGCGGGCGCCGGCGTGTAGTCCTTCCAGTCGGCGAACGACTGACCGCTGTCCGGCGCTCCGGCCGAGATATAAACAAGACCCTTCACCTGAGGATGGTTGCCGGCCTCTGTAATGACAGCGCCCCCCAAGAGTGACCGACGAGGAGAACCGGACCTTCCTGCATCCCAATGACCCGGTGGGTAGCCGTAACATCATCCGCCAGCGAGCCGAGCGGATTTTGAACGGCGATCGCTTTCAAACCACGCTTCGTGAGCAGCGGAATGACTTTTGTCCAACAAGAACCGTCCGCGAAAGCGCCATACACAAGAACGATGGTCTTTATGGCCACGATGACTACTTTCTGTTGAGGCTGTTTCAAGACATGCCGACCAGTGTGGCGGTCGGCAACATCGCTTGCGGCAGCGCTGCTACTCCGCCGCCTTGATGATCAGCTCGGAGACCTCTTTCGGGAATGCCAGCATCGCGACATGGCGCGAGGGCATCTCGATCGCGGTAGCATTAGCGGCTTTCACCTGGTCCTTCTCCATTTGCGGCGGGATGATGGCGTCCTTGGTCGCAACGGCCATGAAGGTCGGCTTCTCCCGCCATGCTGCCTCGCTGATCGTCGCGCCGAGCGCTCTGATGTGGAATGGTCCCTGCGTCGCGGCTACGACGGACTGCTCCTTGGGCGGAAGGTCGGCCGCGAAATATTTCCTGATGCCTTACTCGCTGATCGTGAGATATCCGTCCGGCTCCTTGACGAAGGTTTTCAGGCTCTCGGGATCCGGATATTTCGAAGTCGCGCTCTTCACTGACTCGCCCTTGTCCGGCGCGTAGGCCGCCAGATAGACCAGTGATTTGACCTTGTCGTCGTTTTCCGCCTCGGTGATGACGGCACCGGCCCAAGAATGGCCGACGAGCACGACGAGGACTTCCGCGTTCCGAATCGCCCGTTTGGTCGCAGCGACGTCGTTGTCCAGAGAGTCGAGCGGATTCTGAGCTGCGACTACCTTGAGCCCCGCCTTTTGAGATGGGGGATAACTTTCTCCCAGCTCGACCCGTCGGCGAACGCACCGTGGAGAAGGACTGCGGTCTTGGCCTTGAGCGCGGCAGCCGAGACCGGCTGCCAAATCGCAGTCATTCCGCTCAGGAGAGCCAAGCCCAAAGCAATTTTGTAGGGTTTCATAGCTGCGTTTCCTTTTCTTTGCTGGACATGTCTGCCGCGACAGAACTGATCATGGCGATCTATCGATCTAACCGAGGTCGTGAGGGCAATAGAGGCGCTGGAGCCGAGTAAAACCAGGATATATATGTAAATGCGCCCAACCGGTCAGCGGCGCCCAATGCGCGGTGGCGAGCCCGCGCGCAGCACTCCGCTCGCTCCGGCATGCTTCTCACAGGCGTCGACGATAAGTTTCGGCACGATCAGACCGAAACTCAATGCGAGGGTGATCATCGCGGCGTTGGCGCCGTCGACCAGGATCGCCGCAATAAGATCCTGCGTCACCTGAGCTTGGGTGGTGACCTGCAGCAGCCCCGCTGCCATCCTGAACAGATAGACTCCAGGAATCATCGACACGACGGCGGCGAATCCGATGGCGGCAAATGGCATGTTGTCGCGTCGTGCGACCGGCGTCAGCGTCAGACCGACGACCAAGGCCGCAACCAACGCGCCGGTCGCGGCGCCGGCTCCGAACTGCGTGATCGCGACCCATCGCGACGCGTGGGCGACCATGCCGACCCCGACCGGCCACGGCAGCATGCGGAACGGCGCTGAGAAGAACACGCAGTAGGCTGCGACTGCCACGCCGGCTGCGACGACGTCTCTCCACAACGACGCGATGCGACCAGGCGGTTCGATCGGCAACGAAGCGCCGAAGCAGGCCAGCCCGAGCAACAATCCCGCCGAGATCGCCGCAACGACCAGGATCGCATAAAGCAGGCGCGACGCGCCGAGCGACAACCGCCCGCGAGCCAAGTCGATCATTCCGTTCAGGAAATGCGGACCCGGCACCAGCACCATGCAGGGGCAGACCGCGACGAGGCGCAGCGACGAACTCACCTGATAGCGGATCGCCAATCCACCGATCAGACCGGCCAGCAGCGCCGCGCAAAACGGTTGCAGAAATAGATTTTCGCTCAAACGCGCCAAGCCTCGCCGCAGCAAGGCGCCGAGGCAACCGCCGACGAAGATCAAGCCCGCGGCGGCAACATGTTGGACGCCGAAGATGACGGCTAGCGCCAAGCTGCCGGCCCCGGCGGCGAGCATGAAGAGCCACGTCGGCGAGGGACGCAATCGCGCGATCGCATCTATTGTAGTGGCGGCGGTATGGGGCCCTAGACGTCCCGCCTCCACGTCGCAGATGGCACGGATGACGGAGGCCACCCGGTCCATCTCGACGCTCGTAGGGTTCGCCGAGGCTTGGTACAGGAATGTGCGGGTATCCTCGACTGCGGAGAGAGTTAGCTCGCCCCACCGAGGGATGAGGGTCGCGCTCAAACCGAGCGCACGCGCAAGCCGCGACGCCGCAGCAATGGTCTGTTCCGTAGACTGACCGCTTACGTAGAGCACCTCTGCGAACGCGAGCACCAGCCTCGCCCGCCGCTCGCAGGTCAGCGGCACGTACTCGGTGCTCTCTTCCGTAGGTTCACCCTGCGGCGGATCGTCCCGGAGCCGGCGCGACATAGGGTTTCACCATCTTTGCGGGATCGACGACACGATCAAACTCCGCTTCGTCGACGAAGCCGAGTTTCAGCGTAGCCTCCTTGAGCGTAAGATCGTTGTCCATGGCGAAATGGGCGATCCTGGATGCCTTGTCATAGCCTACGACAGGCGAGAGCGCGGTCACCAACATCAGCGAGCGCTCGACGAACTCCTTGATCCTCTTCAGGTTCGGCTTGGTGCCCTCGACCAGAAACCTGCGGAAATTGGTGCAGCCGTCGGTCATGATCGTGATCGAGTGCGTGATGTTGTGGATCATCAGAGGCTTGTACACGTTCATCTCGAGGTAACCGCCACCGCCGCCGAAGCCTACGGCGACGTCGTTGCCCATTACCTGAACGGCGATCATGGCGAGCGCCTCGCACTGTGTCGGATTGACCTTGCCCGGCATGATCGAAGAGCCGGGTTCATTCTCGGGGATTTTGAGCTCGGCGAAGCCGGCTCGAGGACCGCACGACATCAGGCGGATATCGTTGGCGATCTTGTAAAGCGACACCGCGAGCGTCCGCATCGTTCCGGAGAGCTGCACCAGCGCATCGTGCGCCCCCTGAACGGCGAACTTGTTCGGGGCGGTGACGAAGGGCAGGCCCGTGAACCTAGCGATCTCCGCTGCCGCTGCCTCGGCAAAGCCCGGCGCCGAGTTGATGCCGGTGCCCACCGCGGTCCCGCCGAGGGCGAGACGGTAGACGCCTTTTAGCGCGTCCTCAAGCCGTTCCAGATCGTCCGACAGCATCCCGGCGTAACCTGACCATTCCTGGCCCAACGTCAGCGGCGTCGCGTCCTGCATGTGGGTGCGGCCGATCTTGACGATGTCATCCCATTCCGCTGCCTTGGTTGCAATCGCGTCGCGCAATTGCGCAACCGCCGGAGCGAGCCGCTGCTTCACGTTGACGGCCGCTGCGATGCACATCGCTGAAGGAAAGGAATCGTTCGACGACTGCGCCATGTTGACGTGGTCGTTGGGGTGAACCGGAGCGTGGCTTCCGAGCGGCGTACCGGTGAGCTGACAGCAGCGGTTCGAGACCACCTCGTTGACGTTCATGTTGAACTGCGTACCGCTGCCGGTCATCCAAACGTGTAGCGGAAACATGTCGTGATATCGCCCGGCCAAGATTTCATCGCAACTCTGCACGATCAGTTCATGGGGTCTGTCGTCCAGCCGTCCGCCGGCATGATTGGCGACCGCCGCGGCCCTTTTCAGGGTCGCGTAAGCGGTGATCATTTCGCGCGGGATCAGATCGTGTCCGATGCTGAAATGTTCGAGCGAGCGTTGGGTCTGCGCGCCCCAGAGCTTGTCCGACGCAACCTTGACATGGCCAAGGCTGTCGCTTTCGATACGGTAGTCGGTCATATCATTCTCTTTTTTGATATAAATCGTTGCGACCCTTGATCGCAAGGGACGCAAAGCGCCGATCTCACTCAGCTGGCGGCCTGCACGGCGACGGCGGTTTCGATGGGCGTCGCCCCCGCCGTCAACTCCAGGATCTTGCGCCGCAAGGCCGGCGTATGTATCGCTTGCGCCATGGTTGCCGCTACGTGGTCACGACTGATGTTGGTGTGGAACTCGGCGGGCCCCAGGCCGACAGCGCCGACGCCGGGCTCATTGTTGAGCGAGGACGGCCGTATGATGACCCAGTCCAGCTCGATTCGCGACAATTCCACGTCGGCACGATTCTTGTCCGCGATGTAGTGCTCGAAGCTTTCGGCCCATCCTTCCCGGCGACCGGCTTCGGGAAACACCGAGACCAGGACGAAGCGCTCGACTCCAGCCCGCCTGGCGGCGGCGATCGATTTGGTCACGCCGTCGCCGTCGACCGTATCGATCATGGCCTCGCTGTCGGCATCGCCCGCGCCGGCCGAGAACACGATGACGTCACTCCCGGAAAAATGGTGCGCCAGCTTCGTCTGATCCATTCGGACGAGATCGCCATGCGTGCCGGCAACCCTGATCGAGCGCAGCTGTTCACCTTGGTCGACCCGGCGATACAGGCCGTCGACCTCATCGCCGCGCCGTTTGAGCAGGCTCGCCAGTCTGAATCCGGTCTCTCCGGAAATGCCGACAATGAAGATTCTCACGCGTGTCCCCGTCTGGCCTACAGCTTCTCGACGAACACCGTCTTGATGTTGCAGAACTCCCGAATGCCGAACTCCGACACTTCCCTGCCGTAGCCGCTGTTCTTCACGCCGCCGAACGGCAGCCTGGGGTCGGACCGAACGTTCTGATTGACGAAGGCCGCTCCCGCGTCCAACTCCTCGGCCGCGATGCGCTCGCCCCGGGCCGTGTCGGCGGTTATGATCGCGGATCCCAATCCGAACTCGCTCGCATTCACGATACGAATCGCATCTCGCTCGCCCTTTGCGGATATGACCGCGGCGACTGGGCCGAACAGCTCCTCATCATGGGCCGCCTGGCCCGGCAAAACGTTCGTCAGGATCGTTGCCGGGAACCACGCGCCGGCGCGCTTCGGGACGTCGCCGCCCAACAGCACTTGGGCGCCGTTTTTGACGCTTTGCCGGACCTGGCTTGCGATCTGGTCCCGCGAATGCACGCTTTCCATCGGTCCAAGAAGGGTATTGGGATCGTTGGGATCTCCCATCTCGAAGCGTTTCATCTCCTCGACCAGGGCGCGCTCAAAAGCCTGCTTGACGCTCTCGACCACAACAAAGCGCTTGGCCGCAATACAGCTCTGGCCCCCATTCACCATGCGACCGCGCGCACAGATCCTGGCGGCGGCGACCGGATCGGCATCGTCGAGCACGATATAACCGTCCGAGCCGCCGAGTTCATAGACGCCTTTCTTCATGACGCCGCCCGCGATCGCTGCAACCGACTTCCCTGCAGCAACACTGCCGGTCAACGTTACTGCGGCGATGTGCGGATCTTCGATCAGCGGCCGCAAGTCCTTCGAAGACAGCAGCACGGTCCGGAACAAGTCAGCGGGAAATCCTGCTAGCTTGAATATCTCCTCCAGCGCCAAGGCGCAGCCCGGCACGTTGGAGGCGTGCTTCAAGACACCACCGTTGCCGGCCATCAGATGCGGCGCGGCGAACCGGATAACCTGCCAGAACGGAAAATTCCACGGCATCACCGCAAGGATGACGCCAAGCGGATTGAAAGTCGCGAACGCTTTAGGCGGCGCGCCCGGGCCGGCATAGCCAGCGCTCATATCGAGAGGCTTCGGTTTGAGGAACCCTTCCGCGGACTCGGCGAAATAGGCGCAGCAGGACGCACATTTCTCGAGCTCGGCAAGGCCGTCGGTGACCGGTTTGCCCATCTCCTCCGTCATCAGCTTGGCATAGCGCGTGCGATTGTCGCGAATGACCTCCGCGGCCATTTTCATCAAGGGAGCGCGCTCCTTGAAGCTCGCTCGGCGCCATGCGACTTGTGCGCGATGAGCATCGGTCGCAATCGACAACGCCTGGTCCCCGGTATGCCCCGGATAGGCAGCTCCCTTCTCGCCAGTCGCTGGATTGACCGTTTGGAAGAGATTGGGTGCAGCTACTGCGATCGCTCTCTCTTCCGCCATATGTCGCGCTCCCGCTTTCTGTGGCTCTTCGCGTTCACATTGCCAGCGACTCTTCAGCGAGCAAGTAAAGAGAGGTAAAATCAACTTTCACGGCGTCCGTCGCATCCGGGCGGTGGCGTTGGGCCGGTGCGGGAGGCGCGTCCGGAGACGCCGTTCTTCGGTCTGAGCTCACGCAGCGGCTCCGCCTTCGGCCGGGGCCGCCGCGCCCGGAGGCCAGGGGCGTCCGGCCGTCTCAGTGAAACCCGCCAGGCGATCCGTTACCGGGGATCGAGATCAGGGTCGTGGCGCCGCCCTCTCCGAGCACGCCACCAAGCATTTTGAGCTCACCGGGCACCCCATCATCGAAGGCTACGACCCGCCGGAAGGCTGGGGCTGGTGTTATCGCGACGAGGTATTCATAGACCTCGACGGGCCGACGCCGCAGTTCGGTCCGATACCGCGGTTCGTACCCTGACGATCTGAAACAAATGCCACACGAAGCCAGGCGCAGCGCGCGCCCTCAAACGCGAGTTTGGGCCTGACCGGATACTTCCACCTGACCGACTCTCGGTTCCAAGGCCCCTATTGTCGGAGGAAATGGGCCTAGCAATGGAATGCCGGCCAGTCGCGAAGAATCAGGCGAGGACGCTGTCACCCTTCTCCCCGCGGAGCCTAGAGTAGTGGCGCTGCGCGCCTCGCCCAGCGCGATGGTCTCCTCGACCCGGGCGTCCGCCTCCGCAGGCAGTGCTACCCAATCGGCCCGCAGCGTCTCGGACGTTCCTCGGGTCTGACTCAGCTTGAACATCGGGCCGCGGCGCGGATCCGGGACGCAAAACCCACCCAGCGGGGCCAGGCAGCCGGCTTCGAGCTCAGATCGTGACCTGTCTCCAACCTCCACGATGCTAAGTCGCCGCAGCCCAACGAAAGTCGCGAAGCCGCACCGCACATGCAGGTCTGCCGCGTTTGACCAGCGGCCTGAACGTTACAGCGAATGTGCGACGTTCGCCGCGTAGGCTCTCGTCGTCTCAAGCAGGCGGAACATTGGCGCATCACCTGCCCTTTCCACCGCGAGAAACGATTTGTCCAGAAGGCTGTAAAATACCTCCGCGGGGAGCTGGCCTGCGCTCCCGCCACAGCTTGCAATGGCACGTTCGGCCGTAAAAGAGCCGCGAAGAGCCGCGAGGTGCACCAGCATCCGCTGCTCTTGGTCCGACAACAGGCCATAACTCCAATCGAAGGCTGCGGCGAGGGTACGATGCCTGGGCAGAGCGGTCCGGCGCCCCTTTGTCAGAATGGAGAAGCGATTGTCGAGGCGGGAAGCAATTTCGCGGAGTCCTAGTTCCGCAACCCGGGCCGCGGCGAGCTCGAGCGCGAGAGGTATGCCGTCCAGCCTCCGACAAATTTCAGCTATTTTCGGTAGATCCCTCCGGCACGGTTGAAATCTTGTCGTCGACCTAACACGCTCGATGAACAAGGACACCGCCGAGTAGTTGTTCAGGTGTCTCTCGTCGATCTCCTGTCCCTCCCCCGGAAACATCAACGAGGGCAGGCTGTGGATCCATTCTCCCGCGGCACGCAGCGTCTCTCGGCTGGTTACAAGCAACCTCAGGCCAGGGCATCGACCCAGCAGTGTCTCAGCCAGCACGGCGATGTCCTCCACGATATGCTCGCAAGTGTCGAGCACCAAAAGGGCATCATCGGATCCAACGCGTGCGCAGAGCCCGTCCATGAAATCTCGTTCCGTCATTAGATGCAACGCTTCAGCGATGACCCGAATTGCTGCTGAGCCGTCGTTGACGTTCGACAAATCGATAAACCGGACCAAGCCCCGAAAATTCTCCGCGTACCGCTTGACCGTCGCGATCGCAACTGTCGTCTTGCCGATCCCGCCAGGACCGGTGATTGTGACCAGGCGGCTTTCCTCCAATGCATCTTCGATGATCCTGATCGCATCATCCCGCCCCACGATTTTGCCGGCCAGGATGGGCAGCGTTGGACTTGGTTGGGCCCTTGAGCCGGTCGATCCTTCCCCACCCGGATGATGGCGCACGGGCAGGACGAAGCAATAACCCCGGTTCGGTACCGTATTGATGGCGCAGTTCGCCTCCTCCCATTGGGACAGGATCTTTCTGAGGATGTTAATCTGCACGCGCACATTTGCTTCCTCGACCGTCACATTGGGCCAGACTAGGCGCATCAGGTCAGCGAAGCCCACCACGTTGCCGGCTCGGGCTACCAGCAAACAAAGCAAGTCGAGCGCCCGCCCTCCAATTGCGATGCGGTCTGCCCCACGCACGAGAGCCCGCCGTTTCGGAAGCAGTCGAAAGCCCGCGAATTCGTAGCACTCCTCCGCGATCAGTTCGGGATCAAAAATGGGAGCTCCATCAGCAGAAAGCGGATCGAAACCGATGAACTGCCTAGCTGCCGTCGCCGGCCCAAGATTAAGTCCCTCCTGTTTGATGTGAACGACCCCGGCTTGGTCCGAGGCAAGCACCCTGAGAGGCGTGTTCATCGAAGTTTCTCCTTGCTTCTTCGAGCAGAGCGTCAGAACACTAGGCGTACGCCTGCAGTGTGATGGCCAGTCTGTCGAAGGCCAACATCGCAAGGGTCTCTCCGACCCACACCTTGGTATATGCCTCTTGCTGTCGTTCCAGCACCTTAGTTTAATGCGAGCCGGCGCAACTTATGATATCGAGTGTAACCCGTTGATGTGTGGCCCGCGCAAATGGCTCAAGCGAACGAAACACCTACCGTACACGTCATCGATGACGATGACTCGGTGCGCCTGATGCTCGATAGCTTGCTGCGGTCGGTTTGGTTCAATGTCCGTAGCTACGGCACCACGCAGGAGTTCCTGAAGGAGAGCCCACCGGAAGGACCCGGCTGCATCGTTCTGGACATTCGCCTTCCAGGAATCAACGGCCTGGATTTCCAAGAGCAGCTCCAAGAAATCGGGGTGAGATTGCCCGTGGTGTTGATGACCGGACACGGCGATATCCCGATGAGCGTCAGAGGAATGAAGGCCGGTGCCGTCGACTTCCTGCCGAAGCCATTCCGAGACCAAGACATGATCGATGCGGTCACGATGGCGATCAATCGCGATCTTGTGCGGCGCTCGACCGAAGACTTTGCGATGGCCGCCGCCGAACGGTTCGCGGCGCTCTCCTTGCGCGAGCGCGAAGTGATGATGCTGGTGACGTCCGGCAAGCTGAACAAGCAGGTCGCCGGCGACCTCGGCCTCAGCGAGATCACGGTCAAGATGCATCGCGGTGCAGTGATGCGCAAAATGCAAGCCCATTCCCTTGCGGAACTAGTTCGCATGGCAGATGCCCTCAAGGATAAGACGCGCTGAGGTCGACTAGGACCATCCAACTTCGCAGGCGGCGACAGAAATGATCTCCATTGTTGATGATGACCTCGCAGTACGGGAGATGCTGGTCTCTCTAACCCGATCCCTTGGATACGACGCTTTCGCCTTCGCATCTGCCGAAGATTTTCTCGCATCAGTTGATTTCGAACGCTTCACTTGCGCGATCACTGATATTCATATGCCTGGAATGAGCGGCTTCGAGTTGCAGGAATGCCTTCAAAAGCTCGAACGCTCTCTTCCTCTCATCATGATAACGGCACGCACCGAACCAGACCTCGAGAAGAAAGCGCTTTCCGGAGGCGCGATCGGCTTTCTCCGAAAACCCATCGACGTCGAAAAGTTGCTCGGCTTCATCGAACGCGCGCTGAGTGCCTGAATCCTCTGCATACTACTGCTCGGACGTCCTCGCAGCGATTACGTTCTCAGCTCAAAGGTTGGCCGGTTGATACTCGACGAGGTCGAAGATCCGAGTGGCCGTGACCATGGCGAGAAGGGCAAGATCTTCAAACATGGTCGGCCCAACAAGATCGTCCCCGACTATTCGGCCGATGGCACCATGAAATCGATCGAGGACAGCCTCAAACGCATGAAGATCGACCATATCGACTTCGTGTGGGTGCACGACATCGCCCAGGACTTCTATGGTGATCGCTGGCTCGCATTATTTGAAACCGCTCGAACGGCGGCTTTCCGCGCTTTGTCGAAACTGCGCGACGAGGGTGTGATTAAGAGCTGGGGCCTCGGCGTCAATAAGGTCGAGCCTGTGAAACTTCTGCTTGCTCTTAGCGAAGCGGATCCGGACGCCACCTTGCTCGCAGACCGGTATACGCTGCTCGATCACGAGATTGCCCTCCATCGGGGGCCCCTACAGCTCCGGCGTACTCACAGGCCGGCGTCAGTCTGAATACGGGGCTGTGCCACCAGCAATTGCCGTCAAGGTCGAGCAGATCTCCGCACTCTGCGCAGAATATGACATACCGATCAAGGCAGCGGCGCTGCACTTCTCGCTGGCGCACCCGGCTTCAGCCGCCGGCATTCCCGGGGCCAGCAAACCGGGACGCATCCTCGAAGATCATGCAGCCCTCAGGACCCAAAATTTCCGCCGAATTTTGGCTTGAGCTGGGAAAGCGAGAGCTTGTGGCCGCCGACTCGCCGCTGCCGATCGACAAAAAGTGCGTATTATGCCGGCGTCTCACACCGGATAAATTCACGCCCCACGAGATTCTACGCACCGTTACGCCGATTAAGTTGAGCTCCGTCTGGTGTGGTTCTACCCTCGCTACAAGTTCGGAATGCCTGACGACTTTGGCTTTCAAAAGGTCTGGCCGATAAGCCCACGTCTTTCCAATGCTAAATGCCATACGGATAGCGGCGCGCCATGCGTAGGTCGGGGCGCAAGCCGCCGGAGCTCCTCCCTCGGACCGCCCCGATCGTCACTTTTCTTCACATTCCGCCGCGGCTCGCCGCATGAATGTCAGGAGACGAAAATAATTCCAGCCCGCATACCAACATCCGATTCCGCATCGACGGCGCCGCCCTAGCCTTGACCGACCCGGAGAACCAGACCTTTTTGTATCCCAATCACCCGGTGGGCAGCCGTAACATCGTCCACCAGCTAGCGGAACAGTTTTGAACGGCGATTGCTTTCAATCTACGTTTCGTGAGCTGCGGAATGACCTTTGCCCAGAAAGAACAGTCGGCAAAAGCTCCATGCATAAGAACGATCGTCTTTATGGCCATAATGACTCCTTCCTGTTGACCGTTGTTTCAGGACATGCCGACCAATGTGGCGGTCGGCAATATCGCCTGCGGCAGCGCTACTCCGCCGCCTTGATGATCAGCTCGGAGACTTCTTTCGGGAAGGCCAGCATCGCGACGTGGCTCGAGGGCACCTCGACTGCCGTGGCCTTGGCCGCCTTCACCTGGTCGCGCTCCATTTGCGGCGGAATGATCGCATCCCTCGTTGCGACGACCATGAAGGTCGGCTTCTCCCGCCAGGCAGCCTGGCTCATCGGAGCGGTGAGTGTCCTGATGTGGAAGGGTCCCTGCGTCGCCGCTACGACAGCCTGTTCCTTGGGCGGAAGGTCGGCCGCGAAATACTTCCTGATGCCTTCATCGCTGATCTTGAGATAACCGTCCGGATCCTTGACGAAGGCCTTGAGGCTCTCGGGATCCGGATATTTCGAGGTGGCGCTTTTCACCGATTCACCCTTATCGGGCGCGTATGCCGCCACATACACGAGCGATTTGACCTTTTCGTCATTTCCCGCTTCAGTTATGACGGCACCACCCCAGGAATGGGCGACGAGGACGACAGGACCTTCGGCATTCCGGATGGCCCGCTTGGTCGCGGCGACGTCGTTGTCTAGCGAGTCCAGCGGGTTCTGGACTGCAATGACCTTAAGCCCGGCCTTCTCGAGATAAGGAATGACTTTCTCCCAGCTCGACCCGTCCGCGAACGCACCATGCACAAGGACGGCGGTCTTGGCTTTTGGTTCGGCAGCCAAGACTTGTTGGCTGATCGCGACCATAGCTGTTAGGAGGCTCAGGCTCAAAACGCCTTTATACGACTTCATTGCTGCATTCCTTCATTTGGTGGGAGGTCTTGGTTTTGTCGATACGAGATCATCGATAACTTTGCTCGGTCACGTAGCTATAAACTTGCGGCCGCGCACCGCTGTGCACACGTCATAGCGAGAGTGGATGCGGTATACGAGATCGATCGTCGGGAGCATCGCTTGCAGTTCGTCTTGCGTTGAAACGTTCGCTCTGACGGTCATATCTTCCAGTCCGGCCGCGGTTATGCGACCAGTAGAAGCGTCTGGTCGCGATAAAGCGAGTTTAAAGATGTAAAAGCGCTGGGCGTGGATAAATCGTGCCGACCGCACTAAGCGCTGATCGCGTGGGTGGCTTGCTTCGGGATAACCGTCACAGGTGTCGACGATGAGTATCGGCACTTCCTTTTCCGGTAGGAGCGTGCGCACCACGCGCTTCTTGCGATCGGCAGGGCGCCCATCCGGTCGGCGTCTGTCATGCGCCGGCCTGCCTCTCTTTCGAATGGGACGCGTCGTCGGAAGCCGGGACGATGTCAGCTTGGGCCACGGCCCTTTCGCCAGCGTGCCGACCCTGATCCCAACCACGGTGTCGAGCAGACGGAGCGATGGCTGCGCCAGCGCATGCTTCGGATCGATGGCAGCGACGACCAGCACAACCGTCGTCGTGATCCCGATCGTCACCATATCCTCGTGCCGTCCCAGCACCATCATCACAATGGCGCCTAGGCCGATCACGAGGCCTATGCCCGCCGCATTGACAGGAGACAGGGCAATGTAGATGAAGCATAGAACGAAGCTCACGAAAGTCGCGGCCAACCGCGAAATTCCGGATGAAAGGCTCCCCTGGCGCGTCTCGCGGAGGACGAACAGTGTTGCGACAGCGGCCCACTCCACCAAGGAGGGTATCGCTCCGATCGATAAAGCCGCCGAGCAATTCAGTCGTCAGTAGGTAGGCGCCAGCGCAGGCTGCCGCCATAACGGACGCGTGAATCAAGTCCCGAGCCGTGAGTTGGTTCATGACAACCCAGATCCGATGTTCACACAGCGCCGCCTCCCTCAATCGCCAAGAAGTCCGTCATGGCACTCTTTGGCGTGGAAACAGGTGGCGGCAAATCGATCAAGTTCACGCCTCGGCGGCGTGACGTTCAGCTGCGCTGTTGTTCGGCTCTTCATTGTAGGTGCTCTATGCGGGGCTCGATCAGGCCAATCGGCTCGATTGGCTCGGGTCCGCATCGTGGTCAAGCTGTTTGCTAGGGGCGCCGCCCTGTTCATCGCTTTCCTTGCTAAGGAACGGACCTACGGTCCAGAATATGGACCGGGCCTTCGAGGCTTATACCCAGGTGTCAACCGGCGTTCAAAATTGACCCCGGATCGGCGTCCAATTTTGACCCCCTCGGGCCACGAGTCCTGGCGGTAGCGCTCGCGGCGTCGGAGCTGGTCGGGGTTGCGGAGACGCCGCGAGCGCGGGTTGGGATGTGATCGTCGTCGCGGCTCTTGAAGCGCCAGCTGTCATTACCGGTTTCGATGATGTCGCAGTGGTGGGTCAGGCGGTCCAGCAACGCAGTCGTCATCTTGGCATCGGTGAAGACGGTCGGCCATTCGCCGAATGACAGGTTCGTGGTGACGATCACCGAGGTGCGCTCGTAGAGGCGGCTGATCAGGTGGAACAGCAGCTGGCCGCCGGACTGGGCGAATGGCAGATAGCCGAGCTCGTCGAGAACGACGAAGTTCATGCGGGTCAGGTGGTCGGCGAGCCGGCCCTGCCGGCCGCTGCGGGCCTCGGATTCCAGCCGGTTGACGAGGTCGACGACGTTGAAGAAGCGGCCGCGGGCACCGGCACGGATGCAGCTGCGGGCAATCGCGATGGCCAGATGCGTCTTTCCGGTCCCGGTGCCGCCGATCAGGACGGCGTTACGCTGCTGAGCAAGGAAGCTGCCACCGGCGAGATCGCGCACCAGAGCCGCGTTGATCGGCGTGCCCTCGAACTGGAAGTCGCCGAGATCCTTGGCCAGCGGCAGCTTGGCGATGGTGAGCTGGTACTTGATCGAGCGGGCCTGCTTCTCGCTGATCTCGGCGGTCAGCAGATCGCCGATGATGCGCTGGGGTTCATGCTGGCGCTTGACGGCGTTGGCCATGATCTCGTCGAAGGCAGCCTTCATGCCATGGAGCTCAAGCTCAGCCATGAGATCGAAGAGTTCGGATCGTTCCATCAGACGGTTCTCCTGAGGTTGTCGTAACGGGCGCAATCGGCGACCGGGGCGTGGCGAAGGGTCAGTGCGGCGGGCGTGAAGATGGTGGGAGGCGGTTCCGGATCGCGCCGGCGCGCGAGGATGTTGAGGATGACGTCGGCGGAGTGGACGCCCTCGGCGATCGCCTCGGTGCAGGCAGCCTCGACCGCCGGCAGGCCATCGGTCAGCACGGCGGTGAGGATATCGACCATCTGCCGGCCGCCATCGTCGACACCGGCGAGCCTGCGCCGCACGCGCTCCATCGCAGCCGGCAGCACCCAGTCCTTGAAGGGGGCACCGTTGCGCAGGGCTCCGGGCTTGCGGGCGAGCACCGGGACGTAGTGCCAGGGGTCGTAGAGCGTCTCGCCTCGGCCGAACGCGCGGCTGTGCTCAGCGACGATCCTGCCGTCCTGGCGGATGACGATACGGTCCGCATAGGCATGCACCTCGACCGGGCGGCCGACGGCGCTCGCCGCCACCGAGTACTTGTTGTTGTCGAAGCGGACCAGGCAGGTCTTCGAGACCGAGGCCGGCACCGCATGGAAGCCATCGAACTGTCCGGCATAGGGGACGAGCTTGGGGCGTTCGGCCTCGAACACCTCCCAGATCGTCTGCTCCGCCAACTCGGGATGGCGATGCGCCTTGGCGTAGGCGATACACTTGTCGAGCAGCCAGGCGTTCAGCTCCTCGTAACTCCTGAACCGCAGCCGGGGCGTGAAGAAGCGCTCGCGGACCAGGCCGACCTGGTTCTCGACCTGGCCCTTCTCCCAGCCGGAAGCGGGCGTGCAGGCGACCGGCTCGACCAGATGATGGCTGCACATCTGCAGGAAGCGGCGATTGTATTGCCGGTCCTTGCCGACGAACACCGTCTCGACCGCGGTCTTCATGTTGTCGTAGATGCCGCGACGGCAGGCGCCCTTGAACAAGGCGAACGCCCGGTCGTGAGCGTCGAACACCATCTCCTGCGACTCGCGCGGATAGGCGCGGACGAACAGCATCCGGCTGTGACAGAGCCGGACATGGGCGACCTTCACGGTCACCGTCACCCCGTTCAACAGGACGATCTCGTGGCTCCAGTCGAACTGGTAGGCCTCACCCGGCGCAAAGCTCAACGGCACATAGGCCGCCGCCGTGGCCTCACCGTGTTCCTTGGCCCAGCGCCTGGCGTAGCGCCGCACCGCATCATAGCTGCCGTCATAGCCTTGGCCGCGCAGCTCCTCGAAGATCCGGATCAGCGTCAGCTGTTCGCGTGACGTCTTCGCCGCGTTGGCCGACAACAATCGCTCGAGCTCGTTCGTCCATTGCCCAAGCTTCGGCCGGGGCTGCACCACCCGCTCGTACTCGAATGATGTCTCGCCCGACCGCAGCACCTTGCGGACGGTGTTCCGCAAGACCTTGAGGTCACGGGCAATCTCCTTGATCGTCTTGCCCTTGACGAAGTGCTCGCGCCTGATGCGCCCAATCGTCTCCACAACCAGCATCCCCCTGACCACCCGCTTCAACCCAAAGCGGGCAGCCTGCTACGGCCAACAATCGGGGGGTCAATTTTGGACGCCGATCCCCCAGCTTAGGGGGTCAAATTTGCACGCCGGATAACATACCCAGGTTCTCGGCGGCAACGAGGTCATGCGGGATGGCGATCTTCACGGCCTCCCGATCCATAACACGCTTATTACCGACCAGGACATCGTAGTGCGAGAGCTCAAGGTCGATCCACGTTCGATCGGCCTGCCCGACTTAACGGGCGGCACGCAGCGGCTGGACCTCCGCTTCGTTCAGTTCGACATTTTTGTGATCGAGCTCTTTCAGCATCGCAAAGCGGACCAGCCGATGGGACGCGGAAACAGCTGGGCGGAGCCACGCGACCATATGAGCCCCGCTTACCCACGACCCATGCATATCTGCTACTACATCCACGATGATGTGAATTTTTCAAATTTCATCAACGATCTCGAGGCCCTATGGGCCCGCGGCGGCATGACTCTGGTCAAAGCGAACCGCGTTGTTTCGGTGCAAACGGAAGATCAGCGCAAGGCCGCGCCCCCGAGCGCCGATGCCAACAAGATTGCTTGAGGCAAATCGAATGGCTGGTCGCCGATCTACTGCAAAGGGCCGGAAGGCGAGCAGCTTGAGTTCGTCCAGGCGCTCGCCCCCGTGAAGCAGACTTTCCAACAAGCTCTCGAACAGCTTCGGCGCCCCCGAAGCGCTGGCTGAGTGCCCGATTTCTTGGCGGGGATGTGGAGGGCTGACAATGCTGCATCCGATCAAGGTGCGTTCTTTTGGCTTGTTGTTGGCCGTCGGGATGACTTGCGCGCGAGCGAGTGGGCAAGACGGTCCCCGAGCTGAATATTCCAGCGTACCCGACAATGCCTTCTCGACCGACCATCTTGCTTCTCTTGGTCAGCTCACCGCGGGCGTCGCCCACCAAATCAAAATACGCTCAATTTCGTCAACAACTTTACGGCGTTGGCCGTTGAACTGACGGACGATTTTAATGATCTCTTGAAGCCGATCATCGTCGCAGAAGATAATCCGTTCGAAGGCCGACGAATTGATTGTTCTCAAGGACAATCTCGGGAACTGTCTAGCATGGTGGGCGAGCCGACTTCACCGTCAAAAGTACGCTGCTGCACCCGCGCGACCGCACAGGCGAGCGCCGCTCCGCTGACATCAATGCGCTGGTCGAGGAGAGCCTCAGCCTCGCCTATCACGGGGCGCGTCTCAGCGCATATTGCCTGGCTCCGCCCTGCATTGGGCAGCCATCTCGTCGAGCAACAACCAGAGTCCTTGCACCTTTTTGGGACGCGCGGTCAGGACTGCGGCGATCCTTTACGGCTATAATCATCGCGTGACCTCCACGAACCAGTGTACCCCGTTTCGAGTGAGTTGATCGCGTCGATCATCGATCGGCAGACTCGATGAACGCGGCGACCTCGCGCGGATGAGACAACATGACCGCGTGGCTGCTCTTGATCTCTTCCGTGCGCGCACCGCTTCGCTGGGCCATCTTCCTTTGTGAACTCGGCGTTATCATGCGGTCCTGAGACGGGATCAGGAAGGAGCTCGGCTTTGCCTTCCAGCCAACTTTCGTGATCTTGGCTTCGACGGCCTTCAGTCCCCATGGCACCTGCGCGACCGCCATGAATTTGGTGAGTGCCTCAGGGGAATCAGCGGCGAAGGAAGCCGGGAACTTCACGGGATCAACCAGCAGGTACCCGTCCTGCGGCGGCAGCAGGGGCGCCTTCGCCTCACCGGGCTCTGCTGGCCATTCATTCAGCGATGCGGCAGATTCGCCAGCATCCGGCGCAAACGCCGCGACGTAAGCCAGGCTCTTGACCTTCGGATTGGTGCCGGCCTGGGTGATCACCATGCCGCCATACGAGTGGCCAACCAGCGTGACAGGGTATTTGGCTGCTGCGATCACGGCTTCCGTGGCGGCGACATCACCCTCGAGCGTGATAGTCGGATTCTGGACCACCAGTACCTCGTATCCGACGTTGCTGAGGAGATCGTATACCGCTTGCCAGCCTGAGCCATCGACGAACGCGCCATGCACGAGTACGACGGATGTCGTTTTCTGTTGCTGGGCTACCGAGGAGGTCGATGTTAATGCGAGAGCGGAGAAGGCCAACAAAGATGCCCGATCGTTCATGGGATTCCTCTCGTGTTGTGAGGACGGCGTTTGGAATGTTGGATTGGATCGACGATCTGGCCGTCATAACGGAACGACGGTGCCATTGCGCACAGAGTTGATCAATTTTGCGAAAAGATAATCAGACCAGGATTCCCGCCGTTGATGAGCCTTCGCGCGCTGATACGCGTTCGTGGTATTAACGAAATACATGGCCGAGTCGGGCGCATCGTCGCTGGTGGGCTGGCGCCCAGTTGGAGTTGCAAACACGACCCTGAACACCCCTCAATGTCCACCGTGGCTGGTGGCACGACCAGTTCATTAAAGTAATGGCCGGTTGGACCGGTCCGACTCGTGCCTATGCGCACGTCGATCCGGGTCGCTGTCGACACCAGGATCTGTATTTTTCCCTTGGACATAACTCATTCTTCCTTGAGCTAAGTAGGCCATGGTCTGGTTCGTGCGAAAGCATGCGTCAGCGTCGTTCATTCATTCGGTCGAGAAAATCGTTGATCAGCGGCGCCATCACGTCGAGTTGGTCCTCGAGCGCGAAGTGACCGGTGTCGAGGAGGTGCAACTCGGCGTCGGGCAAGTCGCGCAGATAGGCGTGTGCGCCGACTTCAGCGAAGACCTTGTCGTTCTTCCCCCAGACAATTAGAGCGGGCGGCTTCCATTCGCGGAAAAAGGCCTGGAACGCAGCGTAAAGCGGGACGTTGGTCCGGTGGTCGTAGAACAGATCGAGCTGAATGTCTTTGTTGCCCGGACGATCCAGTAGCGCTTGGTCGTGGAGCCAGTTATCAGGACTGATGCGCGTCGGATCGCGGACACCATCGGTGTACAGGAATTTCGTCGCGGAGAGAGAGACGAGGGACGAAATCGCATTCCTCCGCTCCTCCGTCCCTTCCTTCCAATACGCCTTGATGGGGTCCCAGGCCTCCCGCAGTCCCTCTTCGTAGGCGTTGCCGTTCTGGATGATGAGGGCAGTCACACGCGCTGGATGCTTGATGGCGAGGCGATAGCCGACCGGTGCGCCATAATCCATGACGTACATGGCGTAGCGCTTCGCTCCGAGTTGGTTTAGCAACGCGTCGATCATCTCGGCATAGTTGGCAAACGAATAGGAAAATCGGCTGCGATCCGGCGAATCGCTTTGCCCGAAGCCCGGGTAATCCGGCGCGATGACACGGTATCGGTGGGCCAGATTCGGGATCAGGTTGCGGAACATGTGTGAGGATGTCGGAAAGCCGTGCAGAAGGAGCACGACGGGTCCATCTACTGGCCCGGCTTCGCGATAGAACACGTTCACGCCGCTGATCACGGCCGTGCGGTAATGAACCGTTGAAGCGTCCACGCTGCCGAAGGGCGTCGGCGAAATGCAGCGACGAACGGGCGTTTCGGCCGGTCCAAATGCCGATGTCGTGGACTGCCCAAACGCTGGATGCGCGCTTGCAATGGTCAATGCGATGACGGTCGCGCAAGAAAGTCGCATGGCGGCTCCTCCAGTAGGTACACGTCGGGTCTGTTGGCAATAATCGGGTGTAATCGACCTGAGATCCAGTAAAGGAATGTAAAGGGTGCTGAGCCATCATCGAGCACGCAGCAAGATCCTTTGGAGAGGGACGGTTTAGACAGTCGGCGGATCGATCCCGGACAGCGTACGAGGAGTTATCGTTCTCGAAAAGCCAACCCATCGGTTTGCGAACGACTTGATGTCGACAATTGCCTCCATCGAGATCGCGGCGCGAAGGATAACGAGCGAAGAGGTGCGCGTTACACTCGCTAGCGTGGCACAGCACGTTTCAACACGATCCTGACGGACATCTTTGCCGCCATTGCAAGACCAGGAACTATCATTGGTATATGACCGGGCCGCGCTTTCGCGGCTATCACCTATTGCTGGACGATCAGGCGTCGG
The DNA here is from genome assembly GCF_032485055.1 of Bradyrhizobium sp. SZCCHNRI20481. Taxonomy (NCBI): domain Bacteria; kingdom Pseudomonadati; phylum Pseudomonadota; class Alphaproteobacteria; order Hyphomicrobiales; family Nitrobacteraceae; genus Bradyrhizobium; species Bradyrhizobium sp. SZCCHNRI20481. The sequence goes on from NZ_JAUEUE010000011.1 coordinate 122,742, forward strand.
AAATCTTCACGGTTACGGACGACATCGCCGAGCGGCTTTGCAAGACGGGCCACACCACCCTGCGGTCGCGGAATAGTCGCTCCTCGACAGACGATCAAGGATTATGATGCCGATTTCGTATCTCTCCTCAACATATTCGTCGAGCTCCGCGATGAGAGTTTTGCGCCAGTCCGCGCGCTCTGGGAGGCGAAAGTGATCGCTGATGAAGCCAACGGCACCTCCGGACTGCTCGGCCCGGCAGAGCAGCGGGCCTATTTTACTTTTTGAAGCCACAAGGTCGACATGATGCTCGCAGCAGTTCAGTCGCGGTGCTCTCTCAAGATGATATTCGTGGATCGGACGCGGAACACGTAACCAAGATGACGATTACCCAGTCATCTTCCGTCTACCGCCTCCGCCGTTATCGACATACGCTCGGCAAATACCGAAACCTCGGCCAAATAGGCTTGATAATGCTGCGAGGCTCGATAAGCTTCGCTCGCTGTGCCGTCTCGGTAAAACTCTCAAGGCCGTACGACTGCTATTTTAGCGTACGCAATCGCTCTTGCCCGGACAAGCGACTAAGATAGCAGTAATTTTGACGGCATGTCCTCGCTGGCCCGTGGGAAAGTGACTTTTGCCCAGCGTTGCTCGGCCGCCTAATCACTTATTTTCTAAGTGCAGCCAGAAGCTCCTCAGCAAGTAGCCCGGCCGACGCCGGATTCTGGCCAGTGATCAGACGTCCATCGACGACGACGTGAGGTTCCCAGTTTGCTACAGACGTATATTCGGCGCCCTCTGCACGCAGTGCATCTTCCAATTCGTAGGGAACGTCTTTGCGCGCGTAGTCGTACTCTTCCTTCTTCGAGAAAGAGGTGAGCTTTTTGCCTTTCACGAACGGCTTGCCATCGCCGAGGTCGACCCCGAGAAGCGCGCACGGACCGTGACAAACGGCAGTCACAAACTTTCCCGTACTCCAGGCGCGCACAACTGTATTTTGAACGACAGGGTTACGCTGGATATCGACCATTGGTCCAAGACCGCCTGGCACGAAGATGGCATCAAAATCTGCAGCATCCACGTCCGCAAGTTTGCGACTGCGGTTCAGGCGGCGAAAAGCCTTGCTTTCAAAGAAGACCTTCTCCGCGCGATCTTTCTCGTCGTAGGCATCATATGGTGTCCATCCGCCTCTCAAGGAAGCGAACTCGATGGCGATACCTGCCTTGTCAAGAACATCGAACGGATGCGCGACCTCGGCGAAAAAGAAGCCTGTTTTACGATTGTGCGGACCGATCACCGCTGCGTTGGTTACAACAAACAGAACATGGATAGTCATGACTTCCCTCTTTAGTGTGTGGACGCACCAAACCAACCTTGTCCTTCGCTAGCAATTCGCTATACCCAGCAGCGCGTAGCAGGTCGCCGAGCAAAGGAGGCTCTTGTTCATAGGCCGATACGAAAGACCTTTGCGTAGAGTGCAAGTGATGTCAGTCCGCTTCTGTAGGCGCTTTATCGATGAAGGCCGCAACTTCTCGCACGTACGCACTTTAGGCTGCCGGGTGGCGCAGACGAGTTAATTCAGGTAAAGATTTGCGGTCTTTGGAAGTACCGTAAGCCCTAGTGACGGCCGCCTTGCGTCGGCGGTGAGGCTTCGCGAAGCGATAGGACCAGTACCTCGACACAGAGGTTTTGACTCTTTCGTTTTTCGCCGGTTTGGCGGGTTTTTTGGGATAGGCACGGCCTAATTTGGTGCGCGCCTGTTCGGTGGTGAACATCCAATTGATTTGGGCGCGCGCGGTGTTTCGACGTCTCTCCCACGCCGGGGTCTCTTGGACGAGCTTGGCGTAGCTGTCGATGCGACGATCGAGACATTGCTGCTCGAGAGCGCCGATCTCGACCATGTTGAGCCAGCTGGCATGCTTCGGGGTGTGATGGAATTCCAGGCCTCGCAGCAAGCGACGCGCCTGGTCGGCCGGGAACGCCTGATAGAGCGCGCCGGCCGTATGGGTTGACAGATTGTCGAGCACGACGCGAATGCGACCGGCCCTGGGATAGTGCACGTCGACGAGTTCGCGTATGCACTGGCGAAGTCGGTGGCGGCGCGGCGCTCGGTGACCTTGACTTTGCGCCAGGGTCGGTTCACTTCCATGAACACGAACAGGTTGTAGTGATGAAGCGGGGGCAGAAGCCGTTCTTTGACAGCCGGCTTTTGGGCGGCGGGATCGTGCCTTGCGCCACAGTCACGATCCGGCACGCGCTTTCATTGATGGGCGGTCGAAGTCTGTTAGTATTTACGGCCGCGTCGGTCAACGCAACGCCCCGACGGCGCTCAACGCGTTCTATTACACGACCCAGCTCCGGGAAGGCCGTGTTCATACGCTGGAGCAGCAGGCTGCCCTCTCGATCACCAACCCGTTCGAACAGGGCTCATCCAGCGTCGCCGATGCTGCATCCAGGATCGCCGGCGACAAGGACTACCAAGCGCAATTCATGGACGGCTCTGGCCGCGAGGTAAACGAGAAGGAAATGCTGCGCGCGATAGCGAGCTACGGACGCGCGCTGATTTCCTTCGATTCACCGTTCGATAATTTCGTCGCTGGAGATGCGAACGCCATCAGTGACGCGGCCGAGCGCGGCTGGGATCTGATCAATACCAAGGCGCGCTGCAATCTCTGCTATGCACCGACGGAGAATGAGCGGGACGTCACGTTTCTCTCCGACAATAAGTTCCATCACATCGGGATTGGATTCTCCAGCATCACGTTGGCCCTCTGGCACAGCAGGCGAAGCGTGAACTGGTGCAGGGCCAGCAGTTGGATCTCGACATAGCGGCGATCGAGGGCGAGATGTCGATCTTGGGGCGTTTTCTCGTCACGAATAGGCAGAGAGAAATTGCCGTCTTTAAGACGCCCAACCTGCGGAACGTCCTTTTCACAGGCCTTACTTTCACGACGGGTCGATGCAAACATTGTGGGACGCCATGCATCACCATAACCATGGAGATGGCGTCACAAACCCATGGCTCAACCGGGATATCCAGCCTCTGGCGAGCTGATAAAGATCGAAAAGGTGGATGGAACCGTGATCGTCACCAGTGATCTTGTCGGCGACTTTCCCGGAAGCCCCATTGACTTGCGATATTTCCTTCGGCTACAGGCAGAAGGATCGCGGTCCTGGAAATGGCCTTGTGAAGTCCAGCCCCGACCGCCAGGCCAAACGTATTTTGCTCGGCAGATTGGCAGAATAATATCTCACGCGAAGACGAACTCGCCCTGGTGCTCCGCGCGAGCCGCGCATTTTAACAAGCGGAGATCAGCGTTTGGCGCAAGTCATGACTGCACATCGGGTTAGGATGCAAGCTCGTTGATGGACAACGTCACTAGATCGGCCCAGGGCGGAGTCAATGAAGCGGAATGTCGCTCCTGCGAGGTTACTTATCTCAAATATGATCTACTCGATGTGAGTTTGCGTTAACTTCTCAGACGAGATAACGTACAGTACGTCTGCAAGTTTACAAATTTTAACAAGCGCTAAGTACCGAAAGCGAGCTTTCCGGTGCTCTATTGCAACCTCCGCAGTCAGAAGGTGCGGTTCCGTCGATGGCGCAGGACGCAGCTCTCACGGCCGGCGGCTCGGCGCCAGACGTCGCTGGCCGGTGGCCGGGGAGTATGATAAGTTGAGCCAGTCCGTCCCTTTTTTGGGATCCTCGACGCAGCAGGGCGGTGAGTTGCAACCGCTTTGGGAGGATGGAGAAAGGGTATTTTCCCGTGGGCAGCTAAACGGGGACGAGCGCAGGCAGAGGCCTGTGCTGGTGGTACGTGCCGCAGATGATCGAGCGCCGCCAGCACTCCTCGATCGCTTCGCTCATGAATATGGCTTGCGCGATGTATTGAAAGATGCGCCCGTCCTCGTGCCACTTGCGTTGGAACGAGACGGCAACAAGACTCTGCTGCTGCTCGAGGATTTTAACGGCGAGCCGCTCAGCCAGTTGCTGGGCGAGCCGATCGAGGTCGGCATCATGCTGCGCATCGCCATAGCAATCTGCGCGGCAGTCGGTGTGATCCATCGGCGCGGCCTCGTCCACAAGGATCTCAAGCCCGCGAACATCGTCGTCGATATTCCGTCCGGGCAGGTGAGACTCACTGGCTTCGGCATAACCTCGCGGCTGCCACGCGAACGGCAGTTTCCCGAGCCGCCCGAGACCATCGCCGGCACGCTTCCCTACATGGCGCCTGAGCAGACAGGGCGCATGAACCGTTCGATCGATTCCCGCAGCGATCTCTACGCGCTCGGCGTGACGCTCTACCAGATGGCAACCGGTTCGCTTCCCTTCTTCGCCCATGACCCCATGGAATGGGTCCACTGCCACATCGCCCGCAAGCCGACGCCGCCAATCGAGCGGCTCGAGAGCCTTCCCAGCGCGATCTCCGCGATCATTTTAAAGCTGCTCGCCAAGATCGCGGAGGAGCGCTATCAGACCGCCAGCGGCGTCGAGCGCGACCTTCGGCGCTGCCTCCACGAATGGGAAGCCGGGGGCCATATCCGCGATTTCCCGCTCGCCCGTGAAGACACACCGGACCGCCTGCTCATCCCCGAGCGCCTTTACGGCCGGGACCGAGAGGTCGAGGCCCTGATGTTAGCCTTCGACCGCGTGGTCGGCTGTGGCGAGCCGGAGTTGGTGCTGGTCTCGGGCTATTCTGGCATCGGCAAGTCTTCGGTCATCAACGAGTTGCACAAGCTACTGGTGCCGCCACGGGGCTTGTTCGCGGCCGGCAAATTCGATCAGTACAAGCGCGACATCCCCTACTCGACCCTGGCGCAGGCTTTGCAGGGACTAGTGCGACCACTGCTTGGCAAGACTGATGCGGAACTGGCCCGCTGGCGCCGCTCCTTCCTTGAGGCGTTCGAGCAGAACGGCCAACTGATGGTGGATCTCGTGCCCGACCTCCGGCTTATCATCGGCGATCAGCCCGACGTGCCGGAAATGCCGCCGCAGCAGGCGCAGGCGAGATTCCAGCGGGTGTTCAGGAACTTCATCGGTGTTTTCGCACGCCCCGAGCACCCGTTGGCACTTTTCCTAGACGACCTTCAGTGGCTCGACGCCGCGACCCTCGACCTGATCGAGGACGTGCTGACCCGATCGGATCTTCGCCACTTGATCCTGATCGGCGCCTATCGCGACAACGAGGTCGACACCGCTCACCCACTGGTGCGCAAGCTCTTCATCATCAAGGCGACCGGCGTGAAGGTGCAGGAGATCACGCTCGCGCCGCTGGGGCGGGAACACATTGCGCAGTTGATCGCCGACACGCTGCACTGTGCACCGATCGCAGTCGCCCCCCTAGCCCAACTGGTATTGGACAAGACCGGCGGCAACCCATTCTTCGCGATTCAGTTTATCTCCGCGCTCGCCGACGAGGGAATGCTGTATGTCGACCACGTGACCGGCCGGTGGTCATGGGACTTCAGCCGTATTACCGCCAAGGGCTTCACTGATAACATCGTGCACCTCATGATCGGCAAGCTCGCCCGTCTGCCGGAGAAGACACGGCGAGCGGTGCAGAATCTGGCTTGCGTCGGCAACGTGGCCGACCTGTCCCTACTCGCGACCGCCTTCGGCGTGTCCCGAGCCCAGGTCGAGGCGGATCTGTGGGAAGCGGTTCGGCTCGAACTTGTGGAACGGCGCAAAGACGCCTACGCCTTTGTCCATGACCGGATATATGAAGCCAGTTACTCGCTGATACCGGAAAATGCGAGGGCGCCAATCCATCTTAGGATAGGCCGCCTCCTAGTCGACCGGACGACGCCGGAACAGCGGCAGGAGACGATATTCGAGATCGTGAACCAGTTGAATCGTGGCTCGGCATTGATCGAGGAAGACGACGAGCGGGCACGGCTTGCTGAGCTGAATTTGATCGCCGCCCGGCGCGCCAAGACGTCGACTGCCTATGTCTCGGCCTGCGCCTATCTGCGTTTTGGCATGGCGCTGCTCGGGGACGAGGCATGGAAGTTTCGACGAGAGCTCGCTTCCACCCTGTGGCTGGAACGGGCCGAATGCGAATATCTGAGCGGTGACTTCGACGAGGCCGAGCGGCGTATCGCCGAGTTGCTAACTCAGGCTGGATCAAAGATCGACAAGGCGGCCGCATATCGCATCAGGATCGACCTTCAGGTGATGAGGTCGGAACATGTGGAGGCGATCGACACTGCCATAGAGTGCCTTCGTCTGTTTGACATCGAGCTCTCGCCCCATCCCCCGCGCGCGGAGATGGACGCGGCCTATGCGCAGGTCCTGCACAAGCTCGACGGCCGTCGGATCGAGTCGCTGGTCTCGTTGCCGAGGCTGACGGATCCGAACGCGGAAGCGGCGATGACGATACTAGCGACGATGTGCGGCCCGGCCATGTGGACCGATTCGACACTCTCGGTACTCCAGCTCTGTCACATGGTGGTGCTCGCACTGGATCACGGCGTGACGGGAGCCTCCGCGCCAGGCTTCGCGGCGTTCGGCATCATGCTCGGGCACGTCTATGGGCGCTACGAGGAGGGTTATCGCTTCGCGCAGTTGGCGCGCGCGCTGGTCGCTCGGCACGGCCTGGCAGCGAACGAGGCGATGGCTCTCTGGGCACTCGAACTCGTAAGCCTCTGGACCCAGCCGGTCTCCACCGCCGTGGAGGCGATAAGGGCGGCTTTCGAGAGCGGCGTGAAGTCCGGCGACATCCCCGTGGCCTGTTATTGTTGCAACCACATCGTCTCCAATCTCCTGCTCCGCGGGGACCGGCTGGAGGAGGTTTGGACGGAATCAGAGCGCAGCCTCGCCTTCGCTCGGCGTGCCGGCTACCGTGACGTGGTGGATGTGATCACCGCGCAGCGGCGCTTCATGCTCACGATGCGCGGCCTCACAGAGAGCTTTGGGAGCTTCGGCGCCGGAGATTTCGACGAGAGCGAATACGAACGCTCGCTGACATCCGACCGCGCGACGATCATGATCTGCTGGTACTGGATTATCAAGGGGCAGGCCAGATTTCTGGCGGGCGACCTAGCGGTCGCGCATGACTGCTTCGAGCGCGCTGCGCCTCTACTGTGGGCCTCTCCGGGGCACATCCAGCTGCTCGACTATGAGCTCTACGCGGGATTGACCTTGGCGTGCCTAGAACCAGAGCTGCCGGACGTGGGAGCCGATGTCAGGCGCGCACGTCTCCTTGGCCATTGCGGTCGTTTGGCAACGTGGGCGGAAAGCTGTCCGTCGACCTTCGCCGACAAACACGCCCTTCTCCGCGCCGAGATCGCCCGCCTGGACGGCCACGATACCGATGCGATGCGCTTTTACGAGGTGGCCGTCCGCTCCGCACGGGTCAACGGATTTCCCCATTACGAGGGTCTCGCATACGAGCTTGCCGCCCGATTCTATCGCGCGCGGGGATATGAGGAGATCGCCGATCTCTACCTGCGCAATGCTCGTCGCTGCTACGCCCTCTGGGGAGCAGACGGCAAGGTGCGCCAACTCGACGAGACCAATCCGCATTTTCGCCCCCTTGAAACCGCTTCCGCCTCCTCCAACACGATCGGGACACCGGTCGAGCACCTCGACCTCGCCACCGTGATGAAGGTGTTGCAGTCGATCGCCGGCGAAATGGTGCTAGAGAAACTCCTCGACACGCTGATGCGAACCGCGCTCGAGCAGGCCGGTGCCGAGCGCGGCCTGCTCATCCTCGCCCGCGCCGCCGAGCCGCGAATCGCGGCGCGGGCGGCGGTCGCCGGCCCCGTCATCCGCGTGGACCTGCCGGACGAGTCCGTCGACCCCGCCGCGCTGCCGCAGTCGGTGCTTCAATATGTCCTGCGTACCCATGACGCCGTTATCCTGAGCGACGCTGCGCTGGAGGCTCCCTTCGCCGGGGACGCCTATGTCCGCGAGCACAGGCTGCGCTCGGCGCTGTGCGTGCCCTTGATCAATCAGGGTAAGCTCATCGGCGCGCTGTATCTGGAGAACAACCTCGCGCCGCGGGCCTTCGTGGCCGCGCGGATTGCGGTCCTAAAGCTGATCGCCTCGCAGGCCGCGATCTCGCTGGAGAACACGCAGCTCTATCGCGACCTCGAACAACGTGAGGCGCGGATCAGAAGCCTGGTGGACGCCAACATCATCGGCGTCTTCTTTTGGGATTTCGAAGGCCGGATCCTCGATGCCAACAATGAGTTTCTACGCATCGTCGGGCGTGATCGCACCGATCTCGCCTCCGGTTCGCTGCGCTGGACCGACATCACGCCTTCCGAATGGCTCACGCGCGATCAGGAGTTGTGGGTACCAGAGCTCCGAAGGATCGGCACCACCCCACCCTTCGAGAAGGAGTTCTTGCATAAGGGTGGGACGCGAGTTCCGGTGCTAATGGGCGTTGCGTTGCTTGAGGGTAACCAGGAGCAGGGCACGGCCTTTGTGCTCGACCTTAGCGAATACAAGCGCGCAGAGGCCGAGGCGATCGAAAGCGACCGTCGCTACCGTGAAGCGCAGACCGACCTGGCGCGCGCCAATCGTATCTCGACGATGGGCCACCTCACCGCCTCGATCGCCCATGAGGTGCGCCAACCGCTCACCGCGACGATCGGCAACGCCCAAGCCGGCATGCGTTGGCTCGACCGTGCACCTCCCGACATAAAGGAGGTCCGCAAAGCCTTCACCGCCATCGTGAAAGACGCGGCGCGCGCTAACGACATTGTAAATCGAATCCACGACATGGTGCGGAAGGCGCCGCCCCGTGTGACGCAGGTCAACGTTAATACGGTCGTGCGGGAAGTCATCGAGCTGACCCGCAGCGAGACGAACCGCCATAGGGCACTGGTCGAGGCCCGCTTTGCCGAGCAACTCCCTCTTGTCACAACCGATCGGATCCAGTTGCAGCAAGTGATGCTCAACTTGATACTCAATGCCGTTGAGGCCATCGGCAGCGTCGAAGACGACCCCAGGGAAGTCCTGATCCGCACTGCAGTAGAGGGCGCCGGTGTCATCGTGACGGTGTGCGACACCGGGCCTGGGCTGCAGGTGGCCGAGCCCGAGCAGGTTTTCGAGGCTTTCTATACGACCAAGTCGGGCGGATTCGGACTCGGCCTGTCCATCTGCCGCTCTATTGTCGAATCTTACGGCGGCAGACTGTGGGCGATGGCTAACCAACCCCGCGGCACCACCTTCCTGTTCACGCTCCCAGCGTCGATATCGGTCGGGTGAACTAAAACGCCCTCCATAGCGCGACCGGACATGGTCATGGGCCGCCTCAAGCTCGGTCTGGCCGGTGGACCGCCACGCATTCCACACGTCCGAAAAAATGACGCTTCAACCAAGCCGATGTCGTCTACCAGCAGGGTAAAGGCGATAGTCGATGCGATCTGTGAAAATGCAGCCGATCGTCCTGCTGATTCGTTGATTGTCATGACTGAGTCTTGCGTTGTTTCTTGCATGCCACTGATGTGCGACGAACTCTCTTCAGTGGCTCTGGCGGTTTGACTGGCCAATGACTGGACTTATGAGGCGACCACCGCAAAACCTGGCGCCGCGCGCCGGCGCGGCTCGACCTGACTTCGCAATGCGTGTCGTCAAGCTTCTTTTGAGCGCCAAATCCGACCAGCAAATCGCCCTGGTAACCGTTCAAACGGCATGGAATTGGCTAGAAGGCCACCCACATCTCATGCTTGAGCGCGTCGCGAGCATTGTCATGAGAGATGCTTTTGGACGACGTTGCGGCGTGTGGCGCTCCTCCGTAACTTGGATGACCAAGATGCGTCTCCATTAGTGGCCCGTTCCTCGGCAGACGACGGATCATGATGGCCTGATCCTCGCTTGTCATGTTATTCGCGATTTTTCCGCAGTTTCGCGAAGGCCCGGTCTGTCGCCATGAAGCGCGCGACCATCGCGGTCACGAGTTTTCCCAGATCACTGGCCGGCTGCCCCGATTGATGCGACACCAGCTCCGAATAAGCCAGGAGATCTCGGTGCACCGCGGCAGGCAGCTCGACGGAGACCTTAACGGGCTTGTCATCCGGCAACGTTGTAATCCTGAGTTTTGCCATTGCTCACCCTCGATACGGCTCGAGCACAAGATCATGGTTGACCATCACCCGCACCGGAAATCCCGGCCGGATCGTCAAGGTCGGCTGGATGTTCATCTGCTGCCGCACGAGCTGCTGCCCTGTCTGGCTCGTCGCGTTGCCGAAGCCTTGCCGCAGCGCCTGAATGATTGCGGCATTGTTGGCATTGCCATTGCCTCCCGCGTTCACCTCGCTGCCAACGGAGAGTAACGTCGACAGCAGGGCGGACCCGATCAGCTGCTTCCAATGATTGTCGACCTCGTCGTCAAGACCCGAATAGCCACCGGAATCCGCGCCCTGCTGCCGCTCCAGGACGATCGAACGGCCATTCGGCAGGATCAGCCGCGTCCAGACCAGAAGCACCCGCGACTGGCCGATCGCCACCTGGCTGTCATAGGCTCCGATCAGCCGGGCTCCTTGAGGAATGAGCAGCAACCGCCCTGTCGGCGTATCGAACACATTCTCTGTCACTTGGGCCGTAACTTGTCCTGGCAGATCTGAGCGGATTCCCGTGATCAAGGCGCCCGGAATGACCGTGCCCGCCTGCACGACGTAAGGAGACGCCGGCCGCGTGATGCGATCAGGGCTCGTGGTGCGGCGATCCACCGGCCCATTCACGAAGGCGAGCTTGCGGTCCTGGCCGTTCTGCGCGAAGGCATCGTCCGTGGCCGGCGGCATCCCTCCAAGCCCGGCGCCCAGAGCCACATTTGGCGAGGGCTGCGTTGCCGTCGTCGTGGCCGTCGCAAACAACCGGCTGACGCGCGCGGCCTCCTGCTCCTGTTCGCGGCGCTGCTGATCCTGGTCTTGACTTGAACCAGGTGTTTGCCCTTGGGAGGCAAGGATTGGCCGTCCGAGATCGCCGGGCAAGGGCGGCCCGAGCACCGGGACGTCTTTGGCAACCTGCGTGTAGTCACGCGGCAGGCTGGAGACGCCGTCCGCGACCTCGCGATGCCCCGAACTGGCGAGCTCGGGTTGGGCCGCCGGCTTACGCGCGCCAGGGCTTTGCAGCGCCCACAGAACTGCGCCTGCGATCAGCGCGAGCGCCACGGCGCTGCCGCTGGCCAGAATCTTGCGCGACAACCGAGTGATCCGTGGCGGCTCACCGCCGAGGCGGAAGGGCGCCGCAGGATCGGCAGCCGGCTCCGGATCGTTCGGCCGTGCGCTCGTGCCTTTGTCCTCCGCACTCATGGCCGAACCTGTCCGTCGGTGCGAACGATCCGCACGGTCTGCTGCGGGTCGCCGCCCAGGCGCAGCTCGGCTGCCGCGAACAGCCGGTCCACGATCAAGACGTTGCCATAAGCTCGATAGTTGACGATTTCCGGCTTGCCGTCGGAGCCGGTCACGAACAACGGCGGCATCTCGCCTTGAACGATGCCGGGAGAGAATTCGACATAGACCTTGCGGCCGTCGTCATAAGCGGTCACCGGTCGCCATGGCGGGTCATCGCCCTCGATGCGATAGCGGAACCGGCGCTGCACGGGATCTGGCAGGACGGGCGTCAGGGCTACGAGCGCCCTGCGCGCAGCATTCGCTTCCGGATAGTACCACGCCACGGCCGGCATATAGGGCTTCTCACGCGCGCGCAGCTCGATCAGATAGGTGCGGCGGTCGGTGTTGACGACGAGATTGGTTTCGATGCCTGCGCGCGTCGGCTTGACCAGAATGTGCACGCGACGCGTATCGCCGGCGCCGCTCTCGGTGTCGCCGACCACCCACCGCACGGTGTCGCCGGCCGCGACCGGGCCTGATCCCGTGAGCTGTTCACCCTGCTCAAGCGCAATATCGGTAATTTGCCCCGGTGCTGCATAGACCTGATAGATCGCTCCTGGACTATAGGCATAGATCTGCGCCGCGTTGTAATAGCCCCGCTTGCGCGGCTCGACGCGGGCCGCACCATTGGCCGCTTCGATCCGATCGACAGGATCGCCCTCCTCCTTCGCGCCAGCCTTGCCACCAAAGGACACCTTCCATGGCGGCGGCACATGGAGCGCCCGCGGCCTGTCATCAACCGTGACAGGCGCCGCCGGCAACGGTGGCACCTCAGCGTCATAGCGGATCTCCGGCGGCTTCGACGTGGCGCAGCCGCTCAGCAGAAACGAAAGCGCCGTCACAGTGAGGAGGCGGCCGTTCATTGCGACAGCTCCTTCGACCAGCTGATGGCGTGGACATAGACCCCAAGAGGGTTCTTGCGCAGCCGGTCGGCATCGTCAGGCATCGCGAGCACGATGGTGAGAATGGCGGTCCAGCGTTCGGTCGCACTCAGCGCGCCATTGTCGTAGTGCCGCTCGATCCATGCCACGCGAAAACTTTCGGTCGAGGCCCGGATGACGCTGGAGACCTCCACCGAGACCTGGGCTTTGCCTAGCCTCGCGAAGGGATCATTCGTCCGGGCGTAGTCATTGAGCGCGGCTGCCCCGCGATCGCTCGTGAAGTCATAGGCGCGCAGCCAGCTCTGGCGCAGGACGATGGGATCGGCGGGGAGGCTTCTCACGTCCTCGATGAAGCGCGCGAGATGAAAGGCGATCTGCGGATCGGTCGGTTGATACTCGGCAATCGCCGGGGCCACCCGCTGGACGTCGCCGAGATGGCCGACCTCCACCACCCAAGGCGTCACACTGCCCCTTGCCGATTGCCAGACGAGGGCCGCGGCCAGGCCGCTCGCCAGCGTCAGGCACCCGAACGCCATCAGCCGCCAATTCCTGGCTTGCACACGCGCCGAGCCGATGCGCTCATCCCAAACCTGCGCAGCCTTCTGATACGGCGTGACCGGTTGCGGCGTACGGCCATAATGGACAGCGGGACGTTTGAACATTGTCATGATTTGTCCTCCGAAAGATCGACGGAGCTGCCCTGCCCGCCTTGTCCGGCGCCGCGCACGGCCTGCGTCGCCGCCGAGGTGCCCTGACCGATGGTCCGCCCTGCCGTCAGCTGCTCGGCCCATCGCGGCGAGCCCGATGCGGAACCCCCGCCATCCTCCGACCCTGCGGACGAAGGGCCTCCCGCATTGTTCGCGGCTGCCTGTCGCAATGGACTGGCGGCGGAAGCCTCCGTCGGAGATTGCTCTCCGCCGCCGCGCAGCGCTTGGACCACTCCGCCGCCCAGCGCCGACGCGCCTCGACCCGCACCGGTCGCCGCCGCGCTGGCAAGACCGGCACCGCCCGCAATGAGCCCCGCGCCGGCAACAGCGAGACCGCCTGCCGCGAGCGCCGAGCCTGCCGCCGATGCGGCGCCGAGCTGCGGTCCGCCGGAGACGAGTCCGTTGGCGATACCAGGACCGAAAATGCCGAGGCCGAGCAACGCCAGTGCGCCGAGCACGAGCGTCATCGCGCTTTCGATGGTCGGCGGATCACCGTTGCTGGCCGAGATCAGCTGCGAGAACTGGGTCGAGCCGATGCCGACGATCACGGCGAGCACGAGGACCTTGATGCCCGAGGACATGACGTTCCCGAGCACGCGCTCCGCGGCAAAGGCCGTCTTGCCGAACAGTCCGAACGGAATCAGCACGAAGCCAGCAAGTGTCGTCAGCTTGAACTCGATCAGGGTGACGAAGAGCTGGATTGCCAGGATGAAGAAGGCGAGCAGCACCACGATCCAGGCGAACAGCAAAACCGCGATCTGGACGAAATTCTCAAAGAAGCTGACATAGCCCATGAGATTGGCGGTGGCCTGCAGCATCGGTCGTCCGGCATCGAGGCCGACTTGCGCGATCTTGCCCGGACGCAGGAAGTCGGCAACCGAGAGCGCGGAGCCCGACGCCTTCAGACCGAGACCAGCAAAGCTCTCGAAGACGATCCGGGCGAGGCTGTTCCAGTTGCCGATCAAATAGGCGAAGACGCCGACGAACAACGTTTTCTTCACAAGGCGTGCGATGACATCGTCCTCGCGGCCCCAGACCCAGAACAAAGCAGCGAGGGTGAGATCGATCGCAGCCAGCGTCGTCGCTAGCGTGCCAACATCGCCGCTGACGAGACCGAAGCCGGAGTCGATGGTGCGGGTGAACGTCTCCAGAAACTGATCGATGATTCCTGTCCCGGTCATCGCGTTCGCTCCACAGGTTCGGGTGCCGGCGAACGCGAGTCACCGCTCGGTGTGGCCGGCAAGATCGTGCCGAAGAAGTGGCGACGGCCCTCCGACCACGTCCCGCGGCAGTCCGCGAACGCCTCAGCCTGCTCTGGTCGAACAGCACGGCAGCGTGTGAGCTTCATCTCGAGCGCGTTGGACTTTGGCGCCGGCTGCCGCATCTCCGCGTCCTGCCCACTCCGCAGCGGGATCGTGCAGGCGGAGAGAACAGCGAGCGTAGCAACTGCCACAGCAATAGGCCGTGGCCATTTGATGGGACTTCTCTGCATCAATGGAACATCTGTACGTTGGAGGGCTGGTAGCCTTGACCTGGCGTCAGGAATCGCTTGAGCTGCTCGCGGCCCTGATCCTGGGCCGCGGCGCGCTGGGCAGTGTCCAGCATCGCGGCCCGGCCTTGCGCGGCCACGCTCGCAGTGAGATCGGCCAATTGCTGAGCCTGCAGCGCCAGGATCTGGTTGCCGGCCTGGGTGACCTGCAAAGCCCCGCTCGCGCCCTGGCTCGCCGCAATCAGCGCGGACGACTGGGTCTTGACGATGTCGAGATTGCCGACGACACCGGCCTGCACCTTCAAGGCATCCTGCAGCGCGGCCACCGAAGTCTGCCAACGCGCCTGCGCATTATCCATCAGCGCCTGACTCGATTGGCCGCTGCTCGCCGGCGCATAGGTGGTCGCGAACGCCTTGTCGATCTGCTGCACGTCGTAGGCGAGGCGCTGGGCCTCCTTGAGCAGCTGCTGAGTGCGCTGGATCGACTGCTGCAGCTGCGCCAGCGACGAATATGGCAGACTCGCAAGGTTTCTCGCCTGGTTGATCAGCATCTGCGCCTGGTTCTGCAGCGAGATGATTTGATTGTTGAGCTGCTGAAGCTCGCGCGCGGCCGTGAGTACATTCTGGGCGTAGTTGTTTGGGTCGAACACGACCAGCTGCGCCGACGACATGGAGGTCGACGCCGCCCAGACGACGATCGCCGCCGCAGCGCAACGGGCGAGACCACGAGGATCCGTCATGCGAGGACCTCGCGGCCATTCAGATGGGGAATGAGGTCGATCGCCCAGCCGATACCGCGATGGGTGAGCCAGCCGGCAAGGAAACCATCCTGTCCGTGCTCGGCAAGCACGCGCGTGATGTCGGCCTGGTCGGTCTTGGAGGACGCCGCGATCAGCGCCAGCGCGACCTCGCCGAGACCGAGCTCGAACAGCCTGTTGCCGCGGCGCGACTGGCAATAATAGTCCCGCTTCGGCGTGGCACGGGCCAGGATCTCGATCTGGCGGTCGTTCAGGCCGAACTGTCGATAGATGGCTGTGATCTGCGGCTCGAGCGCGCGCTCGTTCGGCAGTAACAACCGGGTCGGGCAGCTCTCGATGATGGCGGGTGCAATCTTCGATCCATCGATGTCGGAGAGCGACTGCGTGGCGAAGACGACGGACGCGTTCTTCTTGCGCAGCGTCTTCAGCCACTCCCGGAGCTGGCCGGCAAAGCCGTCATCGTCGAGCGCGAGCCAGCCTTCGTCGACGATCAGAAGCGTCGGGCGGCCGTCGAGCTGGCCACCGATGCGGTGAAAGAGATAGGCGAGCACGGCAGGCGCTGCCGCCGTGCCGATCAGACCTTCGGTCTCGAAAGCCTGGATGGACGCACCACCGAGCCGCTCGGCGTCGGCATCGAGCAGCCGGCCGTAAGGACCGCCACCGAGGCAAAAGGGTTGTAGAGCCCGCTTCAGCGCATTGGACTGCAGCAGGATCGACAATCCCGTCAGCGTTCGCTCAGACTCGGGCGCCGACGCCAGCGAGGTCAGCGCCGACCACAGATGATCCCTCACCTCAGGGGTGATGCTGATCTGCTCGCGCGAGAGCATCGCCGCGATCCAGCCGGTCGCCCAGCCGCGCTCCGTCACATCCTCGATGGCCGCAAGCGGCTGCAGGGCGACCGCGTCCGCTGCGCCCTTCGACAAGGCACCGCCGAGATCATGCCAGTCGCCGCCCATGGCGAGCGCGGCCGCGCGGATCGAGCCGCCGAAATCGAAGGCGAACACCTGGGAGCCGGGATAGCGTCGGAACTGCATGGCCATCAACGCCAGGAGCACCGACTTGCCAGCACCGGTCGGACCGACGACGAGCGTATGCCCGACGTCGCCGACATGCAGCGAGAACCGGAACGGCGTCGAGCCCTCGGTGCGCGCCACGAACAGCGGCGGCGCGCCGAGATGCTGATCGCGCTGCGGGCCGGCCCAGACCGCCGATAGCGGGATCATATGGGCAATATTCAGGGTCGAGACCGGCGGCTGGCGCACATTGGCGTAGACTTGGCCAGGCAGCGACCCCAGCCAAGCCTCGACCGCATTGACCGTCTCGACCATGCAGGTGAAGTCGCGGCCCTGGATCACCTTCTCAGCGAGCCGCAATCGCTCGTCGGCAATGCGCGGATCCTCATCCCAGACCGTGATGGTCGCGGTGACCAAGGCTTCCCCGATCAAATCCGAACCGAGATCCTGAAGCGCCGCATCGGCGTCGAGCACCTTGTTGTGGGCATCGGTGTCGACAAGTGCGGCGGCCTCGTTGGTCACGACTTCCTTGAGGAGCGCGGCAATCGACTTGCGCTTGGCGAACCACTGCCGCCGGATTCTGGTCAGGAGCTTGGTCGCGTCGCTCTTGTCGAGCATGATCGCCCGGGTCGACCAGCGATAGGGAAACGCCAGCGCGTTGAGTTCATCGAGAATGCCTGGTGTCGTGGCGGTCGGGAAACCGACGATCGTCAGGACCCGCAGGTGAGCGTCGCCCAGCCGCGGCTCGATGCCTCCTGTCAGCGGTTGATCGGCCAGCAGCGCATCGAGATGGACCGGGATTTCGGGGACGCGGACGCGCTGCAGCTTGGTCGAGATGGTCGCATGCAGATAGGTCAGCGTCTCCTCGTCGTCGAGCCACCGGCACTCTGGCATGAAGCCATCGAGCAGTTGCAGGATGCGATCCGTGCGGTCGGCGAAACCACGCAGGATCTCGTGGGCATCACTCCCCTCGCCTTGCGCGCGTCCCTCATACAGCCAGCGCTCGGCGCGCGAGGCATCTTCGGACGGCGGCAGATATACGAAGGTCAGGAAATAGTTCGACTCGAAATGCGCGCCTTGCGCCTGGAACTGCGCCCGGCGCTCGGCCTCCACCAGCGCGGAGGCGGGATCAGGGAATTGGCTCGCGGGATAGAGCTGAGACGGATACCTGAAGGCCTCGACGAATAGCGCCCAGCCAGAGCCCAACCTGCGGAGCGCATTGTTGAGCCGACCCGCGACCGCCACGAGCTCGGCCGGCACCGCCGAGTCCAGATCCGGCCCCCGAAATCGGGCGCTCCGCTGTAGCGAGCCATCCTTATTGAGGACGATGCCATGATCGACCAGAGCGGCCCACGGCAGATAATCGGACAGGCGCGCATTGCTGTTGCGATATTCGCGCAAGTTCATCATGGCTTGCTCCTCACACATTGAGATGACCGGGAATGCGCAGGTGCCGGCGCACGACCTCGACGAAGTCCGGATCGCGTTTGGCGGCCCACACCGCCACGCCGTGCCCGATCGCCCAGAACAGAAGCCCCGCGATCCAGAGCCGCAGCCCCAAGCCAAGCGCCGCAGCGAGCGTGCCGTTGAGAATGGCGATGGCGCGCGGCGCACCGCCGAGCAGGATCGGCTCGGTCAACGAGCGGCGCACGGCGATCGCAAAGCCGGGAAACGGCTGATCGGCATAGAGCGGAGCCTCCATCAGATCACTGCTCCGCCACCGAACGAGAAGAACGCCAGGAAGAAACTCGAGGCCGCAAAGGCGATCGAGAGCCCGAAGACGATCTGGATCAGCCGGCGGAATCCTCCCGACGTGTCGCCGAAAGCGAGCGTCAGGCCCGTGCTGATGATGATGATCACCGCCAGAATCTTTGCCACCGGCCCCTGGACCGAGAGCAGGATCTGATTGAGCGGCTGCTCCCATGGCATGTTGGAGCCGGCGGCGCAGGCCGGGCTTGTCGTAAAGCTGGCGAGCGTCACAGCCGCGGACGCCACCGCCCAAAGAGCCGAAGAACCAGAGCGTTGCTTCATGGCTGTTCTCCTGACGCGGGTGCGAGCTGGGTGAGCTGATAGTCGCCGCGGGCATTCAGTCCATCGACGCGGGCGAGCTCGACCAGGCGCCGGTCGGCGCCGCGGCCGGCGAGCACGGCGATCAGCTGGATGGTCTCGGCGATCAGAGCACGCGGCACGGTGACCACGGCTTCCTGGATCAGTTGCTCCAGGCGCCTGAGCGCGCCGATCGCGGAGCCCGCATGGATGGTGCCGATCCCGCCAGGATGACCGGTCCCCCAAGCCTTGAGGAGATCCAGCGCCTCGGGGCCCCTGACTTCGCCGATCGGGATGCGATCGGGCCGTAGCCGCAACGCGGACCGCACGAGGTCCGTCAGGCTGGCAACACGGTCCTTGGTCCGAAGCGACACGAGATTGGGCGCTGCGCATTGCAGCTCCCGCGTATCCTCGATCAGCACCACGCGATCTTTCGTTTCTGCAACTTCCGCCAGCAGCGCATTCGTCAGCGTGGTCTTGCCAGTCGAGGTGCCCCCTGCGACGAGGATGTTGCTGCGCGCGGCCACCGCTGTTCGCAACTGCTTGGCCTGCTCTTCCGTAATGATGGCGGCTGCGACGTAATCCGCGAGCGTGAACACGGCGACCGCGGGCTTGCGAATGGCAAACACCGGCGCGGTCACGACCGGCGGCAGCAGACCTTCGAAACGTTCGCCGGTCTCCGGCAGCTCGGCCGAGACACGCGGCGCTCCGGCATGAACCTCGCTGCCGACATGATGCGCGACCAGACGCACAATGCGTTCGCCGTCGGCGGGCGAGAGCGTCTCACCCGTTGCAGTCAGACCCGAAGCGAGACGATCGACCCAGAGCCGGCCATCCGGGTTGAGCATCACCTCGATGACGGCGGGATCATCGAGCCAGTCTGCGATGGCAGGCCCCAGCGCCGTGCGCAACATTCGCGCGCCGCGCGAGCTCGCCTCCGTTCGCCATGAATGAACCGCCATGATCACCCCCGTGACCGGCGACGGCGCCTCGCGCGTCGTCCACAGCGATGATCAGAAGCGGCAACCGGCAGAGCTCCGCAATGCGCTCACTAAGGACATCGCGTTCTGGCGTAGAAAGAGAAACGAATGGCGAAATGGGGTCAGGACGAGCGGCTGGACTCGTCGGATTGCGTCTCTCTGGCCGCGACATCCTGAGATATCTCGGCGGCAAGTGTCTGCCCTTTGGCTAACCGCCGTCCAAGAGCCTCGACGAAACCCTCATAGCGCTCGCGGCCTTTGGCCTGCGCGGCCGTTTGAGCCGTATCCGGCAGCGGCGGGGTCACGGTCAGCCAGAACCGCACGAACAGCGCGAGCGCCTCGTTGGCGATCGTCACGTGACGCTCGAGCCGCTCCACCTGCCGGCTCAGCCGGTCGAGACGCCGCCCTAGCGCTGCCTCCATCCGCTCGGCATTGTCAGGCGACAGATAGGACGTCAGCGCGGTCTCGACGACGAGCGCCTGCGGCACACGCTTGCGGCTGGCGTAATCAGCGAGCTGACCTGCGAGGTCTGGGGGCAGCCGAAAGGTGTGCTTGGTGCGCATCATGAGCCTCCTTTACAGACCAAGGCCATCGTCCGGGTCCAGCGCCGCCTGTCGCGGCAAGCCACGAAGCTGGTCACGGAGCACGCTGTTGCGCACCGTCTCAGCATCCACGTCTCGGTCTTCAAAGTTGAACTCCTGCGCAGGCCGCGCTTGCTCCGGCACGATCTCCTCCTGCTCGGCAAGCTCCGGCTCCCTCCGGACCCCGGCATTCGCGGCGTCACCGGCTGCACTCAGCGCAGGCGGCCTCCCCTGCTCTCTTGCTGCGATCGTCCGAGCGATCGGCGGCAGCCTGCTCCAGTCGTCCGCCAACATGCCGTCGTCTTGGTCCGTCAAAACCGGATCGGGAGGTGGCAACCCCCGATCGACCAGCCGCGGATCTGCGAAATACCGGGCCTTCTTGCCGCGGATCGGCGGAACACCGGAGACCAGCACCAGCTCATCATCACCGGGCAGCTGCATCACCTCTCCCGGCGTGAGCAAAGGACGCGCCGTCTCCTGGCGTGAGACCATGAGATGTCCGAGCCAGGGGCTCAGTCGATGGCCCGCATAATTCTTCATCGCCCGCATCTCGGTCGCGGTCCCCAGCGCGTCCGACACACGCTTGGCGGTACGCTCGTCATTGGTCGCAAACGACACCCGCACATGACAGTTATCGAGGATCGCGTTGTTGGCCCCGTAGGCCTTCTCGATCTGATTGAGCGATTGCGCGATCAGAAAGCTCTTCAGCCCGTAGCCGGCCATGAACGCGAGCGCGGACTCGAAGAAATCGAGCCGGCCGAGTGCCGGGAATTCGTCGAGCATCAGAAGCAGCCGGTGGCGCCGCTCGCGGGCCTGAAGATCCTCGGTCAGGCGGCGGCCGATCTGGTTGAGGATCAGCCGCACCAGCGGCTTGGTCCGGCTGATGTCGGAGGGCGGCACGACGAGATAGAGCGTGGTCGGCTGCTCGCCCGCGACGAGATCACGGATCCGCCAATCACAACGGCGCGTCACCTGCGCCACGACAGGATCACGATACAAGCCGAGAAACGACATCGCGGTCGAGAGCACGCCCGAGCGCTCGTTCTCGCTCTTGTTCAGGAGCTCGCGGGCGGCGGATGCGATCACGGGATGCGGCCCGGCGTCCCCCAGATGCGCCGTTGTCATCATCGCGCGCAGGGTGACATCGATCGGCCGCCTCGGATCGGAGAGGAAGTTGGCGACCCCCGCCAGCGTTTTGTCCGGTTCTGCGTAGAGCACGTGGAGGATGGCGCCGACGAGCAGCGCATGGCTCGTCTTCTCCCAATGATTGCGCCGCTCCAGCGACCCTTCGGGATCGACCAGGACGTCGGCGACGTTCTGGACGTCGCGGACCTCCCACTCCCCTCGCCTGACCTCGAGCAGCGGATTGTAAGCCGCCGATCGCGCATTGGTCGGATCGAACAGCAACACCCGGCCATGCCGCGCGCGAAAGCCCGCGGTCAGCTGCCAATTCTCGCCCTTGATGTCGTGGACGATGCAGCTGCCCGACCACGTCAGCAAGGTCGGCACCACCAGGCCAACGCCCTTGCCCGAGCGGGTCGGCGCGAAGCACAGCACATGCTCCGGACCGTCATGACGAAGGTACTGATCCGCGTACCGCCCCAGCACCACGCCGTCCGCTCCCAGCAGCCCGGCCGCGGAGATCTCCTTCAGCGTCGCCCATCGCGCAGACCCGTAAGTGAAGACATCCGCCGGCTCTCGCGCCCGCCAGACCGACATGCCGAACGCGACCACGATCGAGGCCACACCGCCGAACGCCGCAATCAGTCCTCCCTCCGCAAACACCTCCGGCGCATAGGCGTCATAAGCAAACCACCACCAGAAGAATGCGGGCGGGAGATAGACAGGCATGCCCCGCGCCAGCTCGAACCAGGGCGGCCCAAGCTGGAGCTGGTAGCCCAGCCGCCACGCCGTCCACTGCGTCGCGGCCCACATCGTGACGAGCACGATCGCGACGACCGCTGTGATCTGCCCCCAGAGGATTCTCGTGCCAGGCATGAGGGCAGGTCAGACGCCGAGATCGCCGGGCGAAAGCGGCCCCGAGCGGTCGGCGAACGGCCGCCCCGTTCGACGCACAACTCGACGCTCGGCAGGCGATGACTGCAGCAGACCGACCCTTGGCAAGACCTCGTGCAGAAGGTCACTCCCGATGCTGTCAAGCACGCCGCAGATCCCGCTCAACGAATTGTTGGCACTCCTCCCCGCTCCAAGCGCTTGCCCGGGACGGAAGCGTGAACCAGATCGCAGCCGCGATCTGGAGAGCGGCGTTCACGCCGAAAGCTGCCTGGTACGCGATTGCCGGATAGTGACCTCCGGCCGCCGGCCAGAGCTGGACCACGAGTCCCGTCAAGCATTGCAAGGCGAATGCACCTCCGATGTGGAACACGTTGAGCGCCGCATTGGCTCGTCCAGCGACCTCTTTCGGAAAGTACTCTGCCAAGACGGCGTAACTCAGCACGGTCGCCGCACCGACGGACGCAATGACCACCCAAGAGATCCACGATGGCAGCGGCAGGCGCACGATCAGCGCCGATTGAGCGGCGATGAACAGGATCGCAATGGACGACAGCAACTGATCTGGCCCGATGCCGCGCCGGCGCAATCGATCCGTAACGACACCAAGCAAGAGCGCGCCCAAACTCAAGGCAACAGCCATCATCAAGAGGTTCTGTAGCAGCGCCGGTCGGCTGAGGCTTTCGACATCGCTGAACCATGATGCAGCCCAAAGCCCCTGGAGCGACCAGGCCGTCCCGATGCAGGTGGCCGAAAGCGGCGCCAGACGCCAGAAGCGTGGGTCAGCGTAGATGGTCTTGAGGCCGATCTTGGCCGCACCTGAAGCAGATGGCGACGCCGGCACGACCTTGGGCACGATCAGAAAGATCAGCAGCGAGCAGCCAAGCGATCCAAGCGCGAGAAGATTGAACAATCCACGCCAGCCGATCGAGGCGACCAGCCAGTCCGCCGGTAGCGTGGCGGTGACGGCTCCCGATGCTGCCATCATGACCATGAGGCCATTGAGCAACGGCACCCGCTCGCCCGGAAACCACAGCAGCAGTGCCTTCAGGCCGGACGTCATAGCGGCAGCAACGCCGAGGCCGATCAGGGCGCGGCCGGCAAGGAGGAGCAGGAAGTGATCCGAGACCGCAAACAGCGCCGCGCCAGCGGCCGCGGCCAACAGCACCGCACTCTGAACGAGCCGTGGGCCATATCGATCCAGGAGAATGCCAATCGGGATCTGGGCTACCGCGAAGGTCAGGAAGTAGACCGACGTCAACAGACCGAGATGGCCGGCGCTGAGGCCGAATTCGGCGGCAAGCGAGCCTGCTATCGTCGCATTGATGGTTCGGAACAGAAACGAAAGATAGTAGGCACCAACGAATGGCAGAAATACCCTGAGGGTCAGCTGCCACATGGACATCTGGCCTGTGCCCGCCTGGCGCGGCGACGCATGAGCCTGCAAATCGTCTACCGAATGCGTGACATCGCGATCAGCAGCAGCGGATTCCGCGCCGGTCTGCGATCGCGCCGTCTCCTCGGGCTCGTCGTCCGGCGCGCTCTGGACCGCCGCGCCGAGCCGGTCCAGCGTCTCACGGACCAAAGAGCGACCCTGATGAACGCGGGCGGAGACCTGCGCCGCAAATTCGTCGAAGCGTTCGGCCCCCCGCTGGCAGGCTTCGTGCAAGGCAGCAGCCGGGAGGCGTGGAGCCATGGCAAACTGAAAACGCGCCTGAAGCGCGACAGCCTCGCTGACGAGCCTGACATCGGCCGCCAGCTGCTCCAGCTGTCGGTTCATGATGCCGATACAATCGCGCACGGACTCACCGTCTTCTTCGTCGGGGCCCAGGTAGCGATCAAGAGCGGCTTCCACGAGCGCGGACCTCGACTGGCCCGGGCGTTGAACCGCGACGGCGACTGCCAAGCGTGCTGCGACGTCCTGGGAGAGATAAACGCCGATCCTGGATTTCATATTGCCACGCGGAGAGGACTGAGTGGGATCGATGGATGAGCAGCGGCGTCCGCATATTGCGGTGAGCCGATCGACGGCTCAGCGCATTCGCCGCTGGACCAGGGAGATCGCGGGGCCAGCCTGCTCGGCGTCGAGATTTCGGGGATGCTGTTTGGATGTGGAATATCCACGACGCCAGCAGCCGCGCTCGACGGCATCGAAGAACCCATCGACTTGCGCATTGAAGGCAGCCGGCTCTTCCAGATTGATGGTGTGGCCGGTGTTTGGACAGATCCAAAGGCCGGCGTCGGGCAGGCACGCCTTCAGCATCAGGTTGGTATCGAGACAGGGCGTGTCCTCGTCGCCGACAGCGAGCAACACCGGGATCGCCAATGCCGCCAAGCTGTCCCGGGAGTCGTACAGCGACGGACGCAACATCTGATAGCGGACCATGGTCGTCGACAGTCCCTGTAAAGACAGCCGCCCGAGCCGGTCCGCGAACTCCCGCCATGCCCGGGGATTCTTGTGCTTGAGCTGAATGCGCGTCGGACTGTGCGCGATCCTGTCCGCCGTCACATCCAGGCCGCGATCGATGAACGACCGCGCCAACGTCGACGTCTGCTTCAGCCAATGCTCGCGCTGCGACGGCGAACAGCCCGATCCCGCGGCTGCGGCAACAATGGCGCCGACGCGTCCAGGATATCGCAATCCGAACTGCAGGGCGGCATAGGCGCCCATGCTGGCGCCGACCAGATGCGCTCGGTCGAGCCCAAGTCCGCGCATCACCGCATCGATATCGCCGACGGCATGCTCCCAGCCGTAGAGCGCGGCATCCTCGGGAACATCGCTGGGCGGGTAGCCCCTTGCGTTATAGACGACGCAACGGTGGCTCTTCGCGAAGTGACTGACCTGCAGATCCCAGCTTCGCAAGTCGGAACCGAACTCGTGAGCAAAGATGATCGGATGGCCCTGGCCGGTTTCCTCGACATAAAGATTGACCCCGCCAGCATCGACATACGGCATCGCGATCGTCCCCCGTTGCATATCCGCGCTCGTGGGACGAAGGAACCGACGAGATACAAGCGAGGCAATGCCGCAACGGTGCTCATCGTAGTCTTGCGCAGAATCTCGCGGAATAACCGGGGTGTCCAAGCCTCCCTGGTGGTCAGCCCCAGGTCATTTCGATTTCTCAGGGGCGATCAGAGGCCGAGGCCGAGCTTGCGTCCAAAACTCCAGCTCACGCCGCCGCCGCTGATGGCGATCCCGCGCACCTCGCGCCCGAGATGCTGCTCCAGCGCCGGACGCCAAGGCACGAGCTGAAAGCCGAGCCCGTCGTCGATCATGGCGAAGCGACCGGACGCCAAGGTCACACGTTGACGGTAGATGCCTGCGATCGAATCGCCTTCGCCGATCGGCCGGTAGGACAGCGCCGTCTCAGCCGAAAGCCTGGATGCGGCAGCATTGAGCTCGCGCTGGCGCAGGGTGGTAAGCAGGTCGCGAGCGAACACGACCTGTTGCCCTTGCCGACGAGCGAGACCCTCAGCAGCCAGATGATCGATCCGACGTTCCATGGCGGCCCGGACGTCCGCCCCGAAGCCGCCGGCAGCAGCAACGGGCTCGCGCGCCAGCAATTGCCGATCGAGCCATGTCGCACCATCCGCGCTCACCTGGGCGTCGAGGGCGAGATCTGATCGTGTCGCCAGCGACAGCCGCTTGCGACCCTGGGCATCGTCGTAGACCCGCGCCTCGACGATCGCTGCCGGTTGAGCATCGCCGGTCAGCTCGAGATCGGCGAATCTGAGATGATGGGTTCGGCCATCGACGCCGTCCACGATGGCATAGGCCGAGCCCTTGAGCTCGTCGTGGAGACCACGCGCCACGAGGCGGCCGAGCACCGGATCGGCCGGCCGATCACCATGCAGCGCAAAGCCCGCGACGTCGGGCTCCCGGCCAAAGCCGGCGATGGCCCGGTGCATGGATTTGATGATATCGCCGCGGATCGCAAGATCGCGCAACGTCTCCTCGAGACCCGGCTTCAGCGTCCAACGCCCCGACGCGATCTGCTCGGCCAGACCAAGACGTTCCAGCCGGGCCGCCCTGCCGGTCATCAGCCTTCGCAGCTCCGGGTCTTCCCCGCGGGCCGCTGGGCGAAGATCGGCCACGCCAGCTCCTTCGTCGGCAACAGCGCGAAGCGTGCGATCAAGTCCGGTCCAGCGCTCCGCCTCGACCTCGCGTTCGAGAGCCGACTTGATCTCGTGCTCACTGCGCGGCCCGAGCTCAAGACCGACGCGCTCCGCTGCCCGCTCGCGAAACCCTCGACTGATATAGTCGCGGCTGATGACGAGATCCTGGCCGTCATCGCTTCGGCCACGCACCAGGACATGGATGTGCGGATTGTCAGTGTTCCAATGGTCGACCGCGATCCACTCCAGCCGCGTCCCGAGATCGCGCTCGGCATCGCGCATCAGCTCGCGGGTGAAGGCGCGCAGATCCTGCATGTCCGCGGCATCCTCCGGCGAGACGATGAAACGAAAATGATGCCGGTCGCCCTCGACGCCAGCAGCGAACGCCCGCTCATCGGCCTTGTCCGATCGCGCATCGAACATTTTGGCATCGACGCTGTCGCGCGTGACGCCCTCACGCTTGAGATAACTGATGTGTTTGGCAAGCGGCGCCGAGCGGAACTTCGTCCCCCTATGCCGGACCACGCGCGCCTTGATCACGACCCGGCGCGTCGGCGAGCGCAGCGACAATGCCAGCGCAGCAGACCGGCCGCGCCCGAACCGTCCCCCGGCCCCTCGTCCCTCACGACCGAAGCCTTTGCCTGTATGACCAGCCTTCCGGGCTGCGCGCATGACCTGGCCAACAAAACTCTTCGGCTTGGCTGGCCCACGGCCGCCATTCCTGATCCGACCGGGACGAACGCGGAAGTCGCTCTCGTCCTGGCTCACGGCGACCTCGGCGAGATGCTGACTCGGCTGACGGCGCTCGTGCTACTGATTTGACTGCGCTTTCGCCGTGAACCGCCAGCCGGACTGACTTCGATCACGCCTGAAACACGAATCCAACCAACCACATGCGCCCGACGGCCGTCGGCGCTTTTATCTCGCAATCCATGGCCGAGCTTTCCTGGCCTCACATCTTCACCCTCCAACATGCGATGATCCGCGACGGGCCACGAAGAAGGCTGCGTTGATGATCGCCAGAGATTTCCGTGCCGATGCCGAGCAAACAAGGAGTTCGAATGCGGCGGGAACGCCGAGAGATCGATAACGCGGGCCGCGCACAATGACCGGTTCGGAGGCTTGCCGAATGCACGTCGAACGTCGGGTGAATGCTGCGCGCTGCGCGAGACGAACAACATCGCAATCGATTGAACGGATGTCCGGAAGACAGTCATCTGGCGTTCCGTTTGCTCAGCTTCGGCCACGGATGAGAGCTTTGCGACGTAAGCTCGGGTCTCATCCGGCAGCGGTCGACCTGTCGCCAGATGACGTTCGTAGCGCCCGGGACCGGCATTGTAGGCCGCCAAGAACCCCGGCATTCCGTAACGGCCATACAGCTGGCGAAGATAGGCTGCGCCCGCCAGAATGTTGTCGTGTGGATCGAAGGGGTCGGCGCCGAGGTCGTAGCGAGCATGCAGATCGCGCCAGGTTTCCGGCATGATCTGCATCAGACCGATCGCGCCTTTGGACGAGCGCGCACGCCAATCGCCCCCGCTTTCGACGCGCATGACCGCGTTGATCCAGCCCTCGGGGATGTCGAACCGGCGCGCGGCTTCGCTCACGGACGTTGCGATGGCCTCAGCACTGAATCCGCTCACGCTATGTGAGCGGAATGACAATGACCCGGCCTGCGCCGTTGAACCGCAGAAGATTGACCATGCGACGGCTGCAGCGATGATGGCGTTCATCGCACGACTCCACGAGCGTATGGCGTTGCTTGCACTGCTCGCATCCGAAGGCGGAACGTGTGGATCCCGTTGATGTTCAGGGACGCAATCGCAAGCACACAGTCGGCACCCGAACTGGGTGGCGAGCAGGTGAAGAGTGGCCGGTACGAGTAAACGCCGAGAGATTCGAGCAACGGAACGGCTGATAGAGGGAATGCGACCGTAATGCATGGTCACTGCTCCCCGCTCACCCAGAGCGGCTCGGCGCGGCCGATGATGGCGGACGCCGGCAGCACGCCAAAATATCGCCCGTCGAGTGAGATGGCCGAGCGCGTGTTCATCAGGAAAGCTTCGCCATCCGCTAGCGTTCGGCAGCCCTGCCACACCGGCAGCAGACGATCCTGGCCATCGCGCTCTTGCGCCTTTCCCACCTCGACCGCCTCGATCAGGATCGTCAGCCCACACCTGCAGACAGTCTGTCCGGTCAGGGCCGCCACATGCTTCAAGAGCGGCACGCCACCCGGCAGATAGCCCCGGCTCGTCAGGAAGGCCGCGAGCGGCTGTGGCGCCTCCACCGCGACGAGCTCGCCGACCAGGAGATCACCACGCGGATGAAGCCGATAGAGGCCGGTCGGAACGCTTGCGGAGACGTTCCAGACATACTGGAGGTGCGGTGTCCGCAGCATCGCCGATACAGCGATCGCAGCAGCTCCGAGTGTTGCGAGGCGGCGCACGACATCGCTCGTCATCGCGCAAGTCTCCGCCGGTGCAGCCAGGCCTGATGCCGCCCACGCGTGTAGTCGCGCGGCGCCTCATTGACGGACAAGCGGTTGTGAACGTGCTGCCAATAATCGGGCGCGGCTTCGGCCGGATCGATGCCGAGCGCCTCAACCCTGTCGATCCGCTGCAGTACGCTTTCGACCTTCGGCCAGCCGGCGAGCCGCAGCAGGATCTCGCCGCCGGGACGCACGAACGGCACGGTGGCATATCCCTGCCCTGGCGCGACCGCCCTAATGATGTCGATGCGCGAGACCACGGTCCCGAAATCGTTCGACGCCCACCGCACGAAGGCGAAGGTGCTGCCGGGCGCGAACGACAGGATGCGCCGGCGCCGGTCGATGATCGTCTCATTGGCCGCGTGACCAAAGCGAATCCAGTTCTCGATCCGCTTCTCAAGCCAGAGCAGCTCGACCTGCGTGAGATCGCTCATGCTGCTCTCCCTTGAGAGCAGATGTTTCGACCTCGGCCATGCTGGATGTGCGGCGCGGGGGCGCAGCAGCGCCTGGATCGCCGGTTCCAATCAACGCGGAGGAAGTCGCGCCAAAGCTGGGGGAATAGGTCATCCCCAAGCGTGCAAAGCACGCGGTCCGTTAGAAGGAATCCGAAGGATTCCAGGTTAGTAAAGTTACGCGCCCGCCAAGCTATTGATCCCCTGGCCGTTTCGTTCGATTCTGGTCCCCGTTGGCACGAGAATCGGGTCCCTGACGGCACGACCATGCGCGTCCTCGATCGCACGAATTGATTCACAGCTTGTCCCCCGACGAAGAGGTGAAGCCGCGCTTGCGCAGACGCGCAGCGAATGGGTCATCTTGGACAGGGGCGAAGGAGAGGCGTTCTGCTCCGGACAGACCGGCCTCGATGGCGAGCCGGTAGCCGGGCAGCGTCTGGCGACGGACGATGTCGCGCAGGTCGTAGGCGAAATGTTTGAGCGGCGACAGGCATCCGGACTTGGCGTGAAGATGCGCGAAATCGAAGCTCCAGCCGCCCTGCTGACGGCCGCCATGTTTGCGCACGAGGCGATAGAGCCAGCGCTCGAGCCCACCTTTCAGATCGAAATACGCACGATCGATGGTGAGCACGAGGGCGTCATCGAGCACGCCGGCGTAAAACCACTCCGGCAGGATCAGCTCCAAGCCGCGCGGACGGCCGTGCACATCAGCGGTCTCCTTCCATTCATTGATCCAGGAGAACCGATGTCGCCGCCGCTCCGTGGGCTGCCGGATCGAGGTCATGATCGTGGTGGACTGAAGGCGGTCCAGCGCTGCCTTGAGACGATCGTAGTCGCGCACACTGGTCCCGCGGCCAACAAAGGTCAGGATCTCGTAAGGCGTAGCCGCCATCAGACGCGAGGTCTTCAATCCGGCATCACGCGCTTCGACGATCTGTGAGGCGGCCCAGATCAGAACGTCCGCATCCCAGATCGTCGCCATGCCATGTTCGGGCACCGCTTCGACACGGATGCTGAGCTTTCCCGTCCGGAAATCGATTGGAACGACCCGCCTCGATTTGGCCAACGAGAAGAACGGATACGCCATCAGATCCTGCGCATCGCGGGCCGCGAGATCGCCAGGCAACGCTCGGAATAATTCGAGTTGCCCACGTTCAGATGACCTGGGGCGACGGGCTGGCCGATCATGCCGGGACTGCATCAGCGGCGGTCCTTGCCGGCATAGGGAATGAGTGCGGAGTGCCGCTTGGCCGGCAATACCGGCCTCACGCCAGGATCGGAGGTCGATGTCTTGGCACCGCCATCCGCCCACGCCTTGAGATCCTCAAGGGCATACACCACCCGGCCACCGAGCTTCCGATAGGCAGGGCCGGTGCCAAAGGTGCGATGCTTCTCGAGAGTTCGCCCTGAAAGACTCAGGAATCGGGCAGCTTCGGGCGTGCGCAGGTATCGCGGCGGGAAGCCGGCGTTCGGATCGGACATTGTCGAGGCTCCGTTTGCTCAAGGCGCGCTCGCGAAATCAGCGGCGCGTCGGAGGTCACGATGGCGGAGCAGCCGAGCGAAGAGGGATGCCGAAGATGAGGGTGTGAATATTCGGCACCCCGCACTGCCGGGATCACGATCACCCAGCGATGGTGCAGATCGAGCAGCAGCGGAAGAGCCGCTGCGCGTTAAGGCCAGCGACGCGCGATCGGCGGCACGTCGTCCTGATAGTACGTGGCAGCTAGCGGGAAAGCGGCCAGACCGCGGGGTTCGCGGCCGTCCCCATCAGCGCCTTCGCTTGCGATGTCGCGGCCGCAGCAGCTCCCGATAGCCACCGCGCATCAGGCGTAGGCCGAGTTGGACCAGGCGAATGGTTCGGCTGCGGAGGTCGTCAGTTTTCCAGGCGCGAGAGGGAATACGTGCGGGTCCGAACAGCACGCCGGCAATGGTTCGATACGAAGCACCCTCGAGGTGACCGTCGAGCGCACGAAGTGCCATCGCAAGCCGCCCGCGTTGCCGCGGCGCAAGTCCGTCCAGGGTCGGTCCGAGCGGCCTGCCGTTCAAGGCTCGCCACAGCCGCTGGGCCGCGCGGGCCCGTGCTTCGAAGTGCTCGTCGAGCGGCAGCTTGACACTGTATGTGACCCGCTTGCCCGGTCTGGTCGGCAGCCACAGCCGATGTGTTCCGCCGCCAAGCGGCAACACCACGTGCCAGCCGTCCGAGGCGGCGCGCAGTCGGTCGCCCGACAGCCCGGCCAGGTCCAAGGAGGACGCGGTGAGATTTGGCTGCGCCGCCTGGTCCATCAACAAGACTGTCGGCAGCGTCTCTGGCGCCCAAAAGATCGGTTGGGCGTCGAATGCGCGGCGGGGATCAGCTGCGAAAGACCAGTCCCCATTCGTTACGGAATGCGGCCGGCGCGAAGGCTTCTGGATTTTCTATGGATTGGTAGTCCCGCTGATAGTCTGGGTTGCGGCGCAGGCACTCCCA
Source organism: Bradyrhizobium sp. SZCCHNRI20481 (assembly GCF_032485055.1). NCBI lineage: Bacteria > Pseudomonadati > Pseudomonadota > Alphaproteobacteria > Hyphomicrobiales > Nitrobacteraceae > Bradyrhizobium > Bradyrhizobium sp. SZCCHNRI20481. The sequence goes on from NZ_JAUEUE010000011.1 coordinate 154,052, forward strand.
GGCAACGTTTGGATCTGCTGCATGGTCCAAATCGTAAGCCTCAGCCGAACGCCAATCGAATTTCGACATTTCCAATCCTCATTGCAACCGCACGGCGATTGCAATCGGACAATTGGGACTCTTTGTGATTGCGGAGTGCATAGCAGGTATCATGATAATGCACTACTACAGCGCAAACAAACTGCCTCTTCAACCAGTGCGGGTCGACCCATCGAGGGCGTCCGCATCAATCACCCGCACGCCGTAACAGATGACGATAGCCCTTGCTCGACATCCATTTGGCGCGGGCAAGATGACTATCGTAGGCGCGCCGGGCACGTTCGGGGTCTCGATCCGGGTCGATATGAAGAACGATTCGAGCTACCTCGCGCCAATCCGCGTCCTCAGCTGCGGCATCGAGCATGCGCAGGTACGTGGAAATGTGCTGATCATCATAAGCAGTCAGCACGTCTTCGCTCGGCGCGAGATCATTGACATCTGGGTCCGGCGGATGGGACGGCATGACGGTTTTTTCCGGCCTTGTCGGAGTCAAAGGATTAGACGCATTTCACGCCGCAGCCACCACAAACGTTCCATGTGGCCTCATTGAATGCTTCGGAAGCTTACGTAGCGGCTCCCACAGCGCTCAACGCTCGGTGAGACATCGTGGCAAACTCGGCTCCCGCGCACTCCCTGGAGATCAGTTCCGAGATATTCCGGCAGCCAACTGCGAAAATTCCGATCCGCGAAAAGAAGGTACGGAGGGGCTCGTTCATAAAATCGATCTATTCACCTCAGCTCAATCGTACGAGCGACGGAATCTGCCGCCAGCATCGATGTCGCCAACGTCTTGCCCATCCGGCTTGATGCAGCAGCAGCCGATCTTCTCAAATACCGATCGCCCGGAACACAGAGACAGCTCACCTGTCGAATCGCTTTAACTGTCAAGCAAGCCAGAAATTGGGCAATAGCTCGGAACGCGCGCGACCCTTGCAACGAACGCACACTAAGTACGACCCAAGCGCTCCGGGACTGCAGGTAACGTCGATCGCAGCACTCGGGCACAAGCAACACGAGAAGCCTGGCTTAGTTACCTCGCCTGCTGTCAACGCCAGCCAGGATTGTGCATGAAGGCAGGTGTAACGCCGGTCGCCCGAGAACTATCTTCGCGCGATCGGTACTTCGAGAGGTGGATTGTAACGTGATCCAGGCGCTCGTTCTTTGAATCGGACCGGTAGGGCAGATTCAGCGGCCGTCTGAATCGACGGGTGATGAATCGATTCGTATCGGGCATAGTTCGCGGTGTTTCTACGCTCCTTGAAGGTCTGCTAGATTAGGAAATGGCAGTCTTACCCCGGCGACCTCGCACACCGCTTCAATCAACAAGCGAATGGCGCGGGCGTCCCAGTCGATGTGCTCAATTGGAGCGTCCCAATGTTCGGACACCACATAGGCTGCGTGCCAAGCCTTAATACCTAGACCTACGATCGTCCTCGCTGGTGTTGCCATAATCTCACGCTCAATAGGCTCCAGGCGGCACAAGACAGATTCGGCCGCTCTCGTCAGGGTCGCGTCGTCGTCCGAGCTGATCCTCGCCAAGGCCAGTTGAGCCAAATCGTCAATTTCACGATCGTTCTCGCGTTGTAGAGCGCAAACCTCTGACAACAGAGTGCGAAATTTCGTGTCCAGCTGAATAAGCCTAAAATCATCCGGTAGGTCGTCAATGATATCTCGCGGGTCCGCTTGATATTCGTTCGGCGCCGGGTCGCCTCTCCTAGAACCATTAGTTTTCATTGGCCAGCTCGCGACGGCTTCCGGCTGTACCGGTACGATTTGTACCGATGACAGTACAATAGTTACATGGACCGGACAAGCTGCATCGGAACAAATTGTTCTTATGCAGGTACTGGGGCAAAAGCTGCGATCGCGCGCCAAAGAACTCGGTTTATCGAATGCCGAGGTCGCACGTCGGGCGGGATTGAGCGAAAGAAGATACGGGTTCTATGTCACTGGTGACCGTGAACCCGACTTGTCGACCCTTTTACGCATCTGCAAGGTGTTGGCCTCTACCCCGAACGCTTTGCTCGGCATTTCCGAAGACGGAAAAGAAGGTTCGAATCGAGCTGCCATTCTCGAACGGCTTCGTGCGGCAACTCGCGTGCTCTCCGAACATGATCTTCAGATTGTAGCGATACAGGCTGAAGCGCTCGCAGCCCACCGCGGCCGCTCCAAATAGCGTAGATAAACCGCTTGTCGGTCTAGCCGCTTGGCTGAGCGCGCCAAATACTGACGCACGGGTTGTGTAAACACACCGGATATTACGAGGCAGAGCCGATGGGCCTGCCCGCCCGTTGGACCAGTCATAGCTTGGAGTCAGCACGTTGAGCGGCAGCGCGCGTTTGGCAGATCAATATCAAGCCAGGAGCCGTCGGCTCGGTGTAGATCCAACCGGGTTCGGACCGTGCCCCGCCCGGACAACCCGGGCGGGGCGCGCTCGTGTCCTTACTCCCCGGTCTTGCGCGGGCGCGACCAGAGCAGGTTGTAACCGTCACCACCCTCCTCGCTGATCAAGTTGGCGTAAATCGGCGCGTTGAAGGAGGGATCATCGAGCTTGAGCGAGAGATAGTCGCGTCCCTCCTCGGAGCGCCGCGCCCAGGCGGCGCCGATCTCGGCCCGGCCTGCGTAGACGCGGTGGGTGGGGGCCGTCTCGCCGGAGCGGTTGGCTTCCGTGACGATGCGGACGCCCTTGGCCTTCAGGCTCAGGGTGATGATCTCCCCCTGGAAATCGCTGCCGACCTTCTTGAAGGAACCGATGCTCGCCATGTCATGTCTCCTCTGAGTGTTCGGGTCCGCGACCACCGCGGCCTCGATGGCCCGTCGTGGGCCGAATGACGAGCGGCGACGCACCCCTGGGCCGCAGCGCCAGCGGAGGATGCCGGCGTGAGACTTTCTTGCTTCGCGAGGAATGGGCGTCAGCCCAGGGGAAGAAAGTCGATCGACGGCATTGCGTTCAGACGATCGAGGCGCAGCCGGTCTTCGGCCAGACCAGGCCATCAAGAGGCAAGGCTGGTCCGCGTGCTGAACAATCAGACGACATGACTGGCGAGCATCGGTCCGCTCCGGAAATCGGCGCAATCCAGGACGAGATCCTCACGGTCGCCGGGCGAGCAGCGCATCGGATCACGAGCCGATCCATCAGCGTGGCCCATGCGCCCACTCGCTGTTCAGCCCGGCATACGCCGCCGTTGGTCCAGCGTTTCCCAGAGGGGCCACTATCTCTCTCCTGCGCTCGATGATCCCCCCTCAACTCGCCACGCCCCACTGAAGAGTTCGGAAGGTCGATGGCTCTGCCGCCTGCCGGTCGCGGTCAGAGGCCGGGGTGAGGTTGGCGCCCTGCTCCGTCCGAGGCGAACCGGCGGGGATGTCCGAGCATCGCAAGCCGGATCCAAGCGGCACCGGAGACCAGAACGGCTGCGAATGCCGCCAAAACAATTTGCCAAGTCCGCGAAGGCGCAGTGAACGACAGAAGCCCGAACGCAGTGTGGTAGCCGGCCATCCCGGCAGGCGCGAGGAACACGGCCGCGATGACCCCGCGCAAGATCGCGGATTGTACGGCGGCATAAGCGAGCCGCCCGGCCCCGACCGTCAGCACAGCTGCTAGCCCTCCGACAAGCACCGCACCGGCCACACCGGAGCCATGGTGGAACGACGCGATACCAATGGTGACAGCGACGAAGAGGGCGAGCGCATGGACCGAGAGCGCAAACAGTACCCAGCAGAAGATGCCGATGGCGCTGAGACTGAAGATGAGTCCCATGGCGAGCATTGTGGTGGTCTCCGTGCAAAGTTATGACGGCATGCGCCTTCCACCACCACCGCGGCGCGAGCGAGAAGACTAGCGCGCAATCTGGACGAAGTTGCGGAGAGCTAGCTTCGACCATCGCTACCGGTCGAACGGATCCAACCGTGAGCCGCGGCGCATGCGCGAGAACGTTCGACGGCGAACGACGGCGCTTACGCGCCGCCGAACGTCCAGACGGGAATGCCGAGGCGCCGTGCCTTATCAGCCAGGTTGGCCTGGATGCCCGAGCCGGGGAAGACCATGACGCCGATCGGCACTGTCTCCAACATGGCGTCGTTGCGCTTGAAGGGTGCGGCCTTCGTGTGTTTGGCCCAGTCGGGCCTAAAGGCGATCTGCGGCACCTTACGATTGTCGGCCCATTTCGACGCGATGAGCTCGGCGCCTTTGGGGGAGCCGCCGTGCAGTAGGACCATGTCCGGATGCTTGGCGCGGACCTTGTCGAGCCGGTCCCAGATGAGCGCCACGTCGTTGAACTCGGTTCCGCCGGTGAGGGCGATCTTGGGCCCGGCTGGCAACATGATGTCGGTCTCGGCGCGACGTCGGGCTGCGAGGAAGTCTCGGGAGTCGATCATCGCGGCAGTGAGCGTGCGGTGGTTGATCAGCGATCCGGTGCGCGGTCGCCAGGATGAGCGGGTGTGGAGCTCGAAGGCCTCGACGGCGAGGTCACGGAACAGCTCCATCGCGTTTCGGCGCTCCACAAGTGAGATGCCTTCAGCGGTCAGCCGTTCGAGTGCGACCGACTGCACTTCAGAGCCGTTCTGCTCGCGCTGGCTCCGCCGTTGCGCCTGCTCGTTGTCATCGAGCTCACGCTCGATGCGCATGGTCGCCCGGTGGAAGAGATTGACGGTGGACCAGAGCAGATCTTTCAGCTCAGGCTCGAGGCGTGTGTCACCAAGCGTCGCTACCAGGGCATCGAAGATGTCGGCGATGGCACCGGAGATGGCCCTCCCGTCGGGAAGCGGCCGTGGATCTGGCTCATCCTCGAACGGCCGGTAGCCGTGGAGCTGGAGCTCGGCCAAGGCGTGGCTGATCGCTGATGGTGTGTCGTGCGGCTCAAGCGTGTCGTCGTTCTGGCCGGTCATGGGGAACCTCGTCTGTGATCGCTGACCGCGCCGATCGCGGCCTTCCATAGCGATCTCCAGACGGCGGGGGGGACCGGACCAGAACCCGCCGCCCTTGCGGAGGGCCGGAGCGACAGCGGAGGATGGCGGGGCGCGGCTATTTTGCCTCGCGATGCAAAGGCCCGCGCGCGGGCCGGCGGAAAATAGCCGCGCCCAGCCATTGCCGGGCCGGACCGCCTGCCGTCCGATCGCGCCCCTAAGAAGGCCCTCGACGTGGCTCTCACGGACACAGGATGGGCTCCCTTGCCGGCCACATGTCACGACCGCAGAGCTGCGCGCCGCAACTCGAGACCAGCGAGGTGCTAGGCCAAGGTGACGTCCAGGAAGCGAGCTGCGTCGTCAGGCAAGAGCTGACCGCTGAGTGCCTCCCGGAGCGCACCGGTGCCAAAGGCGCGCAGATCCTCGTTGAAGTCCTCCAGCCGCGATGACAATGCGATCGTCTCCACGCCAGCGTCGAGCGCCCGTGCGGTCAATGCCTTTGCAGCCGCATGGCCGGCGGGGTCAGCATCGACAGCGATATAGAGCCGGCGCAAGCTTGCCGGCCACAGCAGCGCCGCGAGGTGGTTCGCCGACAACGCGGCGGCCATCGGCATGGATGGCAGAACCGTCCGCAACGACAGCATGGTCTCAATGCCCTCGCCGGCCGCCAGCACGTCATCCACGTTGCCGAACCGAACCGCATTGCCGAGCAGATCGCCCATCGCTCGTCGAGGTGTGTCGATTGGGGCCTTGCCGAGCCTTCGATCGTCATACCCGTCCGGATCGAGCCAGGTGCGTTGGAGGCCGGTGATGCGGCCGTTGACGTTGGTCACAGCGGCAATCAGGGCCGGCCAGGTCTCCACCTGCGTGGTATCGTCGTGACGATAGTAGCAGCGCGGATGGAATCGCAAGGCGTCGGTGCTCACGAGCGGGTCAATCCCGCGGCGGCGGAGATAGACCTCGCCCAGCGTTCCGGACAGCGGCTGCGCCATTGCAAACAGACGCTGGGCGGTCTTCAAGTCGCGCGGACGCTGGGCAGCTTGTACATCGATCGTCTGCTCGCGCTGCCAGTGTGGCAGCTTCAGGAACCGACGCGCCTCCTCGGCAACTTCGCGAAAGCTATGCAAGCCGCACGCCGCCGCGATGATGTCGAGCAGATCACCATGCTCACCGGTTGCGGCATCGGTCCATTTGCCGGCCGGCCCCCTCGAGGAGGTGTGTAGCCGCACGAACAGGGAGCGGCCGGGCGTATTCCCGATATCGCCGACCAGCCAATAGCGCCCTTGCCGGCGGCCGTTGGACAGGTAATGGCGGCACACCGCCTCCGCCTCACGCGCGAGGCGGCGCGCCAAGTCGGACGCGTCGCTCATGACGCCCGCTCGCGAGTGCGGACTACCGGGAAACGATCCAGGACCCTCGCTAATACCGCGACGCCGCCCTCGTCGGTCGGCACGAACATCCGCAGCTTCCAGGAGATGATCTCGCCGAACAGGCCGTAAGCCCTCAAGGCATCCCGGAGCGCATCGGAAAAGCCCAAGAGCTCGATCCGATTGGTGCCCATGACGCGGGCGCGCCGCAGCTGCAGGCCTTCGGCGAGATCAATCACATGGCCGTCGCGCAGCACCGCCAAGAATGCGTCGTCCGGCGGCAGTGCCGGCCTGTCCGTGGAAACTGCCGTGACCCAACTGAGCGGGACCTTGCGGCCTATGATGCGCTCGCCCGTGTCAGCCTGCAGCCGATAGACCCGGGTGGATTCATGCGGCAGCCGCTTCCAGATCGGCAGAAGAAGACCCGTGACCAGGTAGATTGTCTGGGTCGTGAACTCCGGGATGGCGGCGAGCTGCGCGCTCCAGCCGGCTTCGAACTGCTCGCGATCGGCCCCGACCCAACCGAGCTCGGCGAGTTTGGCAAGGGGCAGAGTCCGGCGTCCCATCGGTCCGATCAGATGAACACGCGGCTCGATCTCGCCATCGTCATGCAGCCAGGTCGGCGCCGGCACCTGGATCGACGTTTGTCCGGACCGCTCATGGCGCAGCGGCACGGCATGGCGCTGCCTGAGCCGATCGAGGGCCTCGTCCACCGGCATCGGCTGGTTGCGGTCGCGCTGGACGATGGTGACGAGATGCGTCACAGCACCTGTGGTGGGATGAGTGTAGATCGTGCGTCGCTCCTTGACGACAAAGCTCTTGGCGCGCAGCGTCTCCAAGCCGGCATCGTAAGTCCCGGACGCGATCGCGCCCTCGACCCGAACCGCGAGCAACTGCTCGAACACCGTGAACAGGATGTTCTGCAGCTCGATCGTCAGCGCCAAGAGACGGTTGAGGAAAGTGGTGATCGGCGGCAGCTCGTCACGCAGGCCGTTCTCGTCCGTCAGCTTCAATCCCGTCGCCTGCTCGAACCGTTGCAACGAGCAGCTTCCGACTTGGCCGCGGACCAGAAGCCCGTAGAGCTGACGCAGGGCGTCGCGGGCGTGCGGGCTTTCTAGATTGTCCTCTGGGCGGAACAGCCCTTGCCCGCCGGTCTGGCGCTGGCCGCGAGTGATAGCGCCCAGCGTGTCCAGTCGGCGCGCGATGGTCGAGAGGAACCGCTTCTCCGCCTTTACGTCGGTGGCTATCGGACGAAACAGCGGCGGCTGCACCTGGTTGGTGCGATTGGTCCGCCCGAGTCCCTGAATCGCAGCATCCGCCTTCCAGCCCGGCTCCAGTAGATAGTGCACACGCAGCCGCCTGTTCTTCGCCGAAAGTTCGGCATGGTAGCTGCGGCCAGTGCCGCCGGCGTCGGAGAACACAAGGATGCGCTTCTTGTCGTCCATGAACGCAGCGGCCTCCGCGAGGTTGGCCGAGGCGGCCCTCGTTTCGACCGCAAGCCGATCGCTGATACGGATAATCCGTCGCGATCGTCCGGTGACCTCGGCGACCAAGTCCCGGCCGAAGCGCTGGACGATCTGGTCGAGCGCACCGGGCACAGGGGCAAGCGAAACCAACCGCTCGATCATCTGGTCGCGGCGCGCGACCGCTTCGCGGCATTCGACCGGGTTTCCATCGCGCGTGACGGGACGCGACGACAGATTACCGTCGCCGTCCGTGAACGGCTCATAGAGCTGGACCGGGAAGGAATGAGCGAGATAGTCGAGAACATATTCGCGGGGCGTAATGTCGACCTGGACGTCGCCCCACTCCTCCGTCGGGATCTCGGCGAGCCGGCGCTCCATCAGGGCTTCGCCTGTGGAGACGATCTGGATGACCGCGGCATGGCCGGCTTCGAGATCACGCTTGATCGCATTGATCAGCGTCGGGGTCTTCATCGAGGTCAACAGGTGCCCGAAAAAGCGCTGCTTGGCGGATTCGAAGGCCGATCTCGCAGCCGACTTGGCCTGAGCATTCAACGTCCAGGTTGCGCCGGTGATGTTGGCCGCGCGCATCGCGGCTTCGAGATTGTTGTGAATGACCGCGAACGCCTCGGCATAGGCGTCGTAGATTCTGACCTGCTCGTCCGTCAGCCGGTGCTCGAGAAGCTCGTATTCGACACCTTCGAACGAGAGAGAGCGCGCTGTATAGAGCCCGAGCGCCTTGAGATCCCTGGCCATCACTTCCATGGCCGCAACGCCGCCCTCCTCGATCGCCGCCACGAACTCCGCCCGCGTTGCAAACGGGAAGTCCGCGCCACCCCAAAGGCCGAGCCGCTGGGCATAAGCGAGGTTGTGGACGGTGGTCGCGCCAGTCGCCGAGACATAGACGATGCGGGCATTGGGGAGTGCGTGTTGCAGCCGCAAGCCGGCGCGGCCCTGTTGCGAGGCAGCTTGTTCCCCACGATCGCCCTTGTTGCCAGCGGCGTTCTGCATCGCATGGCTCTCGTCGAAGATGATGACACCATCGAAGTCCCGGCCCACCCAATCGACGATCTGGCGGACTCGGGAAAGCTTCTCGCCCCTTTCGTCGGTCCGCAGCGTGGCATAGGTCGTAAATAGGATGGCTTCATCCAGCCGGATCGGCGTCCCCTGGCGGAAGCGCGACAAGGGCGTGACCAGCAGCCGCTCCATGCCGAGGGACGCCCAGTCACGCTGGGCGTCCTCGATCAGCTTGTCGGACTTGCTGACCCAGATTGCCCGGCGCCGGCCCTTCAGCCAATTGTCGAGCAGGATGCCCGCGACCTGGCGGCCTTTGCCAGCCCCGGTGCCATCGCCCAAGAACCAGCCGCGCCGGAAGCGAACGGCGTTCTCGACATCGTCGGCGGCAGCTGTGACACGATCGAACGTCTCGTCGACTGCCCAGGAGCCTGCGAGGAAACCCGAATGAGCCTCGCCGGCATAGATGACGCTCTCGAGCTGCGCATCCGACAGGATGCCGCCGGCGACGAGCCGCTCGGGAAGATGCGGCCGGTAGGAGGGCTTGGGCGGCACGACGGAGGCCATGGCCGCTGACTGCACGAGCTTCGTCGGATGCGGCTGCGCACTGGGAATCCGGATCGACTGCAGCCGATATGGCTCATACAGCGCCTCGTTGAGACGTGGCCCGTCCTCGGTCGTACCATCAGCGACCTCATAGGCGAGCTCGCATGCGTCAGGCTCGCACATCGCTGAAACGGACGCCGAGCCGACGTCAGCGCCCACGCGACGCGCTCTCGACCGTACCACGGGAGGTTCAACGACCGGCGCAACGAAGCTGCCATCCATCGGCAGCCGCGGCGGCACGAGCGCCGTGATCCAGCCGAGCAATGTCCTGACGTCCGGCGCCAAGCCGGCCGATTGCGGGAAAACGCGGGGGTCGAGTGCCGGCTGCTTGTCCATCACCATCAGCCGCGTCGCGGTCGTGGTCCCCTGCCGCGCGTAGACGGCACCACCGATCGCAGCCGAGAACACCAAGCGTCCGTGGTTCTGCAGACGCACGAAGGCGTCAGTCCACGTGGGATTGTCGGGCGCAAAGCCGGCGGACGTGATCGCCACCAGCCGTCCACCCTCACCGAGCCGGGCCAACGCTGAAGAAAGATGACGCAGCGTTGTGTCCGCCATAGGCCGATCCACATTCGCCGTTGCGGAGAATGGCGGATTCATCAGGACGATGCTGGGGACGCAGGCGGTATCGAGATGATCATCGATTTGCGCTGCGTCTAGGCGCGTCACGGCCAACCCCGTAAACAGCAGTTCGAGCAGGGCTGCGCGGGTTGGCGCGAGCTCGTTGAGCAGCGGCTCACCACCGGCGAGCTGGGCGAAGACAGCCAAGCTCCCCGTCCCCGCCGACGGCTCGAGCACGCGATCCGCGGGTGTCACCCGCGCCGCCGCGGCGGCGGCGAGCGCCAGCGGCAACGGCGTCGAGAACTGCTGCAGGCGCTCGCTCTCCTGGGTCCGCCTGGTATGTGCAGGCAGCAGCGCCGCGATCTTTGTCACCATCGGCAACACGGCCGATGGCGCGCCGTGGCTGGCTCGGATCATCGTCGGGCCGTACTTGGCGAGGAAGAGGATAGCGGCCGCCTCACAAGCCTCGTAAGCGGTCTTCCAGTCCCAGCCTCCGTCAGCATCACTGACGCCGAACGCCGCCTGCATGGTACGGCGCATGAGTTTTGCGTCGATGCGCTCACCGCGAGTGAGGCTCGGCAGCAGCAGATGTGCCGCACGAAGGATGGCTTGCGCGCGGACAGATGGTGCAGCGAAAGCCGCACGGCAGATCTCGTTGGTCATTTCAGGAGTTCCGAACAGGGAGAGCGAGCTGAATGAGCGCCGCCGAACGCTCTCTCGTCTTCGAGCGGCCTCACCCGCGCGACTCCGTCCTTTGCCTCTCCCCGAATCTGCTTGCGGCCCAAGCCGACATGACAAAAGCCCGGCCAGAGAGGCCGGGCTTCGGATGACGATCAGCAGTCTCGATTGCGGGCGATCCCCCGCCCTGAGCTCAGATCATTCGGCTGCGGTGATCTCTTCGACCTCGTCGGCGCCGTCGCTCGCCTCGTCATCCTCGTTCAGGAAAGCCGGTAGTCCTTCGGCATTGGTGCCCTCAGCCGCCTGTGCCACCTCAATGTCCGCTCCGCGCAGTGGCTCCGGCAGCCAGCCGGTGCCGTCGAGCAGGCGTTCGGCTTCGCGCGCCATATCCGCCTTCTTGAGATGATCGATGAGCTGGACCGAGGCCTCACCCTTGGCCTCGCGCACCGCCTGCAGGATACGGTGCTTGGTCACGCGCCCCAGATAATTCTCGACAGTCGGCTTCCAGCCCGCACTGACCATGTCGAGACCGACGGCGCGCGACAACCGGTCGGCCTGCTCGAGGCGGCCACGCACGGTTTGCGCGGACATCCGGCCGTGATGCACGGGCTTGTCCGGCTCATGGATCGCATTGACTGCCTGCGAGGCGCAGTGTGCGAAGAGCTCGGCCTGCGCTGTGCCGTCCATCGCGGACAGTGCTGGCCAGAGCTCTTTATCGCTGGCCGGCAGCCGAGCCTTCCAGGTCGCGTGACGCGCGGCGATTGCCTTGGCAGAGGCGCTTTCTCGCAAGCCGGTCGGCTCGGCCGGAAAGCTCGGGCTCCTCAACGAGATATCGAGGCAGGCGAGTGACGATCCAAACGGATAGAACGTCGCCAGCACGAAACTGTGCAGCACCGCCTGGAATGCGATGGCGGGCTCGGCGCCGAGCGCAGCGCGAAGAGCAAGCGTCCGATGCGCCGAGAGCTCGCTGATCAGACGATCGGGCAGCGGCCGTTCGGAGTCTTCAGCCTCGTCATCGGGAGCTTCAAGCCCGGTACCTCCGATCCTGACAGCGGCAGCCTGACCGACTCCCTGCGCGCCTTGAACGCCGGTTCCGTCCTCACCTGCGTCGGCATCCACGCCTGGTCCATCGCCCGGATCCGCCACCTCGTCTTCAGGGCGGACATAGCCGCGTTCGACACGCAACCGCCCTTCCGCATCAATGCTGACGAAGGCGCCGGCGCGCGCCATTTCTGCGGGCGCGTAAATCATCTGCCGCTCCTCGACGGACGAGAGAGCCGCCTCGATCTCCCCGAGACGCTGATCGACGTCTTCAGGCAGCTCATCGGCACCCTCGTAGTCGCCCTCGAGCTTGGCCCGCTCGGCGTGCAACGCCGCAATCGCGGCCTGCTCCTCCGTGGTCAGATCAGCCGGCCGGCCTTCGAACCGGCGCAGCCCCTGAGTGTGACCGAACGGAAAACTGATCCCAGCCTCGATCCACTTCCAGCCTTCGGCCGCGATCCGTTCGCTCTCGCAACGGAGTTTCTCCACGACCAACCGTTCGAGCAGCGCGACATCCTGCAGCCAGCCTCCGTCATCGGCCTCGAATAGATCGCGCATGACTGCGCCACCGGCCGTCTCATAGGCTTCGAGCCCGATGAACTGCGCCCGGCGATCGGATGCGCGCACCGTCTGTTCGGTCAGCTGGCGGCGGATCTGATAGGGCTCATCGAAGCGCGAGCGGCTGACCTTGTCCCAGACCTCCTGCTGGCGGGCATTGTCTTGCGTCACCGTGAACGCCATCAGCTGCTCGAGGGTCATCCCATCGGACGCATAGATGTCGAGCAGGGCCGGCGCGACCGACGCGAGGCGCAGACGCTGCTTGACCACTGCAACCGTCACGAAATGTCGCGCCGCAATCTCCTCCTCGCCCATGCCGGCGTCACGCAAGGCCTGAAAGGCGCGGAATTGGTCGAGCGGATGCAGGCCGACGCGCTGATCGTTTTCGGCGAGCGAGTCGTCAACGGCCAAGCCCCGATCGCGCACCACGCAAGGTACAGCCTGGGTCTTCGCCATCCGTTTCTGTTTGACCAGGAGTTCGAGCGCCCGGTAGCGACGACCGCCGGCCGGCACTTCGAACATCCCTGTCTCTCGGCCTTCGCCATCGAGGACGGCGCGAACGCTCAGGCTCTGCAGCAGCGTGCGCTCGGCAATGCTCTCCGCCAGTTGTTCGATCGAAACGCCGCCCTTGATGCGGCGTACATTGGACTGGCTCAGCACAAGCTTGTTGAAAGGAATGTCGCGCGACGGCGACAGCGTGATCTTCTGGGTAGACTTGGTCATCGCTTACTTCTCCGCGACGGGCGGCCCGGAGCCTCTCTCTCGAGCCTTTTCCCATCGCAGAGCACCTCTCGCCCTCTTCCTCTCCTCCTCGCCCGACGGGCGCCGCGCTCAGGCAGGGGCACAATCCGGTCCGATGGACTCGGCCATGCGAGCCGTGCCCTGTGCAAAGCCGAGGAGATAATCGGCCGCACGGCTCGCCTGGCTCGCCGCGCGAACGATCGCGCGATTGTCCTCCCGCAAGACATCGAGCCAGCAGCCGACATAGTCCGCATGGCGCACCGTTGGTACGACGCCGAGCGCGGCGCAGCTGAAGGCCGACGCGATTTCGGCGATCAGCTCCTCGAAGGCGTATTTGCGGCTGCCGAAACGACCGGAGAGATCACGGTCCAGCCGGGAGGCGTGACCACTCGCATGGGCAAGTTCATGCAACGCCGTGCGATGCCAGTTGATCGGCTCAAAGAACGCTGCGGGCGGCGGCACCTGCACGAAGTCTTCGAGGGGGGCATAGAACGCCCGATCCCCGCCAATCCGGAATTCGACGCCGCTGTTCGCAATCAACGACTCGACCACGGGCTCGATCGCACCCGCCGGCGGTGGCGGCGCAGCGGTCGCGATCTCCTCCGGCAGAGCATCGCATTGGTCTGTGTTGAAGACGGTAAACCGCTTCAGAAACGGAATAGCCTGCGCCTCCTCACCGGCCTCGCGCGCACGCTGCCGCTCCTCCGACGGAACGAAGCGGTCGGCGTAGACGACCGTGACACCGCGCTCGCCCTTGCGCACATGGCCGCCCAAGGACAGCGCCTGTCGGAACGTCATCCAGCTCTGGCCGGCAAACCCGCGCTCGATCACGGCGCCCCAGAGGATCAGGACGTTGATCCCGGAGTACGGCCGACCCGTTACAGCATTCCTTGGCAACGCCAGCTGAGCTTTCGCCGCCTGCGTCCCCCAGGGTCGAACCCAGGGCATCCGGCCGGCCTCCAGCTCGCCGATGATCTTGCTCGTGATCTCCTCATAGAGGCTCGCCCGGCTCTCACCGGCACGCGCTCCAACTCTCCGTCCGTGCATCGCGGATCTCCGCGACGGGCGCGGCGGAACTCTCTCGCCGCTTCCAACCCGTCACGGCGGGCCCGGCCTGCACTCTTGCTCTAGAAGAGCCGGCCGCCGGTCCGAACTGCCGCGTACATGCATCGTCTCCGACGGGCGGCCGGCAAGCCTATGATTGAACGGAGCGATCGTTTGGGACGGCACCATCCGTGAGTAGCATCTGAGGATCGGCGCAATCGGCGTGCCCCTCGCGAAATTCCGAAAAGCAAAGGCAGTTCTGGCGGTCGAGAGCTTATCCGAGACCTCAGAGATGCCCCGAACACAGTCGGCTATGTGCTACGCTCGGGGGAGCCCTCGTTAAGTGAGAGATTCAAACCGGCCGATGCCTGTGGCACTGGACGGTGCTTAACTGCTTGATGCCTACTTGCGACTCAATTTCCTGACCACGTCAGCCGGGTCGAACCCAAGGATCTTTCCGAGCTCGATTAGCTCGACGACATCAATCCGACGCTGACCAGACTCCATATGAGTCACCCAGGACTGGTAGACACCCATCTTTTCAGCCAAGTCGACCTGCCTCAGCCCCGCAGCCTTCCTGTGCTCGACCAGCGTGGCGGCAAGCTTCTTCTGCAGCGGTGATGTCACCGTTTTCGGCATCCTGGCCTCCCGCGGGGGCCAGAGACATAAAACGACTTTTCAGATACCTATAAATTCGGTATTGTACGGGGTCGCCCCTATTTTCCTTCCGGAGTTTTCATGTCAATTGCCGACCTTTCGCGGCTGCGTCGCCTGCGCTGGCGCACACCATGACCAGTAGGTGCAGCTTCCCGGATCAGCATCCCGGGCAATTGGGCAACGCATCGTCAGGGCAAGCGATGAATACCACGACCTCTCTGACAGCGAAGGAACCAGATTTTCGGAATGAGTTTACGGCGAATCAGACAGCCCCAGCTGAACAGCTTGAGCCCGATTTTGCGCTTATCCAATTGGACACGACCTTTGTCACGCTGTTGTCGGAGATTTCCGCGTTGGAGTATCATCAGGTTGATAGTCAGGACTCACGAAGTGCCGAGAACGTCCGCGCGGACGAGGCAAGCCGAACGCAGAAAATCGAATCGGTCTTGGCTCGCTTGACCCCGGTTGAGCGGGCAATTATGACCACGCCGGCCCAGACGATCGTAGGTCTGGGCATAAAAGCCCGCCATGCAGCTTACGTAGTGTCAGAGCATTGGGACGTGCCTATTGATCAAATGGAATGGGATGCCCGGGCCGTTCGGCTCCTGATTGAAGCGATTTGTAAACTTGCCGGCGTGCCGTTGCCACTTCTGACGGTGCGAACGATGCCTCTCTTTGACGGCCTCCGAACTTCGCCTTTGTGAAAGCCGGTCGCGCTAAGGCGATGCGTGGCTCGTCACTTACGGGCTTTCGCGCGATCGAGACCGTAAGGATGAACTAAACCGATCACGATGAATGCGCCTCGGCCAGCGATCTCCAACCGGCTGCATGACCTTCGCCGCGCTCGGGAGCTAGTCATCGTCATAAGTAAGCAGGCCGCCTGTCATACGGCTAAAACCTTGGCCAACGAGGCGGAATGGCGCGAATATGATGTAGGCAACCCCGCCGGCGTCGACCAAAATGCCGTCAGCCTCATCGAGAACGCCCGCTCCAACCCCACGATCATCGCGATCGAGGGGATCGCGAACGCGCTGGAAGTGCGCATCACCGACCTGCTCAGACCGCCGAGACGTAGAAGTTAGCTCGAAGTCGGGATGACGGCGCCATCCCGCCCGATCCGCCGAGCACCCGCACCGCGAGGACCGCAGAGGGCCGTCGGAACGCGTTGCTGATAGAATTGACGGCCCACGATGCGATTCGGCAATCGGTGTCGGTCCCCCGACGGGCGAGAGGTCGTCCGATGCTCCGTCTCCTATCGCGTCTGTACAAACGGTCGAGACCCGTGGATTCGATTCAGCGACACATGGCGGAAATGGCCCTCAGGCATCGACGCAGGATGGCGCATCCGATGCTCGCGTCGATCGTGCCCGGAATGGACCGATTGGAGTGGTCCGACGACGACGCTCCCAAGCTCGCCTACCGGGCGATTGATCCGGCGACTCAGTTCTTCGAGTGCAGGTGCGGAAAGCCCGACTGCGCGCTGAGCAGGCTGAGGCCGTTCCGCGAGCACATCAAAGCTCTCTACGAATCATTGTCGGACGCGATCCACCTCGGGCGCCTGAAGAGCGAACAACCCGAGGAAGGCTGGGAAGGCGTGCTGTTTGCGCTTCAGATGGCGGCGAGCATCGAGGACGCGTTCGCCGACACCTCGTACGTCACCGAAAGTCCCGACGATCTGTACTGCCCGCCGCCCTGGGACGAGGCGCTGATCAACAGCGAGATCGCGGCCAAATACGTCGCGGGCCTGGCCATCTTCAACTTCATCTGGTCGGCATACGAAACGACGGTGAAGACCGTCACGCCCGGGAGCGCGGGCGGCGAGAGGACCGCGGTCAGAGGCCGGCGCCTAGCGGACGGTCTGCGTCATATCGAAGCCGACATTCCCGAGTTGTCGAAACTGTACCGAATGGCCGTCTACGCCTGTCGGAAGGGCGGACATCTCGACGCGAAGATCGATCCGATAAAGGATACCTACGGGCTTTCCGGCCTGGCCGCCGCCGCCGAACTCTGCCGCATCTACCGGAACTTCATCGCCCACGGCGATGACGTGGTGCCGAAGGAATACGATTGGCGCAAGAACGGCTTGGGAACCGGCAACTTCGTCGTCTACCGCATGTACGGCGTCGGGCGGTTGCTCCTGATGCTTATCCAAGCCTTCGCCTACCATTCGCTCTCGGATCCCGATGCGCGCATGCCCGTCAGATCGAGCCGGCTGGACGGAGAGGATTCGGAATTAAACGGAAAGCAGATGTTCCTCGAGCTTCAACTCATCCCCGAGGACGAGCGGGCGGAGAGCCCTCAAAACGCCGAGGTCGAAACATCGCAAGGGCCGTAGTCCAACGACCGCTCGAATTGTCCGGGCGAGGACGAGTTCGCAGAGACCATCTGGCACCGCTTGGTCGAAATGCTAATACGTGGGCGTGCGGATCCCGGTCTATGACCGCGCAGACAGGACGATGAGAGCATGGGCGCGACCGACGCCATCTACTTGGACAATCAGGCCACGACGCCGACGGATCGCCGCGTTCTCGAGAGCATGTTGCCATTGCTCGAAGCAGGCGGCGTCGGAAACCCGCATTCGCAGCATTTCGCCGGCCAACAGGCCGCAGAAGCGGTGGAGCGGGCGCGATCTCAGATCGCCGAGCTCGTCGGCGCCGTCCCGGAAGAGATCGTATTCACGTCGGGAGCCACCGAGGCCAACAATATCGCGATCTTGGGCATCGCCGGCGCCGCCGGACGCCGGGGCGATCACGTCGTCACCTGCGCGACCGAGCACAGCTGCGTTCTTCAAACCGCTCTCTCTCTGAGGGAAAGGGGCTTCGACGTCGACGTCCTGCCGGTGGACGGGAGCGGTCTCGTCGACGTCGCGCGCCTCGCCTCCCTGATCACCGAGCGGACCGCCCTCGTCTCGGTGATGACGGCCAACAACGAGATCGGCGTGCTGCAGCCCATTTCGGAAATAGCGACGATCTGCCGCTCCCACGGCATTCCGTTCCACACCGATGCCGCGCAGGCCGCAGGAAAGATTCCCATCGATGTCGTCGCGAGCGGCGTCGATGTGATGAGCCTGTCGGGGCACAAGATCTACGCGCCGATCGGCATCGGGGCCCTGTTCGTCGCTGAGGACTGCCCGGTGCGTCCGGAGCCGGTCTTTCGGGGCGGTTCGCAGGAGCGCGGATTGCGGCCCGGGACGGTACCAGCCCACCTCGCCGTCGCGATGGGAGCGGCGGCCGAACTCGCGCGCAGGCGTTTGGGCGCCGACGCGGACCATTGTTCGCGCCTGCGGGCGCGATTTCTGGAAGTCGTCATGCCCGCCTTCGCGGACGCATTCGTCAACGGCGCGGCCGCGCCGCGACTTCCCGGTAGCCTCAGCCTCACGATTCCGGGCGTCGACGCGGACCACCTCGTCGGCGCGCTGCAGCCTCGCGTCGCGATCTCGACCTCGGCGGCCTGCTCGTCGGGAACGATCGAAGCCTCGCATGTCCTTCGGGCGATCGGCCTCGGCGAACGCGACGCGAAAAGCACCGTCCGCATCGGTTTCGGGCGGCAGAACACGATCGAGCAGGCCGAGACGGCGGCCGTACTCCTGCGCGATGCGGCCGAAAAAATCAGGGGAAACGCGGTTTCGAGCGACGCCGCGGCGTGACCTCAACCGGCTGACGGCGCTGACGGATTTTTACGATTGCGCCTCGCAGGCCCGTCCCGTAAGAGTTGCCTCCTGGAGAGATCGTCCAGTAGGATGCCGGGATGCTCAGGGGACCGATCAGCGCGGAAGACTTCAAAGGGCAATTTTGGGGCCACGAGACGTTTCCCCTCCGCCATCTTTGGTTGCGAAAGGCATTTGACGCAGTCAAAGGTGGAAAGCCGCGCGGCATCTTCTCCGACGAGCAGTCCATCGTCACGTTCGGCGTCGGAAAGAACATGGCGCTGTCCATCCGCTTCTGGGCGCTGGCCTGCCGGATCATCGAGGACGACGGCTCGCGGGCCGACGCGTCCAAGCTCGGAACGCTTCTGTTCGGCGGAGATCATCCCTGGGATGAGTTCATGGAACGGCCCGCCACCGCCTGGCTGATGCACTGGCTCGTCGCCGGCGAGCCGCGGATGACCACGACCTGGTACTGGGCGTTCAATCATCTGCAGGCCCGCACCTTCGATCACGAGACGCTCGCCAAATCCATTCTCGACTACTGCAGACTGCGCAAGTGGCCGAGGATCTCGGACCGCACGGTGGTCCGCGACGTCGAATGCTTCATCCGCAGCTACGTCCCGCGGGGCGACAAGGCCGTCGGCGAGGATGCGCTCGAGCCCGTGCTCTCGGAGCTCGGACTGATCCGTCCGGCCGCCGGGCGCCTCTACGAATTCAGGCATGGCCCCAAGCCCAGCCTTCCGGACGGCGTGTTCGCGTTCGCGCTGAACGAGTTCTGGGACCGGTACGCCCCGCAAACTTCGACCTTGTCGGTCGAGGCGATCGCCTACGAGCCCGGATCGCCCGGCCGAACCTTCAAGATGGACGAGAATTCCGTCGTGGAAAGGCTGGCGGCGATCGACCACGTCACGCGCGGGCGCATGGTGTGGTCGGACTCCGCTGGCGTCCGGCAGATCGTCCGCCCCAAGGCGATCCCCGATCCGTACGTCCTCCTCGCGACGGCCTACAAGGGCGACCCCGACAGGAGGCGCGTGGCATGACTCTCGCCGACCACGTCAAGATCTCCCGGCGTTTCCAGCGCGCGATCCGGTTGGACACCGACATCGAGAAGAGCGACGCGCTCAACGGCTTCATCTGCCAAAGGTCGGCCGCCGAGTGCCTGCAGACGATGGCGGCTCACGTCGCGCGCAGCACCCACAGGGCGTTCACCTGGACCGGTCCGTACGGCGGCGGAAAATCCAGCCTCGCCGTGGCGCTCGCCGCGCTCGTGGGACCGAAGAACGCCGCGCGATCGGCGGCGATGGAAGCGGTCGGCCCGGCGACCGCGCGCGTCGTTGCGGACGGATTCGGTCCGAGCAAGCGCGGATGGCTCGTCGTGCCCGTTGTCGGACGGAAGAGCGATCCGGTGGCGGACATCGGGCGGGCTCTCGAAGAGGCGCGACGGAGGGACCGGTCCGGCGGCGGGCGGCCGCGCGGCGAGGTCGCGTCGGGGCGCGAGCTGATCGACCGCATCGTCCAGGAAGCGGAGCAACGCGGGCACGACGGAGTCCTCCTCGTCATCGACGAGATGGGCAAATTCCTGGAAGGCGCCGGTGAAAGTGGAGACATCTACTTCTTCCAGGAGCTCGCCGAGGCCGCCGGCCGCGCCAAAGGGCGCATCGTCGTCATCGGCATCCTCCATCAGGCCTTCGAGCAGTACGCGAGCCGTCTCGGCCGTTCGACGCGGGACGAGTGGGCGAAGATCCAAGGCCGCTTCATCGACATTCCTCTGATCTCAGGCGTCGACGAAGTGATCGGCCTGCTGGGTCGCGCGGTGGTCTCCGAGCGTCGGCACCCGTCGACCGCGGAAGCGGCGGAGGCGATCGCGCAATCGATCCGGACGCGCAGGCCGGGGAGCGCGCCCGACCTCGGCAAACGCCTGGACGCGTGCTGGCCGCTGCATCCGGTCACCGCGGCCCTTCTCGGTCCGATGTCGCGACGCAGGTTCGGGCAGAACGAACGCAGCGTCTTCGGCTTTCTCGCCTCGGCCGAGCCTGGCGGGTTTCAGGATTTCATCAGAACGACGCAGGAGCGGTCCGGAGAACTCTTCGGCCCCGATCGGCTCTGGAATTATCTCAGGACCAATCTCGAACCCGCCATCCTCGCGTCCAACGACAGCCATCGTTGGGCTCAGGCCGTGGACGCCGTGGAACGCTGCGAGGTACGCGGTTCAGACCTGCATGTCCGCTTGGCCAAATCCGTCGCACTGATCGACATGTTCCGGAACGGCTCCGGCCTCGCCGCCGACCGCGTCACGATCGGCGCGTGCGCGCCCGACGCCACGAAGGCCGAGATCGATCGCGCGCTGAACGATCTGGAGAAATTCTCGGTTGCGGTGTTCAGGAAGCACCTCAACGCGTGGACGATCTATGCCGGCAGCGACTTCGACATTGACGCCGCGGTCGCCGGCGCCATCGCGCAATCGACCGGATTGGACCTGGCGAGACTCGCCAAGCTGGCCGGCCTGCAGCCGGTGCTGGCCAAGCGCCACTACTACCAGACCGGAACGCTTCGTTGGTTTCAGACCGAATTGATCGATCTGGACAGCCCTCGCCACGAGAAGAGCCATGCGGGAGACGAAGCGGGGCGCTTCCGTCTCGTGATCTCCGTCGACGAGGCGGATCGGAAAGCCGCGGCGACCACGTGCCGCGAGGCATCTTCGGCCGCCGGCGGCACGCTCGACGTCGTCGGGTTGCCCCGCAACGCTCAGCGGATCCGCGAGCTCGGAAGCGAACTCATCGCCTTGGAGACGGTGAGGAGCAATCGCCCCGAACTGGAAGGCGATGCGGTGGCACGTCGGGAGATCGCCGCGAGGTCCGCAGCCGTCTCGGCCGGCCTGGAGGAGGAGTTTCGGGTCGCCTTTGCCGGCGCGGATTGGTTTGCCGCGGGCGAACGACTGGAGCCGCGATCCGGAGGCAGTCTTTCGCGTCTGGCCTCCGATCTCGCGGATCTGCGCTTCGGCGACGCACCGCACATCAAGAGCGAGCTTCTCAACCGACAACGTCCTTCGAGCAATACTCAGGGCGGGGTACGCGAATTGATCAAGGCGATGATCGCCAATCCGGAGAAGGAATTCCTCGGAATCGAAGGGTTCCCCATCGAACGCGGCCTCTACAGCACGTTTCTTTCGGCATCGGCGCTGCACCGTGAATCGGAGAAGGGCGGCTTCGGCTTCTTTAAACCGGGCAACACCAAGATCGGGAAAACGTTCAAGCCCGCATGGGACGCCGCCGACCAATTGCTGCGTAGCGACGGCGCTCCCGTTCCGCTGGGGCGCCTCTATGCCCGCTGGTCGGCTCCGCCCTTCGGCATCCGACGCGGCGTGATGCCGATCCTCGCCGTCGCCTACATCATGACCAACCGGGACCGTATCGCCGTCTACGCGGAGGGGCGATTCCAGACGGACGTCAACGACTACTTCGCCGACATCCTCCTGCAGGACGAGGACTTGATCGCTCTGCGCGGGATCGAGATCGACCACTTCCGGGGCGCGCTACTGGACGGCGTGGCCGAGGCGATCGAAGCGGTGACCGGCCAGACCGGAGGCCGGGACGCGCTGGACCTCGCGAGACGGCTGGTCAGATTGGTGCGCGATCTTCCGCCTTGGACGAAGAAAACGCTCGGTCTGTCGCAGAAGACGGCCGACGTCCGGCACGTGCTCATGCTGGCCGACGATCCTCACAAGGCGCTCTTCGAGGACCTGCCCGCGATCTTCGAAGGCGGCGATGCCAAGGTCGTCGGAGACGGGATCGCCACGGCGCTGCGGGAGTTGACCTCCGCATATCCGGACATGCTGGGCGGGTTGGAGAGAAAGATGCTCAATGCGCTGGGATATGCCGACGAGGTCGACCTGGAAGATCTACGCAGCCGCGCGCGCAACGTCCGCGACCTGACCGGGGACCTTTTGGCCGACGCCTTCGCCGCGCGACTTGCCACCTACGAGGGGCAACAGTCGGAGATCGAGTCGATCGCCGGTCTCGTGACCCGTCCCGTCCGCGACTGGTCGGATCGCGACCCCGATCAGGCGACGCTCGCGCTCGCCGATTTCGCGCTGAAGTTCAGGCGAGCCGAGGCGCTCGCCCGCGTCAAGGATCGAAAGCCCACCTCGGAGGCCATCGCGGTGGTGATCGGCACCGGCGAAAGCGGGAAGGAGCTCTTCGAGGAGTTCGAAGTCGCCGAGCGCGATCGGCGACGCGTCACCGAGCTGGCGGAAGAGCTCTCGCAAGTGCTTTCGCGCTTCGGCGCGAACCGCAACATCGCGCTGGCCGCCTTGGCGGAGGCCGGACTCGTCGCGTTCGGCGCGGGCGGCGCGCCGCTCGGAAAGGTCGGATGACATGGAACGGCACGTGCTCGGAATTTCGGGAGGGCGCGACAGCGCGGCGCTGGCCGTTCACATGCGTCGTACCCGTCCCGACCTCGACATCGAATACTTCTTCACCGACACCGGCAAGGAGCTTCCCGAGGTCTACTCGTTCCTGGGAAAGCTCGAGGGTTTCCTCGGGGTCCCGATCCAGAGGCTGAACCCCGACAGAGACTTCGATTTCTGGCTCAGGGAATACAACAACTTCCTACCCTCGCCGCGGACGCGCTGGTGCACGAAGCAGTTGAAGCTCCGGCCCTTCGAGCGATGGCTCAGGCCCCACCTCGACGCCGGGGTCACCGTCTACAGCTACGTCGCCATCAGAGCCGACGAGAACCACCGCGAAGGACTGACGGCCACGCATCCCAATCTGCGCGTGGTCCTGCCGCTGCGGGAGCGGGGCATCGACAAGAACGGCGTCATCGAGCTTCTGGACGGCGCCGGCATCGGTCTGCCGACGTACTACCGTTGGCGCTCCAGAAGCGGCTGCACGTTCTGCTTTTTCCAGCAGAAGATCGAGTGGGTCAATCTGCTGCGCGAACATCCCGATGCGTTCGAGGAAGCGAAGAAATACGAGAAGAACGCGCTCGACCACGGGTCCCCGTTCACGTGGACCGAAAGGGAATCCTTGGAAGAACTCGCGCAGCCGGAGCGCATCGCGGACATCGAGAAGCAATTCCAGATCCGTCAGGAGCGGCTGAAGGCGAGACGGCGCCCGAACGCGCTCCGTCCGGACGAGGCGATCGACGAGATGCCGTTCCAGGACGACGGTGCCGGCTGCCTCGTCTGTCACAAGTGAGGATGCCATGACCACCGAAACGGGCGACGGTCCCGCATCCCCCACGGTCAGCGAAATCTATAAGGAGCAATATGCTCATTTCCGGAGCATGAACGACATCCTGTACAAGATTCCGCCGCTGTTCGGAGCCGTGGTCGGCGGCCTCTGGTACGTCGCCCTTCAAAATCTCCCGTCGGACAAATGGCTGGCCCGAGCGGTGCTGTTCTTTGCGGGATTGTCTTGCGTCGGATTCGTGCAGGTCATGCAGCGCTTCAGCATTGCGTTCAAGCTCTATCTGAAGAACCTGAACAAGCTGGACGGCGCCTATGCCGTGAAGATCGACGGCGGCTTTTCGACGATCGACGTGATCAAAACGATGCTGTGGGTAGCCGCGGCCGGATCCGGCATCGCCATCGTCTACTCATTCTACAATTAGGATCTCGCTCTACGAAGTCCTGCCCGATGCACCTCTCGTCGGCGGAAACGCGCCTAGGAGAGCCCTCGAGCCGTCGCTCGCCCGTGATCGCCTGGCCAAACCGGGGCGAGCTTCCTCGGCCGCGTATGCCGACGAGATGGGCATCTCGAGAAATCCGTGGACCTCAGAGGTGGCGGCATCGTCCGCGCGGAGCGTAGGCGAGGCCGCCCCGCTTGAGCCGCGATTCTTCTGCTTCGCCCTAGGCGGACGCGTGGAGCGCTTCGATGAATTGGGTGACTTCTTCGTAGTCGTTCGCTTTGCTGACGGGAACGAGCTGGACCTTCATATCCTTGAACCACCGTTCCCGCTCGACGCCCGTCGTATCCTCCTCCGCCATCAGAGCGAAATGACTAGGGCCCGAGGTGGTCGCAAATACGTCAGATATGTAGCTGAGCAGCAGCTTTATTTCCGGGTCGGTCATCGAGGCGCCGACGAATATGATGGTGAACATTGTGAACATCGCAGAGAGAAGGCTCTGGTAGGCGCGCTGGCGATAGACGATATCCCGGTAGTCCATTTCCGTCAGCACGATCCCGTTCCCGACACGTGACGCGTCTCCGTGGGCCTTCAAGATGAAGAACTCGCGTTTCGAAAGGCGTCTTTGAATCTCGCCAGAGTCCAAGAACGTACAGACCGCCACGTCGTACATGCCGCTCGCTCGGTAAGCCTGTTCTAGGAGGGTGTCGTAATTCGTCGTCAGGACGAATTGCAGCCGATCGGCCTTCGTCAGCGTCTGATGGAGTTCAGTGGGCCGCGGCTTCGGCTCGATGAACGTCTTCACCACGAACTCGTCAAAATAAGCGGCGAAGTCCTCCTTGAGGCCACCCGCAACCATCAGATACTTCGACGGATCGGCCACCAGCTTCCTGTAGTCCGCCACCTTTGCGTCATCGATGACCCGATGCCCGCGCGCCTCATCGATCATACTGGACAACAGCGTGCCCCACGACGGCAGCCCGGCTCCCATGGAGGCACCCGCCCCTACTAGCACCGCGCAACGCTTCTCCCTGTACGCCTGCTTGAGATTGTCCGGGATTCTGCCTGGATCGAAAGCGGCCATCATGATCCTCCGTCAATATCGGGGCAAAAAGCGTTGAGAGCCCTGGCTCTAACCTCGATGTTGCCGGCCGTTCCGCCTTGTACGCGGAATGCGATAAGATATTCGTAAAGATACCGATCCAAAGTTCTGACCCTGCGACGTCCGCGGATGAGCACCTCGGGTTCAGCGGTATATTGGCGGCGCAGATCGTCGAACGATCGATAGGCGGCGAACAGCTTGTCGGGATCCACGACGGCCCCCGCCCGCTGACGGGTCAGCACCAGCAGGCACAAGTCGACGAATATCCACTTCTGCGTTATCTTGAAATTCGCCAAACGGTTGACTGCGGCCAGGACGTTCAGGACGTCTCCGACATCGGATGAAAGCTCGAGAACCTCGTTGCGCCGGTCGGGCCCGAACTCCTTGAACATCCGACGCAAGTCGGGCGCCTTCAGGTCGCTTGAGGCGCCATAAGCAGCGATCGCGAAGGCGTGCGCAGCGTAGTCCTGCCGCTTGTACCGATTGTCCGGGATCCGGCACTCTTGAAAGAAGACATGGGACGTCGCGATGGCGTCGACGACGTGACGCATCGGGCCGCCGAGCGCATTGCGCAGTTCGGCAGGGTTCAAGGATACTCCCATCTGAAGTCTGGAGAACAGATTGGTGATCTCGTCCGGTGTCGACTTCACGATCTCGGCGACCGATGCGCTGAACTTCGTGAATTTCTTCCTCAGATCCTTGTGCATGGACGAGAAGGTGTGCCCGGCCACCGCATGACCTTCGATCTCGGGAAGCGGCTCGGGATAATCCAACCGAAGATTTCCTGCACGGAATTCCCAGATGGCTCTGAGGCGTTGTTGACCGTCGACCGCATCGTAACCGTGCGGCCCGCCGGACGCGAGCTTCCTGAGATAGATCTTAGGAATATCCATTCCTCTGAGAATGGAATCGATGAGAAGGACTTGCCGTTGAGCCTTCCAGGCCGGGCCGCGCTGCCAAGCAGGATTGAGATTGATCGAACTCCGCTCTCGATAAAGGCGGTCCAGCGTCCATTGACGCTGACGGATCTGCATCGTCTTTACTCGCTAATATCGTGTTGAAGATTTACGGTCCCTCAAAAGTCGTTTCGTTTCTACTCCGCGGCGACTCCCATCACCGCAATATCGCTTTCCCTTATCGCTTCGACCGCGGCCTCGATGTCGGCATCGGACAGGAAGGGCGCCTGCGCGAACACGATAGCCGGCTCGCCGCTCAATTTGGCGGCCAGATGTCCTTGCCCCAACAGCGCTTCCGCCCCCTTCTGACCGAGCGCGATCTCCGACGTGCCCACGCTCGCCACCTTCAGGATCAGACGATTGCCGAGATTGTCGCGCAGTTGGATCGGCATGACGTTCGCATCCGGCCGTTGCGCTGCGAAGATCAGATGGATGCCGGCGGCCCGGGCCTTCACGCCGAGTCGCTGCACCGTGGTCGCGACCGCGTCCTTGTAAGTTTCGGTGAGCATCCATTCCGCAAACTCGTCGTGAACCAGGAAGACGAGCGGCAGCCGTTCCGATGCGGGCTTCGCCGCGTTGAAGGAGCGCAGATCGCGAACGCCTTGCGACCGGAACAATTCGTACCTTCTGTCCATCTCGGCGACGAGGGTCTCGAGCTCTTCCTGGGCTCGCGCCTGATCCACGACGATACCGCCGCGGACGTGCGGGAGGCGCTCGACCGCCGAATAGTCGACGCCCATCTTGGGATCGATCAGAACGATCTGCGCAAGCGTGCTCGGATTGGTGGCCGCAATGTCGAGGATAATAGCCTGGATCAGGACCGACTTTCCGCTTCCCGTGGCACCCGCGATGAGCGTGTGAGGATCGTGAGACTGACCTCCCCCGAATGCGGAGCCGAGGTTCAAGTAGAGGATTTCCCCGTCCAACTCGCGCAGGCCCAACACGAAGGACGTGTTCTGGCCGGCTGCGTTGCGGTTCACTTCCCGCCTCGCCCAGACGTCCCAGAGAGATACGACCTGCCGGGCCGGTCTCGCGACCGCGACCACGATCTCTCCCGGCAACGGGGAGATCGAGACGAGGCGGAGGCCGTGGGTCGTGAGAAGAGCCGATTCGCGATTCTGGATGTCTTCGATACGGAGCCGGTCCGATCCGACGAACCGGATCAGAGCGGCGTTGGGCGTCAGCCTGGTGCCGGCAATCCTGGCCTGCAGCCCGTAGCCGAGAAGCGCGGTCCGGAGCTTTTGCGCCGTGCCGTCGAGCCAGGTTTGGTCCGCCTGCGAGACCGATGCGTTCTGCAGCGCGCGACTCTCGATCAAAGAGAGGATATCTCTCGGCCCGTCGGCCTGCGGCGCCGGCGCGGCAGCGGAGCTCGGCTCCGGCGCGACCGCCGCTCTGGCCGGCGAAGGCCCCGGCCCGCTCGAAGGCGAGAGCGCATCCGATGTCGGAGCCGGCGCTGCGGCCGACGTCGCTGCGGCCGCTGCCACCGGGCCGGAAGCTCCGGTCACCGGCGCGGGGCCTGTCTGTGCGAAGTCGGTGGATCTCACGACCCAACCGACGCGCGGCGCCGGTTCGCGTGACTGTTCGTTGGTCCAAGGTCGCTCCGGTCCCAAGGCCTCGCGAACGGGGGCAAGCGGCGAGCGCATCTCGTACGATTTGACCAGGTCGCGGAGGTTCTCGCGACCGAACATCTCCTGCAGGCTGTTCGGGATTTCGGCGACGGTCTCCTGCTCGCCGGGCACCGTGGCGTCCGCAGGTCCTCTGACAAAGACGTGGGAGTAGCCTCGCAGATCGATCGGGACCGAGCCCTTGCGCATTCCGTCGCGCACCGCCTCGAGCGTCAACGACTCTCCCAACGCCGCCGTTCCATCCAACAGCAGATCGGATATTCTGGAGAGCCAGAGATCGCGGTCGAGCCGCCCCGGATCTCCGAACAGAGCATCCTCCATCCGCTGCACGGTCTGCCGCAACTGATTCTTGGACGTCCTGCGCGCATCCGCCGCGGCTTCCGCGCCCACGTACTTCGCCTCGGTGACGATCGCGCGCAACCGCGGTTGACCGTCGGCCCCCTTCGTGACGCTCAGCGCCAGTATGTCCGCGATGCCCTGCTCGCGCTGCCCCAACCATTCGGCGTAGTCGTCCAGCAGGAACCAAGCTACGGAAGACCGCGCGCCGAGCTCCTCGGCGACGAGCGCACGACTCAGCACGAGACCGATCAACTCGCCCGCCGAGACCCCTCTTCTCGCGGCCCTGAGGACGATGTCGCCGGAAATCGCCGAAGCCTCGTCGATCATCCGCTGGGCCAACGCCGATAGCCGATCGTCGGGCAGGCCTAGGCTGAGTTCGGCCAAGCGGCGCTGGACGAGGACATGAAGCAGCCGCAACTCCGATGTCGAGGAAACGATCATGTTGCGTCCGTGAGTCCGCTGGCGTCGGTAGCGGATCACGTTGATGTTCTGCGCCTGAAGCTGTCTCTTGTCCAAGAGGTCGTCGTAGGTGGCGACCCATTCGGCAAGACCGTGGACCTCGTCGAACATCGACTTCAGATTCTGGTCGCCGAAGGAGATCTCGCGCGCCGGCAGCATGTGCTCCGTGGGAGCCACGCCTCTCTGCCTTACGACGGCCGCGACGGCATCGAGATAGGCCCATCCCGCCTGAGGCTGCCGCGGGCAAGCCAGATAGCTCGTGGCCTTCAGTTCGTCTTCGGCGGTGACCCGCCGGTAGGACCACCTTGCAGGGACGTGATCGAGGATGTCCGGCAGAGACGCCGGGACGGGAACGGAAAACCATTCCTGCTTGGCCTGCCTGGACACCACGTCGTGCAGGAAAGCGACGTCCACCGAATGCTCTTCTGAGGAAGCGCCGCCGCCGTCGAGCATGACGCCGATGCGCAGCTTGGACATGAAGTTTCTGGAGGTCTCGCTGACCACCAACGTGTCCGGATCGCCCTCGGGACGCTCCAGAAGCTCGCCGTAGACCTTGCCGAGCTTCTTCCTGTCGCGGTGCCGGACGAGCACGTTGCAATGCATCTCGTCCTCGTCGTGTACCGATCCCAGCGCGTTGACGGTGGCGAGCGGAAGGCCGGCCGCGTCGCAGTTGTAGAGCATGATGCTCAAATTCGAACGCTCATGCGGTTGCAGTTCGAGATACCTTTCCAGCAGCGCCCTGATCTGCTTGGCCGCCTCCGACGGATCGACATCGGTCGACGCCTCCGACGGATCGCGCACCGGGCGCTCCATCAGACTGTACTCGTTGAGCGTACCGGTCTCGGCGACGAGAACCGGCTCGGCTCCCTGGTAGGCGACCGCTATCTCCGGATAATACGGGTGAGCGAGCTCCTCGCGGAGATCGGCGAAGAACAGTCTCGGATCTCCGAAGATCACGTCGTCCGCGTTCAAGAGATGCGCCGCCAATCCGGCGACGCCCCGAGCCTTGACGGCGCTCGCGGCGAGCCTGAGCGGATGCCATGGCGCGACGATGCTCGAAGGCGCTCCGCCGGAGACCGCCACGCAACCCAGCGCCAGCACGGGCTCCCAGAGCTCGCGCCGGTTCAGATCGCCGGGCGCGTGGCTGGCCAGCGTTCTCAATAGCTCGCCGTATCGTTCGGACTGCGACAGAAGATAGCCGCTGGTCAGCCCGTCGCTCCTGAAAGCCCGGATGGCCTTGGCGTACTCGTCGGTGAACGCAGTCCACGCGGATCCGATCGCCGCGAACGCATCCGCCGTCAGTCGCCCGGCCTCCGATGCGGCCTTGAGCGATCTCGGATAGGACTTGCCGACGTCCTCTCCGCCGTCCAGACGCGGCACCAGCGACCCCGAGTCGGAACGAAAGGCCGGCTGAAGGGTCGAGACGTCGCTCAGCGAGACCGCCTGCAGACCGCCCTTTCGGCTCATGGGCTGTCGCGCGACGCTGGACCGGACCAGCGGGCGGCGCGTCAGCCGATCGAGGTCGTCCCGGAGCTCGATGCCGATAGCGTCGGGGCGTCCGTTCCAGATCAACTGAACCGTGATCTTTTCCGCACCCACCTTGAGGATGAAGTCGAACTTGATCTGGATCGCGCTCCGGGAGATCGAAACATTGGGCTTGTAGCCCCTTCGCCTGGACGCGGACTCCAGCAGCGCCTCGTATTCGAAAAGATGCGAAGTGTCCCACTTCACCTTGTCGCCCATCAGGCCGGGAAGGCCCCGGTAGCGAACAGCGAAGGAAGTCGCCACGTCTGCGTTCAGTTCGAGCCATTGGTTCTTCGTGCGCCGCGTCGTACGGATCTCGAGCGCGCGATTGGGCTGGAGCTGGCCGGCCTTCCCGTAGAGCCGTTCCAAGGCGAGCAGTATGCCTTCCAGGAAATCCGTGCACTCGATCGGCCTTCCGAAGACGAACCGCTCCCATTTCGCGCGAAGCGACCGGTCTCGGCCCACTTCATCGCGATGGGCTTCGAAGAACTCGCGATCGTCGTCGCGCGGCTCCTTCCGGGACGTCGCCGCGCGAAGGTAGGATTTCTCGGCATCGCTCAGGCTGTCGGGTAGCTCGAACTCGAAGAACTCGAGGGTTTCCTGGAAGAGGTGGACCTTCCTCTGCTTTAGGCCCGAGAACACGAGCAGGATGTTGTCGACCTCCCACTCGAATTTCGCGAGCTCGGCCGCCTCGGCGCCCCAACTGGGCGGAGACTTGATGAAGCCTTCGATGGCCGCGTGAGCCGCCGGCGGAATGTCGTCGCGGACGGCGGCGAACTGCGTCCTGAGTTCCTCCGCTTCGATGACCTGCCGCGGCGACCTCTGCTTGAGAAGGAGAGGCCGGCAGTCGGCGACGAGCTTGCCGAAATTGCGCTTCCACCGCGTGCTCGACGTCAGCCCCTTCTGTTGGCCGGCGAGGAAGTACCCGGAATGCCGCGGGAGATGCAGGGCGGGAAGCGCCCAGCCCAGAGCTTCCAGGATCGGTTTCGAATCCTCCGCGACGGCGGAGCGCGTCAGTTCGACGTAGTTTGCGACCTGGTGCAGCGTCCAATCGTCGGCGGCGGAAAGCCCGCGAAGCGCCGCTTCCCAAATTGCCTTGTGTTCGTCCGGAAGCCCGGTACCCGCGCTGGCCGCCTGCACCCACAACTTCGGCTCTTCCGTCAACTGCTTCGCACCGAGCAGCGTGACGTCCTGCAGGGATTCTCCCTGGTCGTCGTCGTTGTTGGCGAGAAGCAGCGCCGGCAGATCGCATTCCGCATGCCGAAGCGCGACCGTCCTCTCGTCGGTGAGGACCTCTTCCGGCAGACCGAAGCGCGCGACCAGACCTCGCGGAATCCTCACGGCGATCTTCGCCGCGGTCTCACGGTCGGCGAGGAGCGCTTTCACGATCGCGGCCACCTGATCGCCCGTCAGTTGGTCAAGCATGAAGCGTGCGATGCCGTCGCCGTCCGCGGACGATCTGAGGCGCTCTCTAAGCGACGCGGCTCCGACTGCGCCGAGTATGTCCAGACCGTTCACCGCGTCACCTTCCTTCCGAACGGATTCTCGACGTATGCGCACGAATCCGAAAGGCGCTTGAGCAGTCCGAGACTCGCGAGGCGGTCCTCGAGACGTCGGGCATTGTCGGAGAAGTCCTCCTGGTCCGCCTCGCCGCTCGATATGAATTTCTGGGCCTGGTGGTCGCCGACCACGATTCCGTAGCGATCGTGGAGGTAGGCGAGGAAATCCTTGAACTCCATCCTCACGTCCACGCAGCACACCACCAGCGTCTTGAGCAGCCGATCCGTCGGTGCGTACCGCACCCGGCGGCTCGCCCGACGCGACGAAAGACCGATGAGCCGGGCCCACGTTCCGTGAATCTTGCCGACGTGCTGCTTGTGCCGCGAGATCGCCTTCTCGACCAGAGTTTCCAGCAGATCGCCGGGCGTGCGGCGCTCTTCGTCCGCCTCGATGAAATCGTCCGGGATGTCGAACTTGGCGACGAGCAGGTCGAGGGTGTTCGCGACGGGCTCGGCCGAGGATGCGGCGGCCGACCATTCAGGCGTATCGGCCACGCGCCTGACGTAGCGCTCGATCGCCTCCTGAGGCAGAGCGCTGTTGCGCTGGAAGGAATCCGCGGACAGGTCCCGGACAACCGAACGCTTCGGAGAAACGATCTCGCAGACCAGCGACGTATCCTCGTCCCGCCCGAGAACCTCGGAGGCTCGCCGCAGTTGGTAGAGGAGAAGGCCGAGGCCGGTCATCGTCACCAGGTGGGGAATCGCGTCGTAGATCGGCATGTCGCGGTCGAGGATCGAAAGCCAATCCTCGGCGAGCCTGTCGAACACCGGATGGCTTCGGCAAGGCACGTAGGCCCCGGCACGTTCGTTCCGCGCGAATTGGGGTTCGCCCTGAAGAACCCGCACGAGTCCGTCGTACGGAGCCTTGGCGCCGAACAGCCGTTCGACCAGAACGCGCCGAAGCTCGTCCACGCGGGCGCTTCGGCACAACATCAGATAGAGGACCTCGCCGGTGCGAGCGAAGAACCGGCGATCGGTGGATACGTTCGACCCCTTCGCCTGCACGTTGGCATCCTCGTACAGGGCGTTCGGTCCGAAGGGGAAGACGAACTTCGAACTCCACCTTTTGTTGCTCGCTCCCTCGATGGCCGAACTCTGCAGGAACGAGACGATGGCCGCGAAATCCTCGAAGCTCTCGAAGCGGTCGCGGAGGTATCCGAAATCGGCGTCGTCCAGGCCGCCGGCGTTCTCGCGCATCAACGCCAACCAGGTGCACCACATCGCGTCGTCGGATCGGTCGCCGGCGCGGACGGTCGCGATGTGAGGATTGTTGAAAAGCAGGTTGCGCAGACGCAATTGCTGCTGGGGACGATAGGAAAGTCCGTTGAGGTTGGTTTCGCGCAGGGCGCGACCCTGCGAGTGTTCCGCGTGGAGAACGCCGAGGAACTCCATCATGGTCAGCCAGGGCGTCTGCTCGTCGTAGAGCCTGTGACCCCAGATTGCTTCGTCGACCCACATCTGCGGGCCGGTGCCGTCGTCGTGCCCTGTGGGGCGCGGAAGAATCTCCATGCTCACACCCTTACGACGACGCGACGCGGTTGGGCGCGGCCGTCGCTGCCCACTTCGATGAAGCGCAGCATCAGTTCGCCCTCCGCGGGAGCACCGTCCTCGTCGACAACGCGGCGCCGGTCGGTCGCGCTGAGAAGCTTCGCCTTGAACGCCAGAAGATCCTCGTGGCACTCCAGCGAAAAACTGCTCGGCAGAGCGCCTTCGGCGACCCGTCCGAGAAACTCGAACCGGGTGGGCGTGAGCGATAGGACGACCGGTCCCGGATCGTCTCCCCGGGAGACCCGCACCTTGAGCGAAACGCCGCGCTTGGCCGTGAGAGCGAGCGTCACCTCCTCCCCCTGGTGGCGCGGCACGGATATCGTTTCGTCGAGCAAAGGACTGGTCTTGGACTGCGAGTGACTGCCGGACGTGGCGAGCACGAGTTCGTCCTGGTTCTGCACGAGCATTCCGGTGAAGACCCTGTTCAGGCCGCGCATCAACAACGGCATGACGCCTCTCGGTGTCCCCTGGTTGGCCCGCAGCTTTGTGACCATGTCGAGGTAGTCGCCGCCGTAGCGGAAGACCGTCAGATCCCAAAGCTCGAAATCCGCGGCGTGGTCCTCCGGCAGCGTGAAGAACAGCCGCTGCCTCTGCGAACGCAACATCGGCAGAAACGCATCGCGGGTGTCCTCGTCCGCGCCTTCGAGATAGGCGCGCTGCGCCCCCGTGTACGCGGGCGTGCCGCCGTACACCGGATCGACGAGGACCAGCGATTCGTAGTTGGCCCGAAGCTGCGGATCGTCCGCGCCGTAGACCAGCAGATCATCGACCTTGTTGCTGGTCTCGGATCCGATCCCGAACGAGTTCAACTTGCGGAACAGATCCGTCTTCTCGGCCCGCCGGGAAGATAGGTTTTCCCCGAACACGTTGCGATAGATGCTGGCGAGATGCCCGGCACCCCGAGACGATATCTCGGCGACCTGACCGCACGACATCAACCCATCCTTGGCGGCGGGATGCCCGAGGAGGATGTTCGTCACCAGCGCCAAGGATTGGCGGACAGGAAAGTGCACGCCGTTCTGTTCGCTGAGCTCGACGAGCGCCGTCAGCCGCTTGCGGAAGACCGCGCCCTGCGAAGGGTGCTGCAGCCTCGTCCGGTTCTCCATGATGGGACATTCGTTGGCACCGTCCCGCATCGGACACGCGGCGCAGTCGCTCCAACCCGGATGGGACGTCACCTTTTCGATGATCATCCCGATCATCTCGGAGGCCGGCGCTTGGCTGAGATCCCGTAGACGGATGTGCACGCCGGGATCCGGATTCGTACCGGTGACGAGCAGTCCCTCGATCGCGCGGGTCATCGACTTCAGCGCGTCCGTCTGCGGCGCGGCCTTCAGCTTCTCCAGAAGCTGCCCGTGATTCGCCGCCACGAGGTACACTCGCGACGCGGCGCGACTGCCGACGTCGCCGGCCATGCGCCCGAGCAGGTCGGCGCTTTCATCGGCCCGCAGTTCGCTAAGATCCTTGACGATCACGAACTCGCGCGATCCGACGGACAACGTCTGGACCTTGTCACCCCGATTCCAATCGGTGTCTGAGCCTCCCAACGCGCTCCAGACCTCCCGGCAGTGATAGGTCTTTCCGTCGCCCGCCGTACCGGTGAGGATTTCGGTGCAAGGCTCGTCCGATCTGAAATTCTCGATGACGACGTCCAGAAACTGAGCGGGAAGCACGAGCGGCTCGATCCTGTGCCGCTTCAGCGCGCGCTGGATCGTCTCGTCGTACATGTTGTCGTTCGTCGGTATCGGACCATAGCTCCTAAGGAACTTGATCCAGCGATTCTCGGGCCCCGCGGGCATCGTGCTCCGTTTCCCCCAACCACGTGCTTCCGCCCGTCGGGCGCGCCGTAATTCACATCATGGGCGTGCATCGCGCCCTGAACTAACGTAGACATATATATTCGCGAGGGAAAGAACTCGTTGCGGAAAATCCGCCGCTTTTGGGCCGACTAACCACAACTGGCGCCTAAGCAATTAGGCGAACGTCTTCGTGCCCGAACGCCCGCGGCCCGTCAGCGGCGGCGGTCCTAGCGGCGGACCAGATGTGCATCGCGACTCGCATCTTCCGGTCGCGCTTCACCGCCGCTCCATCCTACCGATACATTTCGGTGCCTGCAGCGGGTGGCATCGGTCCGCAAGCCCGGCGCCGACCGTGGTCGTCCACCCCCTTTACAACTTCAGGATGACCGTGGTCGGATGTCCAGTTTGGACGACTGCCGTTCGGCAAGCGCCAAAGGCAGGAAGGATCGCTGCCAAGTGGGGGGTGGGGCCGTGAACAAATCGTCCGACTTCGGGATCGACCTCGTTGCCCGGCTCGAAGAGACGGTCAACGAGAAGGTATACAAAGCGATCGCGCTCCGCGTACGCACCAAGGTTCTTGGAGCGAGGAGCGACCTGGACAACTCGTCGCGGCGGTGGCCGTTCGAACTCATCCAGAATGCCCACGATGCGGGAGCCCGGGCCGGCCGGGAAGCAATCAGCCTTTCCTTCGATCTGACTGGTGGCGTCCTACGTTTCGAACACGACGCCGCCCCGTTCACCATGGACGAGTTTGCGGCACTTCTCACCGGTGGATCCAGCAAGGACTTCATGTCGACCGAGACGACCGGTCGGTTCGGCACCGGCTTTCTGGTCACCCACGTGCTCTCCGAGCGCGTGCATGTGTCCGGCATCCTCGATGTGGACGGCAATTTCCGCGGTTTCGAGGTCGAGCTCGACAGGCCCAACGACGAGGGAATGCTGCTGCAGAACGTGCAGGATTCGCAGGCGTCGTTGAGACACACGCGCGCTGTGGCGGCGCTCGACGGAGAGCCGACGGCATCGTTCGCATACGTCGTGGACGACGAGAGGACGGCCGAAGACGGCCTGCGCGCGTTGGAGGACGCCCTGCCTTTCCTTTTCGCCACGTGCAGGCGGCTCGGCGAGATCACGATTCGGCGCGGAGACGCCGAAGTCCATTGGAAACTGACTTCGTCGTCGAAACCGAACCTCTTTTCGACGAAACCCAGCGAATACTACGTGTCGCGGACGGGAAACGACGGCCGAACGGATTGGCGCGTGATCCGAGCGACCGAAACCCGCTCCTCGACAGGCGCGATGGTCGTCGCCCTCATCAAGGAGGGCGCCGGCTGGTCGGTGCGGAAGCCCCTCACGTTGCCCAGCGTCTTTCGTCAGCTGCCGCTTCTCGGCAGCCCGGTGCTCCCGGGCTGGACGGTCATCGACGGACTTTTCGATGTCGAGCAGGAACGACGAACCATCTACATATCCGGCGAGCAAGCGAGACCTCTTCGCGAAGCGTTCGCCGCTCTTCCCGCTCTCATG
The DNA here is from genome assembly GCF_032485055.1 of Bradyrhizobium sp. SZCCHNRI20481. Lineage (NCBI taxonomy): Bacteria > Pseudomonadati > Pseudomonadota > Alphaproteobacteria > Hyphomicrobiales > Nitrobacteraceae > Bradyrhizobium > Bradyrhizobium sp. SZCCHNRI20481. Next base: position 190,429 of record NZ_JAUEUE010000011.1, read on the forward strand.
GCCCTGGCCAACACCGAAAACTGGACAAACGGCTACCGCATCGCGCAACTCGGGCTTCCCCCCGGTATCGCCGGCGAGACGGCAATCGGAGTGTGGACGGAAATTCTGTCGACGACAGCACAGAAACTGTCGATGCTGCCGCTCATCCGAACCGCAAAAGGCGGCAAAGTCCGCTGTGCGAACCACACCGATGACGCTCGCTACGCCGACTTCATACGTCGTCCGCAAACAGGACCGAGCTACGACGATCTGTGGGAACTTGCGGCATGCTGCACCGAGGCCGACCCGCCCGACCGGGCCGTCTCCGAGGGATGGTCCGAGATCGTCGAAGGCTGGGAGACGCTTGGCGTCAAGGTATCGTGGATAGACCTCGAGACCATAGGCGAGCGCGCCTGCGAAGACGTGGAAAAATTGGAAGACCTCAAGGTAGAGACCGATCCGACCGATTGGCTCACGCGCTATCTAGATGCGGTAGGCAAGACGTGGAAGCTGAACGGGATCACCAAGTCCTACGTCGACGGCCTCGTGCCCGACCAGCATGGCATCCTGCGGAACGCTGACGAACTCAAGTTCGACGGAGGCGTGTCGGGGCGGACCAAGGAAATAAGCGCCGGCATCGGCCTCGACCTCGAATCGCAGCTTCTGGACGAGCGGCTAGTCGAGAGTTTGGCTTCGCAGAATCTCGCCGCCGGGCTTTTCACCCTTCGCGAGATCACGAAGGGCGAGCTTGCCGAAGACGAAGCGATCGAAGGGATGTTGCACCGGCTTTCCACGTCGTTACCGGACGACCAAAAGGTCGCCGAAGAGAAGAAGGCAGACGTCGACGCAAGCATCGACCTGCTGGCCCATCTTTGGGCCGCCGGAGGCAAGGCGTTGGAGAATGCAGCGTGGAAAGTGCCCCTGCTGGCAAGAGATGGCGCGGCTTACAAGCCCCGGCGGCGCCGGACCATGATGCTGCCGGCTTCCGTCTGGCCGGAATCGGCACGGGGCTTTCTTTCCGCATATCCACCGGGTCGCGTCCTAGACGAGCGCTATGCCGAAAGAGGCCAGGACCTGATCGAAGCCTTGTCGTCATGGGGCGTGGCGTATTCTGGGCTGTTGACCAGCGTCGACCGCGAGGAAATCTCCGAAAGAGGATTGAGACCGTTAGCCGCCGTACCCGACCAGGTCGCCGGTGTCACCTTGCGCGACGCAAGTCTTTCTCAGATCGCCCTGCTGGAGCCCGAGCTTATTCAGTACTGCAAGACGACGCGGGAAAAAGCGAAAGCTCTCTTGGGGCTCGTAGTATGCTTCGTCGCCGCAGCCGACGCTTCCTGGCGCTGCTCCGTCGAATTTCCCGTCAAGACCGCTGACGGGCAAAAGAACATAAGCCTGACGCCTTCGCTTTGGCTGAGCGACTTGCGCAGCAAGCCATGGATTCCAATCGAACAGGATGACGAGGTCGTGCACCATCCGGCGACCACGGCGCTCGTCAGGGATTTGCTCGATCCGGAGTGGCTGCAAGGCAATTCATATGGTGCGGAACTGCTGGTTCGGCACTTCGGGCTGGACGCGCTCGACGTGCGCCTGCTGGCCGCCGCAGCAGACGAGACCGTGCGCCAGCAGCTAAGAGACAGCCTCGCCAGGATCGTCGAAGTCGTCGGCGGAAACACCCAGGTCATCGAAGAGCTTGCCATGAAGGCTCGACAGCACCATCAGGGCGTCAATCTCATGAGGAAGCTCGGCCTTGCGGTCCAACAGTGCGTGCTCGAGGCGCTCGAATCGCGGGGTCTCAAGGTTGATCCAGACGACTATGGCTACGACTTCTTAGTAACGGCCAACGACGATCCTGACGACTTGTCCTCCCAGTTCCAGATCGCGCAATACAAGCTCGAGGTGAAAACAACGACGACGGGCGAACCTCGGCTCACGCCTCTTCAGGCGTCGACTTGCGCCCAGGAACCGGACACGTTCGTACTTTGCGTCGTCGATTTGCGGGATTTCGCGGGCGACGTCCATGCGATCGAATGGTCGTCCGATATCGTTTCGCCATTGTGTCGCCTGCTTCCCGGCTCCGCCATTCCGATCAGCGAAACCCTCTCGTTCGTCGAGGGTGCGGCCGAGAGCGACGTTCCCATCAGAAACGCATCTTCCCTGCGGTACGGCGTGACGGCCGACCTCTGGGAAGCGGGATTGGATTTCGACAACTGGGTCGAGGCCGCGTTCGGAAGCGACGCAGAGTCCACCGCAATTCATAGGGCTGTCTGACACACGAAGATCAAGACCAAGTCTGAACAGGCTTTCACTTTCTGATTTCACCTAGCCGAGATCGCCGATCCGGCCAGCAAAAACTTTTCGAGGGCGGACGATGCCAGAGCCACACCGACGCGAACGTCTCAGGCCAGCCTTCGATTCGGTCGCGAAAGCGATGAAGGCCGCGGTCGCCGTGATCATCACGGCGATAGTCGCCGCCATTGTTCTTTGCGTACCGGACCAGACTTTCGAAATCTATCGTGTGCTGGCCGATCCGCTGCAATCCTGGCACCTGCTTCCTTCCAGCCTGGCGCTGGTCTGCGCCACGTTCGCGACCTGGTGGTGCTGCAGGGCGAAAGTCCTTGTGGCGGCGAATGAGACAAACACCGCTCCGCACAGTTTCGCTTCGGCCGTAGCTGATCGATTTCCTGTCTCGCAGGTCGGGTTGCAGGGCTCGACTCCAGGCTTGGCATCGCTGGCTCCCTAGGAAGCCTCGATCCTGATGGCGAAGCTTTAGCCAAATGTAGCAGCAGATGACGAACCCGTAGGTAGGAGGCGTCGGCAACTCTCGAGGGCCCACAAACAGCGAAGCCGATCAAAATTTCCTCAGACTAAACGGAAGCTTTGGTCTGGGTTATTTTCGGCAAAAGCACAAAATTGACGATTATTGAAGGAGATAGCTGGCGCGCCGGGAACGATTCGAACGTTCGCCCCTCAGTTTCGTAGTTCGATGTAGCTCAGCTCATTCCGCCACGTCTCACCGCCCGGCCCCTATCGGAGTGCTCTGGCGTACGAACAGGCCATTGTCCTGACGGCTCGGACTCGACCAAACTGCCTAAGGAAATGCGGTACCGCGGGAGAGCGGGAGTAAGGCGAAGGTCCTCGCCCTGCAGGCACTTGGAATGGGGCAATTTGAATGATCGGCGACTTGGACGAGCGCCTTCTGCGGCTTCGAGACGTAAAGCAAAAAACCGGGCTAGGCACGTCCACGATCTATCGGCGTATCGCGGACGGCACTTTCCCCGTCCCTCGCAGTCTTGGACCCAACACCGTGCGTTGGTTACAGTCCGATATCGACGCCTGGATCAAATCACTGCCGCCGTCTCGCGTACCGGCTTCACTGAACGCCGAAGGTTGAGCAGGTCCTCGATCGGCATCTGGTCGACTATCAACAGATCGGCCCAGGCCTGCGCCAGCTCGATGCGGCGATCGAGGTGCTCGGCCCGGTTATAGGCGCCCTCCACGACATTCTTGGGTACGTGCGCCAGCATCAGATCGATGATGTGCCGATCGTGCTTGTAGCGCTCATTCATCACAGTCGAGAACGTCGCCCGCCAGCCGTGCGGAACGTGGCGATGATGGTAGCCAGCACGATTTAGCAGGTAGCCGATCGCGTTCTCGCTGGCCGGACGATGTGCATGTCGCTGGTTCGGGAAGAGATAGGGTGTTCGCCCCGTGAGCACGCGAAGGGCACGCAGGACGTCAAGAGCCTGGGTCGAGAGCGGCACCAAGTGATCCCTGCTTTGATCATCCTTGTACTGGAGACGGAGTTTCATCCGCTCGGCGGGCACCACCCAGATGGGAGATTTTGGATCCAGATCTTCGAACTCTGCCCAGGGCGCCGCAATCAGCGTTCCCGGCCGCAAGGCCGTCAACGCCAAGAGCCTCAATCCGAGCTTAGTGACTGGCGAGGCCGGCGTCTCGTCCGCCCGCCGCAGGACGATCCTCGCTTGTTCGAGGTTTGTCACAGCCGGTTGACGTCCCTTCTTCAGCGGCCTCATCGCCTTCTGAACGGCAGCAGCGGGATCATTTTCGGCCCGTCCCGATGCGATGGCGTAGACGAAGACCGCCGACATCCGCTGACGGACGCGCCGCGCAGTTTCGAGAGCGGGACGATCCTCGATCTGACGCAGAACAGCGATCACGTTGGCCGCAGTGATATCCCTGATCGGGATGGAGCCGAGATCGGGGAAGACGTCCCGCTCCAATGAATAGAGGACATCGAAGGCGTGCTGCTTGACCCAGTGCCCCTTGTTCAGATCGTGCCACTCACGGGCAATCGCCTCGAAGGTCGACGATTGACTTGTGGCGACCTGGAGACGCCTGAGCCGCTTCTCGACGGCAGGATCCCGCCCCTCGCGAAGAAAGCGCTTGGCGTTTGCGGCCGCGTCCCTGGCTTCCGCAAGGCCAACAGAGGGATAGGGTCCGAGCGAGAGCAGCTTCTCCTTGCCGTCGAACTCGTATCGCAGGCGCCACAATTTCCCGCCTGCTGGAGAGACGTACATGTGGAGGCCAGCACCGTCGGTGAGCTTATAGGGCTTGTCCGCCGCCTTGGCTTTCCGAATCTGGACGTCACTCAGCATGAACTCACCCGCAATACCCGGTCAGCTCGGCCCGATACCCGGTTTCATACCCGGTAATTATCGGGTTTGGATGGGCAATCCTGGGAAGGGCCGGCAACAATTCCAACACCTAATGCATTGTTAGACAAGCATTTTGGCAGGTTTTGGGAATGGCGGGGATGGGTGGCTGGCGGAGAGAGTGGGATTCGAACCCACGGTACGGTTTCCCGCACACACGCTTTCCAAGCGTGCGCCTTAAGCCACTCGGCCATCTCTCCGGCGGCCCTCTCTTGGCGGGGTCGGCGGCGTTTTGCAAGCCGGGCGGGGGCTCAAGGGCTAAATTTCCCCCAAATCGCTGATAAAAATCATCAATCCGCCCTGGTCGCGGGCTCGATCGGGAGGCCGTGCCGCCCGGCCGGCCCATCATGAACCGGCCGGCCGGGCGGCAAGACCACTGTTTTGCAGCCCGTCGGTCCGGCTGCCGACTGAGGGATTCGCGATGCCGTCATCCTCCCCTGCCCGTCTCGCCGTCCTGCTGACGGCGGTGCTCAGCCTCGCCGCCGGCCCGGCCCGCGCCGATCAATGCACCAAGCAGGGCGTCGACGTGACCTGCGACGACGGCCGCAAGGGGATCTGGCAGGGCGATGCGATCCTGTGGCCGGACGGGACGAAGTCGAGCCTGAAGCCGCACCCGTCCGTCATCGTCGGCAACAAGGCATCCGTGGTGGTGGGACCCGGCGTGTTCGTCGGACAGGGCAACGGGATGGTGCCGATGGACAATCCGAGCTCGCCGAACAAGCTGCGCTGCGCCGTGCTCGACGGCGTCTCCTACTGCCATTGAGCCTCGCCGCACGGAGCGGCGAGGAGCAAGTCCGGTTCAGTGATAGCGCGCGCCAGGCGACAGCATGCGGCCGGCCAGAAAACCCGCCGGAGTGGCAGGCAGGGGTTCGATCTCGACCTCGGCAGCGTCACCGTCCTGCAGCGCCTCGACGAAGTCGGCAAACCATTGCTGGATCGAATGGCGGCGCAGCTTCGTCATCATGATCTCATAGCGCATGCGGCGCTCGTTGAGCGGCATCGACAGCGCCATCGCGATCGTCCGCGCCATGCCGTCGATGTCATGCGGATTGACGATCAGCGCCGCATCGAGCTCGTTGGCGGCGCCGGCGAATTTCGACAGCACCAATACGCCGGGATCGACCGGGCTCTGCGCCGCGACATACTCCTTCGCCACGAGATTCATGCCGTCTTGCAGCGGCGTGACGACGCCGACCTGGGCGCTGCGATAGAGGCCGGCCAGCACGCCCTGACCATAGCCCTTGTTGAGGTAGCGGATCGGCGTCCAGTCGACCTCGCCATGGCGGCCATTGACCTCGCTGACGAGGCGCGCGACCTCGCTCTGCAGATTGCCATAGGCCTCGATCGATTCGCGCGACGGCGTTGCGATCTGCAGCAGCGACGCGGCGCGCAGCAGGCTCGGGTGCATCGTCCACATCCGGTCGAAGGCGTTGATGCGGTTGACCAGACCCTTGGAGTAATCGAGCCGGTCGACGCCGATGGCGAGCTTCTCGCCATTCAGGCTGCGGCGCAGCCGCGACACATCCGGATGCGCCACCGCCTTTGCCGCCTGCTGCGCAAACTTGTCGGCGTCGATGCCGATCGGGAACACGGCCAGACGTGTGCGGCCGTGCAGCGACCTGACCACGCCGTCACGCACCTGCAAGCCGAGATCGGCGCGGATGCAGGCGGTGAAATTCTCGCGATCATCCTCGGTCTGGAAGCCGATCAGATCATAGGCGAGCATCGCGGTGACGAGATCGCGGTGATTCGGCACGCTGTCGATGACGCTGCGCGCGGGCCACGGCGTATGCAGGAAGAAGCCGATCGGGCTCTTCACGCCCAGCGTGCGCAACTCCGCGCCGAGCGACAGGAAGTGATAGTCCTGGATCCAGAACAAGGTGTCCGGCTTCTGGAACCGGAGCAGCGCGCGCGCCACGAAGGCGTTGACCTCGCGATAGGAACGATAGTCATCATGCGAGACGCTGATCAGATCGCTGCGTGAATGCAGCGCCGGCCATAGCGCCGAATTGGCGAAACCTTCGTAGTAGCCGGCATAATGCGCAGCCGGCAGATCCAGCAGCGCGAGCGCGCCTTCACCGATCTGCTCGATCTCCGCGATCGGTTCCGTCTGCGCGCCGTCGCGCACACGACCCGAGGAACCCACCCATACTGCCCCCGATTTCTCCACAACGGGCAGCAATGCTGCCGCAAGTCCGCCGGTCATTGGCTCATTGGCTTTGCCACGGGCCACCCGATTCGAAACCACGACGAGGTTCACAGCTCCCTCCTGTTGGTCATATCGGTTAACAGCTGTTCATCAATATGGTTCCGGGCCACCCTTTCAACCAATTGAAACCAAATTCGGGCATTCGCGCGGTGTAATCACAGCGTCAAATCAAGTCAGAACTGTTCTAATCAACAGCGACGCATTCAACATGCGACCGCTTGGCGAATGGAACTAACAATGTAGCGATGCGGAACCACTGCACGGATCGCTAGGTCGATGAATTAGTTCCACCGCCGGCGAGGCGCGTCAGGAATGCGCGCACGTCGTCCGGTGCGTCGAAATGTCCGTCGACGCCGAGCGCACGGCGGCCGACGGAGAACGAGAGGCCGGCGAAATCCGGCATGATCGCGAACACCGTCTCATCCGTAACGTCGTCGCCGATGAAGAACGGCTTGCGTCCCTTGAACGGTGCGTTCCGCATCAGCTCGCGCACGCCGCTCGCCTTGGTGAAGCCGGCATGCTTGATCTCGCACACACACTTGCCGGGCAGCACCTCGATCGGCGCCCCCGGCAACTCGGCGCGGATGCGCGACACTTCTTCGTAGATCGCCTTCTCGGCCTGCGGCGCGAGGCGATAATGCAGCGCCAGCGAGTAGCCCTTGTCCTCGAGCAGAATGCCGGGGCTGAGCCTGGCGATCGCAGCGAGCCTGCGCTTCAGCTCCTTGTCCAGCGGCGGCGCCTTGATGGCGTCCGCCTCGCCGCCGCCGCCGAGCCGCATCTCCGCGCCATGGCCGCCGACGGCGGGATAGACCTCCGGCGCGAAGATGAGATCGATGTCGTTGAGCGAGCGGCCCGAGACCAGCGCCAGCGCGCCGGAGGTTCGTTGCAGCAATGCGTTCAGGGTCTCGGCCAGGCCCGGCGGCACCCACACCTCGCGCGGCGTCGGCGCGAGATCGAGCAGGGTGCCGTCGATATCGAGCAGGATCGCCACCTCGCGAAGATGCGGCACGAGACTGGTGGGCGCCGGAACGATATCGGCGGGCTCCGACGCAGGAGAAGCGATCAGATCGGAGTTTTCGGACATCATCAACTACTCCATGACAGCGAGCGGACGCGCCACCTGCTCGAGCGATTTGCGCTCGGCCGCGATGGCATAGCGCCAAGCGACGAGCGCCGCCACCAGCATCAGCGCGGCACCGAACAGATAGCCGCCGAACACCGCGCCGCGCGCCCCGCTGTCGAGCAGCGCGCCGAACAGCGCGGGTCCCGCGACGCCGCCGATCCCGGTGCCGATGGCGTAGAACAGCGCGATCGCGAGCGCGCGCACTTCCAGCGGAAAATTCTCCGACACGGTGAGATAGGCGGCGCTCGCCGCCGGCGACGCGAAGAAGAAGATCACCATCCAGGCCGCGGTCTGCGTCGCGGCGCTCAGCACGCCGATCGAGAACAGATAGCCGGTGAGCGCAAGCAGCACGCCGGAGACGCCGTAGGTGAAGGTGATCATGGCGCGGCGCCCGAGCGTATCGAACAGGCGGCCGAGCAGCAGCGGCCCGAGCACGTTGCCGGCCGCGAAGGGCAGGATGTACCAGCCGACATGGTCGGACTTGATGCCGTAGAAGTCGGTCAGCACCAGCGCGAAGGTGAAGAAGATCGCGTTGTAGAAGAACGCCTGGGCGATCATCAAGGTGAGCCCGACCAGGGAGCGCTGGCGATAAACTGAGAACAGCGTATGCGCGACCTCTCGTAACGGCGTGTGGCTGCGCATCCGCAGCCGCATCCTCGGCAATTCCTTGGCGCGCGCCTCGCGGTCGTGGCCGGTGACGTCGCGTTCGATCTCCGCAACGATCCGATGCGCCTCTTCGGGATGGCCGTGAATCATCAGCCAGCGCGGACTTTCCGGAATCCACATCCGCATGACCAGCACGACGAGGCCGAGACAGGCGCCGATGCCGTAGGCCAGCCGCCAGCCGACATCCGGGCCGGTGACGTCGGGATCGAGCAGCACGATGGCGCCGACCGCGCCGAGCGCGGCACCCAGCCAGAAGCTGCCGTTGATCATGAGATCGGTCCAGCCGCGATAGCGCGCCGGCACCAGCTCCTGGATCGTCGAGTTGATCGCGGTGTACTCGCCGCCGATGCCGGCGCCGGTCAGGAAGCGAAACAGCGCGTAGGTCGCGATGTTCCAGGACAAGGCGGTGGCGGCCGTCGCGGACAGATAGAGCGCAAGCGTGACGAAGAACAGCTTTCGGCGGCCGATGCGGTCGGTCAGCCAGCCGAAGCCGAGCGCGCCGAGCACGGCGCCGGCGAGATAGGCGCTGTTGGCAAGCCCGATGTCGAGATTGGAGAAATGCAGCGCCGGGCTCTGCTTGAGCGCGCCCGACAAGGCGCCTGCCAGCGTCACCTCGAGCCCGTCGAGCACCCAGGTGATGCCGAGCGCCAGCACGACGCGGGTGTGAAAGGCGCTCCAGCGGAGATCGTCGAGCCGGGCGGGGATGTTGGTTTCGATGACGCGATCCCGGCCTGCCATGTCGCCCGGCGGAGCGCCGGATTGCGGCGCTGACGTGACGACGCGGAGGTTGGGAAAGGATGCCTGTCGGGGTGCCATGGAATCCCAATGCGACGGCGCAGGTCGCACCGCATGCTCGACCGAGAGGATGAAGCAAATGCGGCGAATGCCTGCCGCTGCGACTCAACGTCTCGTCGCGCGCAGGGTTCCCGGAGTGGGGCGGGGTTCGGCGCTCGACCCGCCTGGGGGCCGCAGCGTTTCCTGGGTGAGGCCCAGGCGCGCCTCATTTCAGCTGTCGTCCCGGGCAAGCGAGCGAAGCGAGCGCGACCCGGCATCCATACCGCGTGACGCAAGATTGGGGCACGCGATCGATACCGCCCGCCACACATCTGCCGCGGCGTACCGATCCCGGCGTTCGCCGGGATGACAGCGGAGAGTTTGGCCGCGGGCCCGCCAACGCATTGGCGAGCGGCGCGAAGACCAGCCTGTCGCCGCAAAACTCACGCCGCGCGGATGTTGGCCATGAAGCGGTTGAGCTCCGCGCGCAGCCGCGCGCTCTCCGAGGACAGCGACTGGGCCGAGCGCAGCACCTCCTCCGAGGCTTCGCCGGTCTGGGTCGCGCCGCGATTGACCTGCGTGATGTCGGTGGCGGCGGCCTGCGTGCCTGCCGCGACGCTCTGCACGTTCCTGGCGATCTCCTGGGTCGCGCCGCCCTGCTGCTCGACCGCGGTGGCGATCGACGCGGCGATGGTCGAGATCTGGCGGATCGTGCCGCCGATCTGCTTGATCGCCGTCACCGACTCCTGGGTCGCCGCCTGCATGCCGGAGATGTGGTTGGAGATGTCGTCGGTCGCCTTGGCGGTCTGCTCGGCCAGCGACTTGACCTCGGAAGCCACCACCGCAAACCCGCGGCCGGCATCGCCGGCGCGGGCCGCCTCGATGGTCGCGTTCAGGGCCAGCAGGTTGGTCTGCTCGGCAATCGCGGTGATCAGCTTGACGACGTCGCCGATCTCCTGCGCCGCACGCGACAGCTTGCCGATGCGCCCGTCGGTCTCCTCGGCCTGGGCCACGGCGGATTCCGCGATGCGGCTGGACTCGCGGACCTGGCGGCCGATCTCGTTGACCGAGGCCGACAGCTCGTCGGTCGCGCTCGCCACCGAGTGGATGCGGCCCGTGGCCTGGTCGGAGGTGCCGCTGACGCGGCTCGCCAGCGACTGCGTGGTCTCCGCGGTGCGCGTCAGGGTCGAGGCCGCCTGCTCGAGATGCTCGGCCGAGGTTGAGACGTTGGACACGATCGAGCCGACGGCGGTCTCGAACTCGTCGGCGAAGCGGATGAGCTCGGCCCGCCGCGCGGCGCCCGCCGCCCTATTCTGGGCGTCCTGCGTCGCAGCGTCGCGCTCGGCCTTGGCCACCGCCTGGACCTTGAACTCCTCGACCGCCGCCGCCATCTCGCCGATCTCATCGGCACGCCCGAGGCCGGGCAGCCGGACGTCGAAATTGCCCGAGGCGAGCTCGCGCATCGCCTTGCACATCGTGATCATCGGCTTGGAGATGCCGTTGCCGAGCATCAGCGCCAGCACGGCGCCGAGCGTCAGCCCGCCGATCGCCAGCATTGCGATCAGCCGCTCGATGTCCGCGATGGTGGTGTTGGTGGCGGCCTCGATGCGCTGCTGGTCGGAGGCGACCTCGGATTTCAGCCCGTTCGACAGCGCGATGATCTCGGTCCCGACCACGCTCATCTCCTGTTCGAGCTTGCCGAGCGCCTTCATGTTCTCCGACAGCTTGATGAAGGCGGCGCGGTACTGCTTGATCAGGTCGCCGAGCTCGGCGACGCGCTGAGTGATCTTCTCGTCATTGGCATAGATCGTCACCAGCGAGGTTTCCAGGAAGCGCGTGCGCGCGATGGCGCCGTCGGCCGTCTTGGCATCGGGCTTGGCGATGTAGGTCCCGACCAGCGCGGACACGGTCAGGTACTGGCCGGTGAGGTCCTTGGCCGTGGTCTGCACCGACGGCAGGCCGGCCAGCGCGGCGGTGTCTGCCAGATCATCGAACTTGAAGCGGATCTTGTTGCCGATGAGGCCGATCTGGTCGGTCGCCAGCTTCGCGTTCTCGCGGGTCAGAGCAACGATGCTCGAGAATGTCTTGGCGAAGGCCTGAAACTGCGCCTGCAGCTTGCCGACCTGCGCCCGCCGCTCGGCGCCGGTCGCCGCCATGGATTTGTCGATCGCGGCCTGGAGTGCCTGCTGGGCAGCGGTGGCCGCCGCCTCGTCGTCGGCTTTGCCGGTCAGGGCATAATAACGGGCGAGCGCCTGGTACGAGACCAGCTCGCGATCGATGGTGCGGGTGGTGTCGGCTTCGGCAACGCTGCCGCGATAGGCTGCCACCGCCGCGGCGACCCGCTCGAATCCCAGATAGGAGAAGCCGATGCTGGCAGCAGAGATCGCCAGCACAACGGCGAAGCCAAGGACGATCTTGCCGCGAAAACGCAGGGTCAGAAAATTGGCACGCCGCGACTGCGGCGCAAGCTGCGCAGACATTCCCACCCCCGACACGCCATTCTTTAATATTGGCCAGAAACCAAACCGCCCGGCGGCAACGCACCAAAGCGTGATCAAAACTACGTCACAATGGCTAAGGGGCGGTAAATGGGCAGCGTCGGCCTACGGCCTGCGCTTCACCTGCGCCGGTGCCGGCTCGCGTGGCGCGCCACATGCGACCGGATCGCCGATGCCGCGCGCAAGACGTCGCAATGACATCGGAGACGAAAATTCGAGTTGCAAAGTCCTGAGGGCGCTGTTTCTAATCAGAATAAGAATAATTCATCGGGAGGTTACTCGTGTCGACAGTCAAACTGACGGTGAACGGCAAGGCGGTCTCGGTCGAGGCCGAGGATCGCACCCTGCTCGTTCACCTCCTGCGGGATCATCTGAACCTCACCGGCACCCATGTCGGCTGTGACACCAGCCAATGCGGCGCCTGCGTCGTCCATATCGACGGCCGTGCCGTGAAATCCTGCACCGTGCTGGCCGGCCAGGCCGCCGGCGCCAACGTCACCACCATCGAAGGCATCGCCAAGGGCGACGAGCTGCACCCGATGCAGGCGGCCTTCCGCGACAATCACGGCCTGCAATGCGGCTATTGCACGCCGGGGATGATCATGTCGGCCATCGATATTGTGCACCGCCACGGAGGCGAGCTCGACGAGAGCACGGTGCGTGAGGAGCTGGAAGGCAACATCTGCCGCTGCACCGGCTATCACAACATCGTCAAAGCCGTGCTCGACGCTGCCGGACGGATGAAGGTCGCGCAAGCTGCCGAATGAGGCCGGCGAGAGCCGCCGTTTACCGCAATACCGAGACCACGACCGCTGCGCGCGATGGCCGCGGCGGGACAACAGAACTCCGGTAGGGGAGAGATTCGCATGGGTATGGAAGGCATTGGCGCCAGCGTCGTCCGCAAGGAGGACAAGCGTTTCATCACCGGCAAGGGCCGTTACGTCGACGACGTCAAGCTGTTGGGCATGACCTTTGCCCATTTCATCCGCAGCCCGCACGCGCACGCCAAGGTCAAGAGCATCGACTCCTCGGCCGCCGAGGCGATGCCTGGCGTGGTCGCGGTGCTCACCGGCCGCCAGATCGTCGACGACAAGGTCGGCAACCTGATCTGCGGCTGGGCCATCACCTCCAAGGACGGCTCGCCGATGAAGATGGGCGCATGGCCGGCGATGGCGCCGGAGACCGTGCGCTTCGTCGGCCAGGCCGTGGCCGTGGTGATCGCCGAAAGCAAGAACCTCGCACGTGACGCCGCCGAGGCAGTCGTGGTGGAGTACGAGGAGCTGCAGGCCGTCGCCGACATGCCCTCCGCGCTGAAGCCCGGCGCGCCGCAGCTTCACCCGGAAGCCCCCGGCAACGTCGTCTACGACTGGTCGATCGGCGACGAGGCCGCGGTCAACGCCGCCTTCGCCAAGGCCGCCAACGTCGTCACCCTGGAATTGACCAACAACCGGCTGGCACCGAACGCGATGGAGCCGCGCGCGGCGATCGCCGAGTACGATGCGGCCGAGGAGCATTTCACGCTCTATACGACGTCGCAGAACCCGCACGTCGCTCGCCTGGTGCTGTCGGCGTTCTACAACATCGCACCAGAACACAAGCTGCGCGTGATCGCCCCTGACGTCGGCGGCGGCTTCGGCTCCAAGATCTTCATCTACCCGGAAGAGATGGTGGCGCTGTGGGCCTCCAAGAAGGTCGGCCGTCCGGTGAAATGGACCGGCGACCGCACCGAGGCGTTCCTGACCGACGCGCACGGCCGCGACCACATCTCCAAGGCCGAGATGGCGTTCGATGCCGACAACAAGATCCTTGGCCTGCGGGTCAAGACCCACGCCAATTTCGGCGCCTACATGTCGCTGTTCTCGTCGTCGGTGCCGACCTATCTGTACGCGACCCTGCTGTCGGGCCAGTACAACATTCCGGCGATCTATGCCGAGGTGATGGGCGTCTACACCAACACCACGCCGGTCGACGCCTATCGTGGCGCCGGACGCCCGGAGGCGAGCTATCTGCTGGAGCGGCTGATCGAGACGGCGGCGCGCCAGTTGAAGGTCGATTCGGCCGATCTCCGGCGGAAGAACTTCATCACCCAGTTCCCGCACCAGACCCCGGTGATCATGGCCTACGACACCGGTGACTTCAACGCCTCGCTCGACGCGGCGATGAAGGCGATCGACTATGCCGGTTTCCCGGCCCGCAAGGCGGCGGCAAAGGCGCAGGGCAAGCTGCGCGGCCTCGGCCTGTCCTGCTACATCGAAGCCTGCGGCATCGCGCCGTCGAAGGCGGTCGGCAGCCTCGGCGCCGGCGTCGGCCTGTGGGAGTCCGCGGAGATCCGCGTCAACCCGGTCGGCACCATCGAGGTCCTCACCGGATCGCACAGCCACGGCCAGGGCCACGAGACCACCTTCTGCCAGCTGATCGCCGAACGCCTGGGCGTGCCGATCAGCCAGGTCTCGATCGTTCATGGCGACACCGACAAGGTGCAGTTCGGCATGGGCACCTACGGCTCGCGCTCGGCCGCCGTCGGTCTCACGGCGATCCTGAAGGCGATGGAGAAGGTCGAGGCCAAGGCCAAGAAGATCGCAGCCCACGCACTCGAAGCGTCGGAAGGCGACATCGTCATCGAGAACGGCGAGTTCAAGGTGACCGGCACCGACAAGTCGATCGCGCTGCCGATGGTCGCGCTCGCCGCCTACACCGCGCACAACCTGCCGGACGGCATGGAGCCCGGATTGAAGGAGACTGCCTTCTACGATCCGACCAACTTCACCTTCCCGGCCGGCACCTATATCTGCGAGCTCGAGGTCGATGAGGCCACCGGCAAGACGTCGTTCGTCAACTTCGTCGCGGCGGACGATTTCGGCCGGCTGATCAACCCGATGATCGTCGAGGGCCAGGTTCATGGCGGTCTGGTCCAGGGCATCGGCCAGGCACTGCTCGAGCACGCGATCTACGACAGCAACGGCCAGCCGGTCACCGCGTCCTTCATGGACTACGCGATGCCGCGCGCCGACGACGTGCCGTCGTTCAAGCTGAGCCACACCACGACCCTGTGCCCGGGCAATCCGCTCGGCGTGAAGGGCTGCGGCGAGGCCGGCGCGATCGGCGCATCCGCCGCCGTGATCAATGCGATCACGGATGCGATCGGCAACAACAAGCTGGAAATGCCGGCGACGCCCGACCGCGTCTGGCACGCGATCCACGGTTGATCATCGCTCCGGGGCGCGCGCAGGCGCGGCCCCGGAATGATCTCGATGAAAAATTCAGGGAGATTCCCATGTACGAGACGACCTACCATCGCGCCTCCTCGGTCGACGAAGCGGCGGCGCTGTTCGCCAAGGGCAGCGAAGCCAAGTTCCTGGCCGGCGGCCACACCCTGCTTCCGGTCATGAAACAGCGCCTCGCCAGCCCGTCCGATGTCATCGACATCGGCAAGATCAAGGACCTGATCGGCGTGCAGCTGTCCGGCGACACGCTCGTGATCAAGGCGGCGACGACCTATTACGACATCATGACCAATGCCGACGTGAAGAAGGCGATCCCCGCGATCTCCTACCTCACCTCGGTGCTCGGCGATCCCGCCGTGCGTCACCGCGGCACCATCGGCGGCTCGATCGCCAACAACGATCCGGCCGCGGATTTCCCGGCGGCACTGATCTCGCTCGGCGCGACCGTGAAGACCAACAAGCGCACGATCTCGGCGGATGATTTCTTCAAGGGCCTGTTCACCACGGCGCTCGAGGACGGCGAGATCATCACCGAGGTGTCGTTCCCGGTGCCGGAGAAGGCGGGCTATGCCAAGATGCGCCATCCGGCGTCGCGCTTCGCGCTGACCGGCGTGTTCGTGACCAAGACGAAGGGCGGCGACGTCCGCGTCGCCGCCACCGGCGCCTCGCAGAGCGGCGTGATGCGCGTGCCCGCGATCGAGGCGGCGCTGAAGTCAAACTGGTCGGCCTCGGCGATCGACGGCGTCAGCATCCCGGCGAGCGGCCTGCTCAGCGACATCCACGGCTCGGCTGATTACCGCGCCAATCTGGTGAAGGTGATGGCGCAGCGCGCGGTGCAAGCCGCGGGCTGACCTCACAACGCGGATCATTCCGCGCAACGGCACAACAAATTCCACACGGCGCGCAGCGATGCGCGCCGTTTTGCTTTGCGACATACGGCGCGCTTGCGTTGGCCGGATACACGCGGGACAATCGCGGATCAGGAAACGCATCGCGCGTGATGATGTCTGGTTGATGCGGACAGCAGCCAAGCACACCCACCTCCCCTGGAGAGGGAGGGTGAAGGTCGCGGCGACCATCTTTGTCCGATCGACCTCATCACGCGCCGAAGCACCGCAGGGACAAGACAACGTGCTCGACAAGACCGCCCCACAGACCGAGACCCGCGCCACCGGACCGCTCGCGGGCTTTCGCATCGTCGAGTTCGCCGGCATCGGACCGGGTCCGTTCGCCTGCATGCTGCTGGCCGACATGGGCGCGGAGGTGGTGACGCTCGATCGCGTCGGCGCGCGCAAGACCATGAAGTCGGTCGCCGGTCGCGGCCGCAAGGTCATCGAGCTCGACCTCAAGGACAAGGCCGTCATTGCCGAGGTGCTCGACCTGCTCGCCGGCGCCGACGCGCTGATCGAAGGTTTCCGGCCCGGCGTGATGGAGCGGCTCGGCCTCGGCCCCGACGTCGTGCTCGCGCGCAATCCCAAGCTGGTCTATGGCCGCATGACCGGCTGGGGCCAGCAGGGACCGTTGGCGCAAGCGGCCGGCCACGACATCAACTACATCTCGATCACCGGCGCGCTGGCCGCGATCGGACCCAGGGAGCGGCCGGTGCCGCCGCTCAACCTGGTCGGCGATTTCGGCGGCGGTGCGCTCTACCTCGTCGTCGGCGTGCTCGCCGCACTGCTCGAAGCCTCGAAGTCCGGCAAGGGGCAGGTGGTGGACACCGCGATGTGCGACGGCGCGGCCTCGCTGCTCGCGATGTTCTTCGACCTCACCGCGATGGGCCGCTGGACGGAGGGACGCGAGCGCAACTTCCTCGACGGCGGCGCGCATTTCTATGGCGTCTACGAATGCGCCTGCGGCAACTTCATCTCCATCGGCTCGATCGAGCCGCAATTCTACGCGCTGCTGCGCCAGCATGCCGACCTGTCCGATCCCGCCTTCGACGCGCAGATGGACCCGCGCGCCTGGCCGGCGCTGAAGGAGAAGCTGGTCGCCGTGTTCAAGAGCAAGACGCGCGAGCAATGGTGCGCGATCATGGAGGGCACCGATATCTGCTTCGCGCCGGTGCTCACCATGTCCGAGGCGCCAAAGCACGCCCACATGGCCGCCCGCGGCGTCTTCGTCGAGCGCCACGGCATCACCCAGCCCGCCCCCGCCCCACGCTTCTCGCGCACGCCGTCGACGATACGGGAGCCGGAGGTGGTGGAGATTGGGGCTGTCGTGAGTGCGTGGAAGGCTGGCGGGTAAGCGATTGCGGCGCGGTCGCGCCGATCAACGCTGCGCGACAATCCCGATGCCAGTGAGTTGACGACGCCCGCGCCTCACCCTCGATGTCGTCCCCGCGAACGCGGGGACCCATAACCACCGGCCGCAGTTTGGCGAAAATCGTCTGCGACTATGCCCTATCGATAGATCACGCGGTATGGGTCCCGGGTCGGCGCCCGACGCCGCTGGCGCGTCGTCGGGCTTGCCCGGGACGACAGTTGAGGGTTTGGCGACATCCTGCCTCCAATCACGCCGTCATTGCGAGCGCAGCGAAGCAATCCAGGGTGCGGACGGAAGTCTGGATTGCTTCGTCGCTCTGCTTCTCGCAATGACGGGCGCATCTCCTCCACCTACTCCGCCGCCTCCACCTTCAGCACGCCGCGGCGGATCTGGTCCTCTTCGATCGATTCGAACAGCGCCTTGAAGTTGCCTTCGCCAAAACCGTCGTCGCCCTTGCGCTGGATGAACTCGAAGAAGATCGGGCCGATCGCATTGGCCGAGAAGATCTGCAGCAGCACCTTGGTGTGGCCGCCATCGACCACGCCCTCGCCGTCGATCAGGATGCCGTTGCGCTTGAGGCGGGTGACGTCCTCGCCATGCCCGGGCAGGCGCGCTTCGATGCGCTCGAAATAGGTCTCGGGCGGCGACGGCATGAACGGCAGGCCCGACGCGCGCAGGCCCTCGACGGTGGCGTAGATGTCGCGGGCGCCGCAGGCGATGTGTTGGATGCCCTCGCCGCGATAGATCTTGAGGTACTCCTCGATCTGGCCGGAATCCCCGGCATCCTCGTTGATCGGAATCCGGATCTTGCCGTCGGGACTGGTCAGCGCGCGCGAGAACAGTCCGGAGGCGCGGCCCTCGATGTCGAAGAAACGGATCTGGCGGAAGTTGAACAGTTTTTCGTAGAAGCCGGCCCAGACGTCCATGCGACCGCGATGCACGTTGTGGGTCAGGTGATCGATGTAGTAGAGGCCGGAGCCGATGGGGCGCGGGTCGCGCTCGCCGATCCACCCGAATTCGAGATCATAGGCCGAGCCCTTGGCACCGTAGCGATCGACGAGATAGAGCAGGCTGCCGCCGATGCCCTTGAGTGCGGGCACGTCCAGCGTCTTCTGGGCCGGCGGCAGATCGGCCGGCTCGGCGCCGAGCGCGATCGCCCGCGCATAGGCCTTCTTCGCGTCGACCACCCTAAACGCCATCGACGGCGCGCACGGGCCATGCGCGGTGACGAACTCGTGACCGTGGCTGCCGGGCTCCTCGTTCACGAGGTAGTTGATGTCACCCTGGCGGTACAGCGTAATCGCCTTGGTCTTGTGGCGCGCGACCGCGGCGAAGCCCATCAGCTTGAACAGCGCGTGCAGCTCGCTTGCTTCGGGGTGCGCATATTCGACGAACTCGAAGCCGTCCGTGCCCATCGGGTTGTCGGCGGAGATGGTGGCAGGAGGTGCATCGTGCGGAAATGGACCCATGGGGGAAGCTCCTTCAGCTTGATGGGCGGATCATCTCCCGAATTCCGCGCACGGGGCATGCAAACCATTGTCATTTTCGCAAAAATATGCACGATCCATGCACATTCAGAGGAAATGACGCATGATTTCTGTCGATAGCTTCGATCTCCGCATCCTCGCCGCACTGCAGGACGACGGCCGGCTCACCAACCAGGAGCTGGCCGACCTCGCCGGGCTCTCGGCCTCGCAAGGCTCGCGACGGCGGATGCGGCTGGAGGAGGACGGCGTCATCGCGGGCTATCGCGCGCAGCTATCCGGCACGTCCCTGGGCTTCGAGCTGATCGCCTTCATCCAGATCACCCTGGCGACGCATTCGCCCGACAACGCGCAGAAGTTCCGTGCGCTGGTGAACCGCGTCGACGACATCCAGGAGGCTTACGCGCTGACCGGCGACTCCGATTATCTGCTCAAGGTCGTGCTGCGCGACCTCAAGAGCCTGTCCGACATCGTCAACAATGTGCTGATGCCACACCAGAGCGTGGCGCATGTGCGGTCGTCGATCGTGCTCGACCGGCTGAAGGAGAGCGCGAAGCTGCCGCTGGCGTCGCTGTCTGCTGGCTGACGACGTGGCGCAAATCGAGGGAATTGCGCCATTCAACACCGTCGCGGCTTTTGCGACAGTCACATCATTCCAACATCTGCGAGACGAACATGGCGCTGCAGCTTCGCCCGAACTGCGAATATTGCGACAAAGACCTGCCACCGGCAGCAACGGACGCGCGCATCTGCTCCTACGAATGCACCTTCTGCACCGACTGCGTCGAGACCAAGCTGTTCAACGTCTGCCCGAACTGCGCCGGCGGCTTCGCGCCACGGCCGATCCGGCCCGCGCGAGAATGGCGGCCGGGCGTCTGCACGGTGAAGCAGGTGCCATCGGACAAGCGCGTGCATCTGAAATATGCGGCCGAGGACGTCGCGGCCTTCGTGGCTGGTATCAAGAGCGTGGCGCCGGAAGAGCGCTGATCTCTATCCCCGTCATTCCGGGGCGCGCGCAGCGCGAGCCCGGAATCCATACTCACGATCGAGATTTTGGATGGAAGGCTTAGCCACGGGCGGCTCGCGTCACCACATCCGCCTGTGGTTATGGATTCCGGGCTCGGCCCTGCGGGCCGCCCCGGAATGACGGCGGTGGGTGGAGTGGCTACTCGGCCGCGACGATCGTGCCTTCGACCTCGCCGAAGCCGACCCGATAGCCGTTGCCCTGGCACCAGCCGCGCATCACCAGAGAGTCGCCGTCCTCAAGAAACGTGCGCTTCACGCCGCCGGCGAGCTCGACCGGCTCGGTGCCATTCCAACTGATCTCCAGCAGGCTGCCGCGCTGATGCTTCTCCGGGCCGGAGATCGTGCCGGACCCGAGGAGATCGCCGACACTCATGGCACAGCCGGACGAGGCATGGTGCATCAGCTGCTGCACGCTCGACCAGTACATGTACCTGAAATTGGTCTGCGCGATGGTCTGCGCGGCGTTGCTGCCGGAGGCACGCAAGGCCACGTCGAGGGAGAGATCGTAGTTCTGCGCGGCCTTCTGCTGCAGGTAGGGCAGCGGCGTTGGATCCTGCGTTGGCCCCGACACGCGGAACGGCTCCAGCGCCTCCCGCGTCACCACCCACGGGCTGATCGACGTCGCAAACGCCTTGGCTTGGAACGGGCCGAGGGGCACATATTCCCATTGCTGGATATCGCGTGCGCTCCAGTCGTTGAGCAGCACGAAGCCGAAGATCATCGCCTCCGCCTGCGCCTCGCTCAGCATCTCGCCGAGCGGCGACGACTGGCCGATGACGACGCCCATCTCCAGCTCGAAATCGAGCCGCTTGCACGGCCCGAAGCTCGGCACCTCGGCGCTCGGCGGCTTCAATTGCCCGCGCGGCCGGCGCACCTTGGTGCCGGAGACGATCACGGTCGAGGCGCGGCCATTATAGCCGATCGGCATGTGCAGCCAGTTCGGCTGCAGCGCATTGTCCTTGCCGCGGAACATGACGCCGACATTCGTGGCGTGCTCCTTCGACGAATAGAAATCGGTGTAGCCGGCGACGTCGAACGGCAGATGCAACGTGACGTCCTGGCGCGGCAGCAGCGCCCGGCTGCGCAGCGGCTTGTCGTCACGCAGCCGCGGATTGTCGTGGCGCAGCAGTGCGCTGATCGCAGCCCGCGTCTTCGACCACACGGCGGGGCCGAGCGCCATGAAGGCATTCAGCGAGGATTGCGCGAACACCTCATAGGCCGGCGCCAGATCGAGCAGGCCTTCGTCCTCGAGCACGGCGAGGTCGAGCACGAACTCGCCGATGGCGACACCGACGCGTGGCTTTGGCGAATCGGCGGCGGAGAACACACCGTAGGGCAGGTTCTGGATCGGGAAGTCGGAGGCTGGATCGACCGGGATGAAGGAGCGGAGCGAGGGATCGTTGGGATGAGTCAAAATGCTTCTCCGGACTACGTCGTCATGCCCGGGCTTGACCCGGGCATCCATCTCTCACCGCACAGAGAATGTCGTGGATGGCCGGGTCAAGCCCGGCCATGACGGCATTCTCCCAGTTCAAGGCCTGTTCGGATCGAAACGCTTCTCCAGTCCGTTCCAGCAATCGGCGTAGTCGCTCTGCATGGTGCCGGACTCCGCGGCGTGCTTGGTGATCCGCTGCGGGAAGCGCGTCTCGAACATGAAGGCCATCGTGCCCGTGAGCTTCACCGGCTTCAACTCGCCATTGCTGGCGTGATCGAACGCCTCGCGATCTGGCCCGTGCGGCAGCATGCAATTGTGCAGGCTCATGCCGCCGGGCACGAAGCCCTGCGGCTTGGCGTCATAGACGCCGTAGATCAGACCCATGAACTCCGACATGATGTTCATGTGATACCACGGCGGACGGAAAGTGTTGTCGGCCACCATCCAGCGCTCGGGGAAGATCACGAAATCGATGTTGGCCGTGCCGGCGGTTTCCGACGGCGAGGTCAGCACGGTAAAGATCGACGGATCGGGATGATCGAAGCCGATGGCGCCGACCGGCGAGAAGGTGCGCAGGTCATATTTATACGGCGCGTAGTTGCCGTGCCAGGCAACGACGTCGATCGGCGAGTGCCTGAGCTCGGTCTTGAACAGCGCGCCGCCCCATTTCACGTAGAGTTCGGTCGGCGTATCCTTGTCCTCATACGAGGCCACCGGGGTCAGGAAGTCGCGCGCATTGGCAAGACAATTCGCGCCGATCGGGCCGCGCTCCGGCAAGGTGAAGGCGCCGCCATAATTCTCGCAGAGATAGCCACGTGCCGGTCCCGCCGGAATCTCCACCCGGAACTTGACGCCGCGCGGGATCACGACGATCTCGCCAGGCTCGGCGTCGATGCGGCCGAACTCGGTGACGAACAGCAAACGGCCCTGCTGCAGCACGAACATCAGCTCGCCGTCGGCATCGTAGAAGTGCTGGTCGACCATCGACTTGGTGATGACGTAGACATGCGCCGCCATGCCGGCCTGGGTCGTGGCATCGCCGGCCGTGGTCATGGTCTGCACACCCTGCAGAAACGTCACATCGCCTGCCGGAAGCGGCGTCGGATCCCAGCGCAGCTGCTGCACCGTGATCTCCTGCTCGTGACACGGCGCGGTGCGCCACAACCCGGCATCGACCTTCGCGAATCGGCCGGAGTGCTTCACCGAGGGCCGGATGCGGTACAGCCAGGAGCGCTCGTTGGAGCCGCGCGGCGCGGTGAACGGCGAGCCAGACAGCTGCTCGGCGTAGAGCCCATAGGCGCAGCGCTGCGGCGAGTTGCGCCCGATCGGCAGCGCGCCGGGCAGCGCCTCGGTCTCGAACGAATTGCCGAAGCCGGACATGTAGCCCGGCGTGACCTGTCCCGATGCGCGGTGCAACTGGTCAGGCGATGTGTTGATGTTCATCATCCTTCTCCTTGCAGGCGGGCCCACATCTCGCGGTCGCGCTCGGCGGTCCAGATCACGGGATCGTCGATGCCGCTGGCTTCGTCATAGGCGCGCGACACGTTGAACGGCAGGCAGTGCTCGTAGATGGCGAAGCTCGAGAATTTCGGATCCATCACTTCGCGCGTGGCGGCCATGGACTCCTTGAGGCTGCGCCCCCTGGCGACCGACATCTCGGCCGCGCCATACAGCGACGAGACGAAGTCGCGCGTCATCGCGATCGCCTCGCGCACCGTGGTCTCGCCCTTCAGCGCGTCGCCGCGGCCGGGCGCGATCGCCTTGGGATTGAAGTCGCGGACCTCGTTCAGGGTCGACGGCCATTCGCGCAAATAGGCGTCGCCGCAATAACAGGCCGAGTGATATTCGATGAGATCGCCGGAGAACATCACCTCGGCGTCCGGCACCCAGGCGACGATGTCACCGGACGTATGGCCCGCACCGAGCTGGATCAGTTGCACCTCGCGCTTGCCGAGATGGATCGTCATCTCGCCATCGAAGGTGAGCGTCGGCCAGGTCAGGCCAGGAATGCTCTCGGCATCCTGGAATAGGCGCGGGAAGCGGCCGTATTCGGAGTCCCAGTCCTGCTGTCCCCGCTCCACGATCAGCCGGCGCGTCTCCTGCGACGCAACAATGCCCTGCGCGTGATAGGCCGAGGCGCCGAGCACGCGCACCGCGTGGTAGTGCGACAGCACGACATATTTGATCGGCTTGTCGGTCACCGTCCTGACGCGCTCGATCACCTTGTTGGCCATCGCCGGCGTCGCCTGGGCATCGAACACGATGCAGCCGTCGTCGCCGACGATGACCGCAGAGTTCGGGTCGCCCTCCGCCGTGAAAGCATAGAGATCCGGGCCGATCTCCGAGAAGGTGACCTTCTTCTCGGCGAGATCCGTGGTCGATGCGAAACCTTTCGCCATCACTTCATTCCTTGTGTGCGCAGCAGCCTATTGCTGCTGCTGTTGTTGCTGTTGGCCGGCATCCGCCATGCTGCGTTTCGCCAGCGCGATCGCCTCGCCCAGCACACCGATGTCACCGATGTGATTGGCGAGGATCAGGACCAATGCCGCATCGAGGTCGGCGCTTTCGAGGTCCGAGAGGCCCCGATGGGCTTCGACGATGGCGCGAAAGGCATCGTCGGGCTTGGCGAAATTGGAAGCGGTCGAGAGTGTCATCGTTGCGGCTCCTCAGCTCAGGCCGGAGGCGCGTGCGACCGCCGCCGCGATCGCGGCGCGGCGCGGATGCCGGAAGCGCGCCGCGACATAGCCGTCCGGACGCAGCAGATAGGATGTGCCGGGTTCGGCCCCGTAACGCTTGCCCGCGAAACCCTCGCCATCGGCAAGTCCATTCGGACCGCCGATGCTGACGACACCGACATCGTCGGGCACATCGATCGCCTCACCATTGGCAAAGGACAGCAGGGTGAAACGCCGGCCCTGAGCATTGAATGCATCGGTGAGATGAAGGTGCCGTCCGTCTGCCGTCTCGAGCGGCGCATCCGGCATCGATGTTCCCGGACAAGGGCCACTGTGCCAAGCCTCGTCGTCTTCGGTCGACAGCGGCGTCTGGTAGACCGAGGGAACCGACAGCCGGCCGCCATTGACCATGCGCTTGCCGAATTCGGTGTCCCTGGCGAGCGCGAGCACCACCTTGCGTAGCCGCGCCTCCTGGTGCGAATTCGGCGCCATGAAATCCGTCGCCCGCGTGGACTCGCGAATGTTTTCGTCGGCCGCTGCGCTTCGCTCCAGATGATAGGTTTCGAGCAGCGCCGCGGGCGAGGTACCGCGCAGCACGCGATCGAGCTTCCAGGCCAAGTTCTCGGCATCCTCCAGCCCCGAATTGGCACCGCGCGCGCCGAACGGCGAGACCTGATGGGCGGAATCGCCGGCAAAAACGACGCGACCATGAATGAAGCGTTCCATGCGCCGGCACTGGAATTTGTAGAGCGAGATCCATTCGAATTCGAACTGATCATGGCCGAGCATGCGCGCGATCCGTGGCCGCACATTCTCCGGCTGCTTCTCGACGTTGGGATCGGCATACCGACTGAGCTGCAGGTCGATGCGCCAGACATTGTCCGGCTGCCGGTGCAACAGCGCCGAGCGCCCGGCATGGAACGGCGGATCGAACCAGAACCAGCGCTCGGTGGGGAATTCAGCCGTCATCCTGACGTCGGCGATCAGGAACTGATCCTCGAACACCTTGCCGGAAAAACCCGCGCCGACCATCTGGCGCAGCGAGGAGCGCGCGCCATCGCAGGCGATCACGTATTGCGCCGATAGCCGATAGGCGCCATCCGGCGTCTCGATCGTCAGCACGACATGATCGTTGCGCTGCTCCAGCGCCGTCACCTTGTTGCGCCAGCGCAGCGAGATCTCCGGCAGCGCGTTGACGCGATCGACCAGATAGGCCTCGGCGTAGAACTGCTGCAGGTTGATGAAGGCCGGCCGCTTGTGCCCGGGCTCCGGCAGCAGGTTGAACTGATAGAGCTCGGACGGACCGTGGAAGATGCGGCCGACGTTCCACACCACGCCCTTGTCGACCATCCGGTCGCCGACGCCGAGGCGATCCCAATATTCCAGCGAGCGCTTGGAGAAGCAGATCGCGCGCGAGCCCTCGCCGATACGGTCGGCATCATCGAGCACCACGACGGCATGGCCGCGCTGCGCAAGATCGATCGCGAACGACAGCCCGACGGGACCCGCACCCACGACGACGACCGGATGCGCGGCCGGCGTGGCCTGATCCTGGTCTTCGTGCCGATGATAGCCGAACTGAACCTTCGCCTGGCTCGCGCCCTGCCCCGGATTGGCCTGCACCATGGCTTGCTCGCCTTGTGGTTTTCTTGGACTTTCGAAGCGACGACTTTCGAAGCGACCGACATTTCCTCGGGCGAGGCCATTCGGCCGTCTTGCCAGATAGTCTCACCTGCAACTATTCTAAAGCCGACGGCTTCGGCCGCGTCAACTCAAAAATCGGAGCGCGATCTTGGCGAAGCCATCCAGCGCGGCGTCCAGGCGGCAGGCGAAGCCGGTCGAGGATGACCGAAATGCCGCAGTGCCGCAGGAAGACGAGCGGCTCGACCTGTTCAAGTTCGCGCCATTCCGGCTCAACCGTCTGGCCGCCGAGGTCAGCGCGGCGCTCGCCGTCGAATATCGGGAGCGCTATGGGCTCGACATTCCGGAATGGCGCGTGCTCGCGACGCTCGGCTTCCGCCGCGAGGCCTGCAGCGCGCAATATGTCGCGGCGTGCACCCGCACGCACAAATCGACCATCAGCCGGGCCGTGACGTCGTTGCTGGAGCGGCGGCTGATCGAGCGCGTCGAGAACGCCGAGGATCGCCGCGAGTTCCGTCTGCGCCTGACACGTAAGGGCAAGACGCTTTACGAGGAGCTGATCCCGCGTTTGCAGCAGCGCGAGCGCGAAATCATGGCATGCCTGTCGGCCGACGAGCGCAAGACGTTCGACCGCCTGATCGGCAAGATCGAGGAGAGCCTCGATCTGATCCAGACCAGCGAGGAGGCCGATGCGAAGCAGGCCTATTGAGCCGAGCTTCGTCCGGTGGGCAAAGCGCCGAAGGTGACCCGTGCCCACATCCTTCGTCAAACGACAGCGATGGGCACGGGGGCGCGCGAGACTGCCGTCGACGACGAGCAAGGCGCCGCGCGCCTTTGCCCGCCCTACTTGTTAGTCGCCGACGATCGCCGCCGCTCCTCGACTTCGACCACGTCGGCGCCCTCTCCGCGCCAGCGCAAAATCTCCATCGCCAGCACCGGGTGATTGAAGCCCTTGAGATGCAGGTCGTCGATCGGCCTGGCATCGACCGACTGTTCGACCACGCCGAACACCCGGCGCGACACGATCACTTGTCCTGCCTTGGCTTCGTCGCATAGCCGCGAGGCGAGATTGGTGACGCTGCCGATCGCGGCGTATTCGAGCCGGTGCTCGAAGCCGACCTGGCCGAGCGTCGCATACCCCAGTGCAATGCCGACGCCGAACCCCAGGCTATGGCCGCGATTTTTCCAGCGCTCCGTCAATTGGCCGATCTCGTCGCGCATTTCGAGAGCCATCTTCACCGCGCGCATGGTGTGATCCTCGAACCGGATCGGCGCATTGAACAGGATCATCACGCCGTCGCCGGCATAGCGATCGAGCGTGCCCTCATATTTGAAGATGAGCTTGCCGAGCGCGGCGTGATATTCACGCAGCACGTTCATCGCCTCTTCGGGCTCGGTCGTCTCGGTAAACGCGGTGAAGCCGCGCAGATCGCAGAACACCACCGTGACCTCGCGGCGGTGGCTTTCCAGCAGCGCATCATGGCCGTCCGACGACGCGATGATCTGCGCGACCTGCGGCGCCAGGAAGCGCTCCAGCCGTCTGATCCGCTCGATCTCCGCCAGTTGCTTCTCGACCCGCTCCTCGAGCGACTTGTTCCATTCGCGCAGCTGCTCGGTCTGCTCGGTGAGCTTTTCGGCCTGCTGCTGCACCGTCGCGTGGGTCAGCGCGAGCTCGCGGCCCTTCTGATCGACCTCGGTGAACAGTCGTGCGTTGCGCATCGCCAGCACGGCCTGGTTGGCAAATGTCCGCATCAGTCCGATCAGGTTCGGCGGGAACGTGCCGGCCGACCGCCGGAGCACCACGAGCGCGCCGAGCACGCCCTGCTGATCGACCAGCGGCGTGAACAGCACGGCGTGAAAGCCGGCGGCGACCGCGACGTCACGCAGCGGGTGATCGGGTGCGCTTTCGAGCTCGGCGATCGCGATCGGCTCGCCGCTGCGCACGGAGTCGGAGAGCAGGCTCGTCCGCTCGTCCAGCACATTGTGCGCGCCGTCCCGGTCGACGCCCTTGGCCTCCACCAGCCTGAAGCCGCGTTCGGCGGCCTCATAGGAATAGATCAGCACGGCGTCGGTCTTGGTGATCTCCAGCGCCCGGGCCGCCACCGTCGGCAGCACGGCATTGAGATCGAGCGAGGAGGCCACCGCGCGGCCGACCTCCTCGAGCACCTTCAGCTCATTGATCGACTGAGCCAGATCGCGCGTACGCTCCTCGACCTTGGCTTCCAGCACGGCATAGGACTGCGCGAGCTGGCCGGCCATGCTGTTGAACTGATCGGCGAGCTCCTCCAGCTCGTCATTCGTCTTCACCTCGATGCGCTGGGCGAAATCGCCGGCGCCGAGCTTGCGCGCGCCGGCGCGCAACGCGGTGATCGGGACGAGCATGCGTCGCGCCAGCAGCGAGCCCGCGAGGATCGCAACGGCAAGACCGAGCGCAATCAACAGCGCCCCGCGCAACAGCTGATCGCGGATCGGCGCCAATGCGTGCGCGGTAGACTGTTCGAAGAACACGGACCAGCCGAGCTTGGGGAGCGTCGCGACCGCCGAGAGCACGGCGTGGCCGGCGCTGTCCGTACCGGAGGCCAGCGGCTGGCCATCCGGCGTGAGCACCGCCGCGACCTGCGGCAGCTTGGAGAGGTCCTGACCGACCGCCGGCCCCCTCGCCGAGCTCGCCAGCACCTGGCCGCGCGGATCCACCACGTAGGCGGTGCCGACCTTGCCGATCTGCGCCTCGGTCATGAAGTCTTCGAGAAAGTCGAGGTCGATGTCGGCCACGGTCACACCGGCATTGAAGCCGGAATGCGCGACCGAGATCGACATCGTCGGCTGCGCACCCTTGAAGGTCACAGCGGAGAAATTGCTGCCGTGCGTGACGGTGTCGGTGAAGCGCAGGTCGCGCGACAGATCGTTGCCCGAGGAGAACGCGATCGAGGTGCGCGACACCCGGAGCTGTTCCCGGCCCTGACCGTCGAGCTGATAGAGCTGCCGCACAGCCGGCGCCTGACTCAGCAGTTGCACGTAGTCGGCGCGGCGGAGCTCCAGCGTATTGGCGCTCGCCCGCGTCACCCAGCTGATCTGTCGCTGCAGATCCGAGAGCGCCTGATCGATCCGCCGGGCGCTGGCGTCGGCCTTTTCGGCCATGGCGGCGGTCAGGCTCGCTTTGGTGGACTGATAGCTGATCCAGGTTTCGGTCGCGCCATTCACGGCCAGGACGAACACGACGAGCCCGACCAGCGACACGACGTATTTGGCGAACAGGCCCTGCCGCAACGACCAGCCTCTGTTCTCGACCTCGTTCATCCGGACCCCTCACGCGCGTCATCGCCGAGGTCAGCCTCGGACAAGCGCGTCCGCTGCCGTCCTCGCGGCAGCGACACCTCGGAGACGGGACCGTGCGGGTGCGAGACGGTCCGTCGCCGGCATCCGTTTAGCACATAATGACAAGCAGAGCCGCGCGTGCAGTGCGCACCCGCGCCGCCCGTTGTTTGCGCGGTTGGCCTTGAACCCCTCCACCGCTCGGAGGAGATCCCTGCGGATTCGGTTGCCTGCGGTTCTATATTACCTATTGAAGATTCGCTTCAGTACGTCGTTCATCGGCTGGCTATCCTGCGCGCCGTCCTGCCGAGGCTCGGCGGGGGCGGCCTCCGCCGAGCCCTGGCCGGCATCGCCCGAAGACGGCGGAACAGCGCCGCCCTGGGGCGCAACCAGCGTACGGCCGCGGCCCTTGGCCTGCGGCTGCGCGCCCTGCTGCAGCCCTTGCTGAATCAGATTGCCGATCGCCGATCCGAGATCGCCGCCGAGCAGGTCGGATTGGCCGGCCGCCGGGGCCTGCGCGTTCGGAGCCACCGTCGATGGCGCGCCGTTCGAACCGGCGTTGGGCGCAGCATTTCCGATGAGGCCGCCGATGCCGTTGATCAGATTGTTCAGCCCGGCTCCGTCCTTGCCGAACAGGCCCTGGCCCATCTGCTTGAGCCTGGCGTAGGCAGCATCCGGATTGTCGAGGATGCCGGCCATGTCGGGGTAGAAGCGCGGCTGACTCCAGGGGCCGTCGATGACGATGGGAATCCCGAGACCAACCGGCTCCGAGGTGCGGCCCTGCCCCTCGGTCGTCATCACGAGCTTCGGCTCGACGCGCATCGCCAGCGCCCGATTGCTCAGATCGATCGTCCCCGCACCGGTGACCTTGACCAGCGGTCCGACCAGGTTGAGGTCACTGGTGGCGGCCTGCCCGCGCTCGACCTGGAACGAGGCCGAGAGCTGCGTGAGATCGGTCGTCAGCTCCTTCGAATCCTGCCATCCCGACAGCGGATTGGCCGTCAATGAGCGGATCATCTGCGCGACGTTGATGCCGCGGATAGCGCCGTCCTGGAACAGCAGGAACGCCGAGCCGCTCAGGTTGCTCATGAGAGCCTGCTGGCTGGCGCCGCTGGAGCGCAAGGCCAGCTTGCCCTGCATCCGCGCATCGAGCTTGTCGAATCCGGCGACGCTCGAGAGCAGCGGCAGCGCCCGGATGCCGACGAGATCGCAGTGCATCGCATAGGCCGGATTGCCCGTGGAGGCGTCGATCACGACCTCGCCACTGGCCTGCCCGTCATAGGCGCCAAGATTGGCGACGGTCGCCTTCAGCAGGCCGCCGGCCAGCGAGGCTTCGAGATCAAGCGGACCGAGGCGAGCCCCGGAGAGAACGACATCCGTCGCCGACAGCTTCACGCGCGCATCGACGTAGTTGAGACCGCGCAAGTCGATTGCCGCCGTGCTCCATCCCGACGCGCCGGCAGAGCCCTGCCCCGCAGGTGCTCCCAAGTCGAGCCGGCGAACGTCGAGATCGACCTTCACCAGCGGCTTGCTCGCGAGATCGACCGAGGCCCAGCCGTTGAAATCGCCATCGCCAAGCGTACCGCTGAGGCCGTTGATCATCACCACCGGGCCATTCAGCCGAACGTCGGCGCGGCCAGCAAGGACTCCGCGAAATGCATTGGCCATGTCGATCTTGAAATCGACCGGCAGCGTCTGGCGGTCAATTGGCAGTGCAGGCGCCGCCGCTGTGACGTCGAACGTCACCGGGCGGCCGCCGGCACGGGCCGCGCCCGTGATCTTGACCTTGCCGTCGGACAGAGACGCCGTCGCGCCGATGCCCTCGAGCCGATTCTCGACGCGGTCGCGCGGATTGGAGAGGATGACAGCGCCGTCCCTGACGGTGACCCGTTCGATCCGGACCGCAGGCGCCGCTTCCGACTTCGCCGAGATACGGCTGCGCGGCGCGTTGTCCCGCAGCCGTTCGCGCAGCAGCGGCAGATAGAGTGTGGGCTTGTCGATGATGATCTCGCCGATGTCGGGCCGGCCGGACCACAGGCTCGACAGCGCCACGTCGGCCTGCAGCGTGCCGATCGTCAGCCGATTGTTGCCGTCCCGCTCCTTCGGATCCTGCAGGGTGATGTCCGTCAGGGTCGCATGCAGCGACGGCCACAGGCTGACGCTTGCCGAGCCGGCGATGCTCAGGCGATAGCCGGTGTCACGCTCGACGCGGTCTTGGATGGCGACCGTGAGGAAGCTCGCCGGAAGTCCAAAAGCGAGCGCCAGAGCGAGCACGACGATGACGGCGCCAATCAAACCGCCTGCGATCTTCAATGCCTTCATGTCGATGTCCCAAGCGCAAGGCGCGAGCGGTCTCCACGGGTTAGCGTGCGGCAACGCCGACCCGGTTCAATCCGAATTTTTCTCGGAACGAAGACCGCTCCGAGAGCGACCAACATAGTCGTGAGCGCGTGCGCCATTATGTGACTTATGACACACTTCCGCCCGGGCGGATTCTGTAACTCGGGCTCTGAACCACTGCCGAAGGTATAGTGATGAGCAAGCAGGCCGAATTTGCGGTCATTCTGAAGATGAACCCGATGTTCGCCGACCTCGGCGCGGACGAGCTGCAGCGAATCTCGAGCCTCTGTCACACCCAGCACCTGTCGTCGGGCGAGGTGCTGTTCCAGAAGGGCGACCCCGGCAATGCCCTGTTCGGGGTGCGGCGCGGCCAAATTCGCATCGAGACCGGCGCCACCGACGGCAGCCGGCTGACCCTCAACTTCATGGGGCCCGGCGATCTGTTCGGCGAGGTCGCCGTGCTCGACGGGCAGGAGCGCACGGCGGACGCCACGGCCGGTGAAGCGTCCGAGCTGTTCGTGCTTCGCCGCGAGGATTTCCTCAGCTTCCTGGAACGCGAGCCCAAGGTGGCGATCAGGATCATTCAGCTGCTGTGCCAGCGCATCCGCTGGCAGAGCGAGCGAATGGAGGAATCGGTGCTGCAGCCGCTGCCGGTCCGGCTGGCACGCCGGCTGTGCGCGCTGGCGGAGGATTTCGGCTCCGAGGTTCATATCTCGCAGGAACAGCTCGGCGTCTTCGTCGGCGCGGCGCGTGAAAGCGTGAACCGCCAGTTGCAGGCCTGGCGCAAGGACAAGATCCTGGATCTGCAACGCGGCCGCATCCTGCTGCATGACCTGACGAAGCTGAACACGATCGCACGCAACGAGTAGCAAGCCGGGCGCCCAGCTTCGTTCACCGCGAATTTGTCGATTGCGGGTCCGGTCCATGGCGGGAACCGCCCGTCGTGCATCGTTTGGTATCGGCATCGGCCAAACATGATCGCAATTGGGCCACCACGCCTCACAATTTGCGACATGAACTCTTTTTAACAATTCTAACAGGGTTCAATCCGGCGGCGGAGAGTTCCATTTGCTCGCGCGCGGCTGCGTGCGGGTGGAGCTTTGCGCGCCAGACGAGCGTGGTTGGAAGTAACATCATGAGTCTTGCGTTGCCGGCGATCGCGATCGAGGCCAGTGGTTCGGTTGGCCGTTGGCGCAAAGCTCTCGCGGTCTGGATCGACGCCGTGGAGGATGGTTGGGCCGTTCCGGCCTTGATCGTCGGGTTCGTCGCGGTCTGGATGGTGTATTTCTCGATCGCCTATCTGGGAGGCGATCTCCACCAGGACGTGATCGAAACCTGGTCGCTCGGACGCAGCTTCGACTGGGGCTCGACCAAGCATCCGCCGCTGATGGGCTGGGCCGCGCGGGCCTGGACCACCGTGTTTCCGCTGACCAACTGGTCGTTCAACCTGCTGGCGCTGACCAACGCCGCGGTCGGCCTCTGGGCTGTCGACCTCATCACCCGGCGTTTCGCGCGCGGTGACAAGCGCCTGGTCGTACTGCTGCTGCTCATGCTGCTGCCGGTCTATCAACTGCATGCGCAGCGCTTCAACGCCAACGCCGTGCTGCTGTCGAGCTGGCCGCTGGCGACGTGGTGCTTCCTGCGCTCGTTCGAGACGCGTCACGTCGGCTGGGCCGTCGCAGCCGGCCTGACCGCGGCACTCGCCATGCTCGGCAAGTACTACGCGGTCTTCCTGATCGCGGGCTTTGCGGTCGCAGCGTTGTGTCACGGCGAGCGTCGGGCCTATTTCACCTCGTCCGCGCCCTGGATCGCGGCGCTGTCCGGCCTGGCCGCGCTCGCACCTCACATCTATTGGCTGGCCACGACCGGCGCCCAGCCGTTCTCGCATGCGATCGAGCATCACGTCGGCAAGACCGCTGGGGCCGCCCTGGTCGAGGGCAGCGGTTTCCTGCTGGCGATGGCCGGCATCGCCGGTATCCCCGGCCTCATATGGCTCGCCATGACGCGGCCTCGCCCCACCCGCGTGCTGAACGATGCGCTCAGCCTCGAACCCGGGCTCCGGCTGCTGGCGACAATCAGCATCGGGACCATTGTGTTCCCCGCGCTGGTCTCGGTCGTGTTCGGCACCGACATGCCGCCGCTGTGGGGCCTGCAGGGCGTCTTCCTGTTCGTCATCGTGATCGTGTGCGGCGCGAGCTATCACGCTCCCCGAGACATCACGATCAATCTCGCCGCGGCGACGATCGCGATCGCGGCATTCGCGGCCACCGTCGTGGCGCCCCTCCATGCATTGTACCGGAACTACGTTCCGTTGAACGAGGGCCGCAACTTCTATGAGCCGGCCGTGACCGAGCTCGACCGCCTGTGGCGGACGGCGTCGAACGGCGTCCTCCCCGCCGTCGGCGGCGACGACGGCCTTGCTTTTGCCGCCGCGTTCTACAGTCCCGACCATCCGCGCTATGAAATGGCGCTGGTGCACCCGCACGAGCTGCAGCCTCCGTCCAAAGTGCTGACCGCGCAAGGCTGGGCGGCGCTTTGCTACGACTCCGACATCTCCTGCATCTCGGGCATGCAAGCTGCGGCGGCGCAGGCGCGACGTTCGGTGCGGGCCGATTTCACGCTCCGGACCAAGCTGTTCGGCCTGGAGGGCGCGAGCCAGGGCTTCGTTGCCCTGATCGTTCCGCCTGAGACCGCCGCGCCGCTCGAGAGCACGCCGAGCGAGGCCCACGATCTCAGCGCCCGCCGCCGCATGCCCTCGACCGCGAACTGAAACAGCTCGTTCCAAGCACGTCATCTCATTCCGCAGCCGGCGACATCGCCGACGGCGGCGGCTTTGGCTGATGCCCCACCTCCGGCTCATGGCCGGACTGCGCCTCGTCGGCGGCCTCGCCGGAGGAGACGATCAGCTTGCGGCCGAGCCGGGCGAACAACGCGCCGACATCGTCCATCACCAGGAACATCGCCGGCACGAACAACAGCGACAGCACGGTCGAGAACACCAGCCCGCCGATCACCGCCAGCGCCATCGGCGAGCGGAACTCGCCGCCGGCACCGACCGCGAGCGCGCTCGGCATCATGCCGGCGACCATCGCGATCGTGGTCATCACGATCGGACGCGCCCGCTTCATGCCGGCATCGATGATCGCCTCGTCGCGCCTGATCCCGGCATGGATCGCCTCGACCGCGAACTCCACCAGCATGATCGCGTTCTTGGTGACGATACCCATCAGCATCATCATGCCGATATAGACCGGGATCGTGAGCTGCTTGCCCGTGAGCATCAGAGCTCCGATCGCCCCGCCGATCGACAGCGGCAGCGAGAACAGGATCGTGATTGGCTGCAGGAAGGTGCCGAACAGCAGCACCAGCACGGCGTAGACGATCATCAGGCCCGCCGTGATCGCCGTGACGAAGCCGGAGGCCAGCTCGTTCAGGCTTTCGGCGTCATCGGACGGGATCAGCTTGACGCTGGCAGGCATGCTCTTTCTGACCGGCAGCTCATCGATCTGCTTGGTTGCGTCACCGAGCGCCGCCAGTCCGACGAGGTCGGCGGCGACGGTCGCCTGCCGCCCGCGATCGTAGCGGCTGATGCTGGTCGGCCCCTGGTCGAGCTTGATGTCGGCGACCACCGCCAGCGGCACGCCGCCCTTTTCGCCGTACTGGCCGAGCGGCACCCGCAACTGTTCCAGGATCTTCACGTCGCTGCGCGCTGCATCCTCGAGCTGCACCCGGATCGGGACCAGCCGGCCGCCGGCGTCATACTTCGCCAGCGCCGGTCCGACATCTCCGATCGTGGCGACGCGGATCGTCTGCGACAGGCTTTCGGTGGACACGCCCAGACGAGCGGCCAGGTCGGCGCGCGGCTGCACCCGCAATTCCGGCCGGTCGAGCGAAGTGTCCGACACCACGTTGGAGATGATCGGAATCCGCTTCATCTGCGAGGCGAGCTCGCTCGCAACGTTGTCGACCAGCTTGGGATCCGAGCCTGTCAGCACCAGCTTGATCGGGCGCAGACCGTTTTCGTCGGTGAACCAGAAACGGATGTCCGGAATGGTTTCGAGATCCTTGGTGATCTCGAGTTCGAGCTCTTTCTGGGTGATCTTGCGCTCAGTCTTCGGCGTGTAGTTGACGATCATTCCGGCGCGGCGAACCTCCATCGCGCCCTGGAGCCGGCCGCCGTCGACGAACACGCTGCGGACCTCTGGCCGCTTGCGCAGGCGCGCGACGATGTCCTCGGTGACCTTCTCGGTGTAGGCGAGCTGCGCGCCCGGCGGCAGCTCGATCGCGAGCAGCGATCGCGCCGCGTCCTGCGCCGGCAAGAACCCTTGCGACAGCAGCGTCGTACTCCAGATCGAGGCAGCGAAGATCCCGATGCCGAGCAGCACCGTGACAAAGTAGTGCTTTACCGACCAGGTCACGATGCGCTGATAGGCACGCAGGATGAACCCCGGCGGCGGATCGTCATGGTCGTGATGCTTGAGGAAGTAGGCCGCCAGCATCGGCGTGACGAAGCGCGCCGCCAGCAGCGAGAAGAACACCTGAACCGAGACGGTGATGCCGAACTGCTTGAAGAACTGGCCGGCGATGCCGGACATGAAGCTCGCCGGTGCAAAGATCGCGATGATGGTGAGGCTGATCGCGATGACCGCGAGCCCGATCTCGTCGGCAGCATCGAGCGCCGCGCGATAGGGCGACTTCCCCATCCGCATGTGGCGCACGATGTTCTCGATCTCGACGATGGCGTCGTCGACGAGAATGCCGGTCGACAGCGTGATCGCCAGGAACGAGACCATGTTCAGCGAGAAGCCGAGGATGTCCATCGCCCAGAAGGCGGGGAAGATCGACAGCGGCAGCGAGATCGCCGCGATCACCGTGGCCCTGAAGTCGCGCAGGAACAGGAGCACGATGATGACGGCCAGGATCGCGCCCTCGAACAGGGTCGAGATCGCGGCCTCGTAGTTGCCTTTGGTGAACTCGACCGAGGTGTCGATCAGCTTCAGATCGACGTCGGGATGGGCGGCCTTCACCTGGTCGATGCGCTTTTGCACGGCGGCCGCGACGACCACGTCGCTGGCTCCCTTGGAGCGCTTGATGCCGAGCGCGACCACCGGCTCGCCGTTGAAGCGCGCAAAGGTACGGCGATCGGCGATCGTGTCGGTGACGGTGCCGAGATCGGCGAGCCGGACCTCGCCGCCGCCGAACAAGGGAATCATCGTGTTGGACAGCTCGTTCAGCGTTTTCGCGCCGGCAAGCGTGCGGATCGCCTGGTCGTTCTTGCCGATCTCGGCGCGGCCGCCGGCGACGTCGACATTGGTGCCGCGCAGGCTCTGGCTGACATTGACCGCGGTGAGCCCCATGGCCTGCAGCCGGTCGGGATCGAGCGAGACCAGGATCTCGCGCTCGACACCGCCGATGCGCTCGACCTGGCTGACGCCGCGCACGCCCTGCAGCTCGCGCTTGACCACGTCGTCCACGAAGAACGACAGCTGCTCTGGCGTCTTGCCCGGTGAGATCGCCGCATAGGTGACGATCGGCAGGCCGATCTTGTCGACGCGCGAGATCAGCGGCTCGATGACGTTCTGCGGCAGGTCGGAGCGCACCCGGGTCACGGCGTCCTTGACGTCGTTGATGGCGCGATCGGTGTTGGTCTCGAGCGCGAACGTAATCGTCGTCACCGACAGGCCGTCGGTGATCAGCGACTGGATGTGGCGCGCGCCCTCGACGCCGGAGACGCCGTCCTCGATGATCTTGGTGACCTGGGATTCAAGCTCCGACGGCGCCGCGCCGAACTGCGCCACCGCGACCGAGATCACCGGAATGTCGGCGTTCGGCAGCCGGGTGACCGCGAGCTTGGTGAAGCTCATCCAGCCCAGGATCAGCAGGATGATGGAGAAGAGGATCGACGGCAGCGGGTTCCTGATCGACCATGCCGAAATGTTCAGTGCCATCAGCGTACCCGCGTGCGATCGATGTCTTCGGCAAACATGGTCTTGATCTGGTCGCCATCGTGCAGCGAGCTGCCGGCGTCGGCCACCACGATTTCTCCCTCTGTCAGCCCGTCGAGGATCTCGCTCGCCGTATCCGACACCAGGCCGACCCGCACCCGGCGGGTCTCGATCGTGTTGCCCTTCACGACCTGGATGGTGAGATGATCGATCGCCGTATTGGGCACGGCGACGCCGCAGCTCCGCCGGGCATCGATATTGGCGCGCGCGAACATGCCGGGCTTGAGCGACGGATTGCTGGTCAGCGCGATGCGCACATGGCCCAGCTGGGTGGTCCGGTCGACCTGCGGCGCCACCACGCGCAGGCGGCCGACAATGTCGGGTAGGTTGTCGCGAGTGATGCGCACCGGCGCGCCCGTGCCGAGCTTCAGGAGATGAACGCTCGGAACCTCGGCGTCGAGCTCCAGCTCGTTGTTCACGGCGATGCGGAACATCGGACCGGCCTGCGGCGAGGCCGGCGCACCGGCGATCGTGCGGACCTCGGTGACGAGTCCTGCCGCCGGCGCGCGCAGCGACACGGGCCGGTTCGCGGCCGCCGCCGGCGCTCCCGGCTGCGGCGGTGACGGCGTCAGGCGCGCCAGCTCCTGGTTCTCGGTAACGGTGTCGCCCTCCTTGACCAGAACGTCGATGACCCGCGAGCCTTCCTGATCGGCGCCGACCACCGCCTCGCGGCGGGCCACGACGAAGCCGGTGACGCGCACGAGATCTGAGAAGCAGGCCTTCACCGCCTTGGTCACCAGCACCTGGGCCTGCATCGGCGGCTCCTCGGCGGTGTGATGGGGACGATGCTCATACCAGTAATAGCCGGCGAACAGGGCCACGAAGACGACCGCACTGGCCGCGGACTTGAGGGATTTTGGCAGCTTCATCGGCAGGGTGATCCGGTCGGCGCGAGATGCGGGTTATGGATGCTGCGAATTTGGCACGGGGCGCTCCGACAAGGCGATGCGCCCCGCAATCCTGCGGGACGCATCCGGCCACCTCGATCTCCGGCCACGCGACCTCCGACGGCGCTTGATAGACGCGGCGCTACTTGGCCGCCGCCGTCTTGCTCTGCATGTTGACGACCTGAACGCGGCGGTTCACCTCGGCGAGCGGCTGGCTCGGATCCTTCAGCTTGCTCTTGCCGTAGCCCACCGTCACCAGGTCGGCGCCGGCGATGCCGAACTTCTCGACCAGATAGCGCTTGATCGAATCGGCGCGGCGCTCGGAGAGGTCCTGATTGTAGGCCTCGCCACCGGCGGCATCGGTATGACCGGCGACGACGAAGGTCGACCCCTTCAGCTCGGCGTTCGTCAGCGCCCGGCCGAGCGCCTGCACCGACGGCAGCGACTTCTGGCTGATGTTGGCGGAGTTGTAGTCGAAGGTGATCTCGAGGTCGATGTTCGGCTTGGTCTTGGCGACCGCCGCGATCTCCTCGCGCTCGGCTGATGACAGCGAGCGCGTCGAGCGGCCGCGAATGCTCTGCAGGAACTTGTCCTGTTCCGGCGCGACCGCAGGCGCGGCCTCGGACGGCGGCGACATCGACAGTCCGCGGGTCAGCGGCCTCTTCGGCCCGGCCAACGCGCGGACGATCTGATCCTCGCTGACATCATCGGCCGCGAACGCCGGCATCGCGCTCAGCGACGCGGCCGCGCTCAGGACCGTCGCGGCCAGGAGAGCCGTCAGGCCGGCGGTCCTGGTCGAATTCGTTTTCGGTGCGGTCATTGCCATCCCTCCTCACGCGAACTGATCATCCCGGTGTCCGTCGCGAAGGCCCGCTCGCGACACCCGGCTGTCCGCTGTTATGTCGGTCCGGCCTGCCGCATGGTTCGAGCCGGCCGGCCGACGCGCGCAAGAAATCAGCGCACGCCGTAAGCTTCGAACTCGCGGACGATGTTGGGGTCCATCGCCTTGGCGTTGGCGATGTCGAGCGCGCCCTCCTGCGCAGCGCCGTTGCGCTGCTTGGCGAGACCCCGGCCGTACAATGACGACGTCAGGCGCGGATTGATCTTCAGCGCCGCATCGAAATCGGCGATCGCGTTCTTGACCGCGCCGCTCTTGAGGTTGACCAGCCCGCGGCTGTCGAGCGCGTCGACGAAATTCGGCCGCAGCCTCAGCGCCTCGTTGCAATCGCGCAGCGCAGGCTGCAGTTCGCCGACGACGGTGCGGGCCCAGCAGCGGTTGTTGAGCGCCTCGACGTCCTTCGGATTGATCCGGATGGTGTCGTCGAAATCGCGGATCGCCTGCGCGTAGGCGCCCTTGCTCGCATACACCTGGCCGCGCCGGTACAGCGCGCCGGCATCCTCCGGATTGGCCGCGATCTTGGCGCTCAGGCTCTTGATCGTCGGATCGTCGGCGAACGGATCCTGCGCAGGCGCTGCCGGAGCGGCGGGGGCCGCGGGCGCAGCCGGAGCGGCGGGCGCCACGTTCGCGATCACAGGAGATGGCGTGGGCGCCGGCGGCGCTGGAGCAACCGGCGGCGCGGGCGGCGGGGTATCCACCTTCTGCACCGGCGTCGGCTGCGGCGCGGGCGGAGCCGGCGGCAGCGGTGACGGTACCGGCGGCGCCACCACGACCTGTGTCGGGGTCGGCGCAGGTGCAGGTGCAGGTGCGACACTGCTCTCGGCCGGCGGCGTCGGCCTGACGCCGTTGCCCGGCACGAAGGAGAAGTCCTCCGCCAGCGACGACGAGATCCACGGCACCTGCTCGCTGCGCGACGCGCGGGTGACGCCGA
This sequence comes from Bradyrhizobium sp. SZCCHNRI20481, assembly GCF_032485055.1. Taxonomy (NCBI): domain Bacteria; kingdom Pseudomonadati; phylum Pseudomonadota; class Alphaproteobacteria; order Hyphomicrobiales; family Nitrobacteraceae; genus Bradyrhizobium; species Bradyrhizobium sp. SZCCHNRI20481. The sequence continues at coordinate 230,471 of NZ_JAUEUE010000011.1, forward strand.
CGCGGGTGCGGTTCAGCGTCTCCTCGGCGGTGAGGTCGGGAACGCGGATCTCCTTCAGCAGCTCCTGTACGAACAGGCTGCGATCACGCCCGCCATCCGTCACGACAGCGGACAGCGCCGCCGAGTACATCACCAAAGTACCGCTCGGTGCGATGACCGGCGCGAGGCCGGCCGAGGCGGTGCGGAACCTGCGCTCATAGGGATTGCGGCGGGAGGCATCGAGCAGCGCGATCTTCACGCCGGCGCCGCGGCTGTTGATCTCCTGCAGCACCTGCTCGAGGCCGATGCCGTCGCGCCGCACGTCGGCCTCCTGCCAGATCTGCGCGTCGACCGGGATCATGTAGCTCTGCCGGCTCGACTGGATGCCATAGCCGGAGAAGAACAGCAGCGCCACCGAGCCTGGCTTGATCTTGCCATAAAGCCGATCGAGGCCGCGGCGCATCGCGTCGCCGCCGGCATTCTCCAGCGTCTCGACGCTGAAACCGTCGCGCTTCAACTCGTCGGTGAGATCGCGGGCATCGTTGACCGGTTCCTTGAGCGGCGCCTCGGCATCCGGATATTTTGCATTGCCGATCACCAGCGCGAAGCGGTCGCCGGCCGCGTGCGCGGGCCAGGAGACCACGGCCGAGACCACGGCCGAGAACGCGACGGAGAACATCAGGCCGAGCGGCAACAGCAGGCGGAAAGTCATCACGATGGCGGTCCAGCGGTCAGCAATCAGGCGCCGTCCAGCTTGCGCCGCGGCGACCATATCCCACGCGTCAGGCATTATCAAATCGCCGTGACGGCACGTCAACCGCTTGCAGAGGTTGAAGAATCGTCTGAGGCGGCGACCGCCCGCAGGAGCCTCTTGCGAGCTGCGGGTCATGACACGAGCGGACCATGCAACGATCCCAATGGCTTGAAATGTGAGATGCCTCACGCTGTGTCGCGGCAGCGCACCGTCCGGTTCGACGCGCACCGCGATTGACCTCGATGCGATTGACCTCGATCCCTGCCGATGGCTCGATGGCGGCCGTGCCCAACCAACGAGAAGGCCATCATGGGGAACGCCGCCGAGATCTACGCGCTGCGCTATGCGACGATGTCGCCGCGCACGCCGCACATGAACTTCCTGCAGCCCGATCCGCACGACAGCATGGCGCAAGACCTCGACTATTTCGTGTGGCTGATCCGCCGTGACGGGCGCGACATCCTGGTCGATACCGGCTTCAACGCCGCGGAGGCCGAGATCCGCCACCGCACCCTGACGCGCGATCCGATCGACGCGCTCGCTTCCTTCGGCGTCGACGCGGGCGGCATCCGCGACATCATCGTGACCCATCTGCACTACGATCACGCCGGCAATCTCGACCGCTTCCCGAACGCGCGCTTTCATCTGCAGGAGCGCGAGATGGCCTATGCCACCGGCCGCTGCATGTGCAACGGCATGCTGCGCTACCCGTTCACGGTCGAGCACGTCACCACCATGGTGCGCCACGTCTATGGCGACCGCGTCACCTTCCACAACGGCGACGGCGAGGTCGCGCCGGGCGTCACCGTGCACCGGGTCGGCGGCCATTCCGACGGGCTCCAGGTGGTGCGCGTCGACACCGCGCGCGGCCCGGTCGTGCTCGCCTCCGACGCCGCGCACTACTACGCCAACCTGCAGCGCCGCAGCCCGTTTCCGATCGTGCTCAATATCGGCGACATGATCCAGGGCTGGGAGATCATCGAGCGCCTCGCCGGGCATCCCGACCGCTTCATTCCGGGGCATGATCCGCTCGTCACCGAGTTGTATCCACGCGTCAACGAAGCGGCCGATGCCTACGCGCTGCACGTGGCGCCGTCGCGCTCGTTTGCGAGGTAGTGGCCGGGCAGCCCGGGCCTCATGGTTCGAGACGCGCCGTAACCGGCGCTCCTCACCATGAGGGTCAAAAGCCGAGGCGGCACTGCACACTGGACCATGAACAGGCCGAGAGGCGTGTTCATGGAGAGGAGGAGCAATAGCTCGCTACGACCTCAGTCCTCATCCTGAGGAGCCCGCCGCAGGCGGGCGTCTCGAAGGATGGCCACACCAAGGATGGCCGCATCGAGACGCTGGAGACCTGTTGTTCTGATGTGATTGTCAAACAGCCCACGCGGCTGCACGACCGCGTTCTCGCGACGCATTTCGCATCCGAGCTGTGATCATCGGGACACCCTCTTGAAGCAGAGGGCGCAGGGAGAGCCAGGCCTCGGCTGAGGCCTGCGGTCCGCGTGCAGCAAACAAGCACGCGGCAGAACCACAGGTACAGCCGGAATGACCCGGCCCTCCCTGCGCGATGGCTTTACGATTTATACGCAGTCTCCCCGGTGACCGGCTTGTTTGCCACCGTGGCGACAACGCGCGCATGACGCGCATTGCGCGGACCTCAGCGTCGGGAGGCCAGGACCCTGCGACTTCACCGTCCGCGGCATGGCGTACGTCGGCGTGCCGAGCACGCTGCGCCACATCGCGGCCATCGCATCCCACCCCAACGCGTCGTGACGTTCGCGAAAGCGCCCCTCTTCAATGAGGCGGGACGGGCGCAAATCTCATCCTGATTTGCCCGACGGCGCAAGAGATTTCTTTTTTACCGAATGACTGGACTAGGCAAATCAGTTTGAGATGACTAGACAAATTCGCTTTTTGCGACCAAGGATTGAGCGCAATTTTGATGAGACAATTTGGCTGCGATGGGGGCTTCCAGCAATTTCGATTTTCTCGCCGCGCAGGACGAGCGTCTTGCGCGGCTCGGCGCATTGGCTGAGCGCTATTTTTTCGATGACGCTCCCTCTGCCCTGATCAAGCTGCGGCAGCTCGCCGAATTCCTCTCAAAGGAAGTTGCGGCACGTCACGGGCTGCTGCCGAGGAGTTCGATCACCTTTGATGAGGTGCTGCGCACCCTCCGGGTCCAGGCGATCCTGCCGCGCGAGATCGCCGATCTCCTCTTCCACTTGAAGCGTCTGGGCAACGAGGCCGTTCACGAGGACGTCGGCACGACCGCCAACGCCTTATCCGCCCTGAAGATCGCGCGGGCCGCCGCCATCTGGTTTCACCAGAGTTATGGCGGCAAGATGAATTTCAAGCCCGGGCCATTCGTTCCGCCGAGGCCGCCGGTCGACGCCACTGCCGCTCTCAAGGCGGAGCTGGAGGAATTGCGAAATCAGGTCCGCGCCAGCTCCGACGAAGCGGCGAAGGCGCTGCTGGCTTTTCGAGAGGCAGAAGACGCGCGGCTGAAAGCGCTCTCCGAAGCAGAGGCGCACAGGCAGGACAAGGAGTTCTGGGAAGGCTACGCCGCCCAGACCGAGGCCGGCCTGCGGAGCACCGAGGCAGCGCTGAAGGCGGCCCAAGCAACGGCGGAAGCGGCGCCGCCGCAGCAGCTCGATCTCCTGGCACAGCTCGCCAACCGTCAGGCGCAAGAAGTCGAGCTGGACGAGGCGACGACGCGCCTCCTGATCGACGACCAGCTCCGCGCCGCCGGCTGGACCGTCGACAGCCGCACGCTGCGGCATGCGGCCGGTACGCGGCCGCAGCCGGGACAGGCAATCGCCATCTCTGAATGGCCGACCGACAGCGGCCCGGTCGACTATGCGCTGTTCGTCCAGGCCCGCTGCGTTGGCGTCATCGAGGCCAAGCGCGGCATCGCCGATGTGCCCGGCCGGCTCGGCCAGGCCAAGCGCTACGCCCGCGACATCCGCCTGCTGCCGGATGAGACCGTTCCGGGCGGCCCGTGGCTGCAGGGCCTCGATCGCTTCCGGGTGCCGTTTCTGTTCGTCACCAACGGCCGGCCCTATGTGAAGCAGTTCGAGACCAAATCAGGCATCTGGTTCTGGGATGCGCGCCCGACCGGCGGCAATCCCTGCGCGCTGCCGGAATGGTTCGCGCCGCGCGACCTCACCGAACGGCTGGAGCAGACCGAGGATTTCGATGCGCTGGCCGAGCGCGAGCTCGGCGTCACCGGCCTGCGTCCGTATCAGACCGACGCGATCACGGCGGTGGAGACCGCAATCGCCGCCGGCCAGAAGAACATTCTGCTGGCGATGGCGACAGGCACCGGCAAGACCCGGCTCGCCATCGCCCTGATGTACGAGCTGCTGCGCCGCCAGCGCTTCCGCCGCATCCTGTTCCTGGTCGACCGCAATGCGCTCGGACGCCAGACGCTGGATGCGATGAGCACGACCGACACGGCCGGCTTCCTGAAGTTCGACCAGGTGTTCCCGGTCGCCGATCTCACCAAGAAGTTTCCCGAGGCCACCGACCGCGTCCAGGTCGCCACCGTGCAGGCGATGATCCGCCGCGTCTTCGACGACCCCGACGTCACCAGGCCGACGCCCGGCACCTATGACCTCATCATCGTCGACGAGGCGCATCGCGGCTATACGCTCGATGCCGAGCTGCGCGAGGACGATCTCGGCTTTCGCAATCTCGACGACTATCTCTCCGCCTATCGCCGCGTCCTCGACTATTTCGACGCCACCAAGATCGCGCTCACCGCGACGCCCGCGCTGCACACCCGCGAGATCTTCGGCCCCGCCGTGTTCCACTACGGCTACCGGCAGGCCGTGATCGACGGCTACCTGATCGACCACCGGCCGCCGCGCCGCATCACCACGGCGCTGAGCCAGACCGGCATCAGCTTCGAGGCCGGCGAGGACGTCAACATCATCGATCCCCGCACCGGCCAGATCGATCTGTTCAACCTCGACGATCAGGTCGATTTCGAGGTCGCCGAGTTCAACAAGAAGGTGCTGACCACGGCCTTCAACCGTGCGGTTGCCGACGCAATCGCACGCGAATGTCCACCGAGCGACCGCGGCAAGACGCTGATCTTTGCCAGCCGCGATGATCACGCGAACACGTTGGTCAAGGCACTCCAGGATGCGCTGACTGAGGAATACGGCTCCCAGCCGCACGACATGGTCGAGAAGATCACCGGCTCCGTCGACAAGCCGCTCGACCGGATCAAGGCGTTCAAGAACGATCCCCGCCCGAAATACGTCGTCACCGTCGACCTCCTGACCACCGGCATCGACGTGCCGGCGATCACCAACCTCGTGTTCGTCCGCCGGGTCAACAGCCGCATCCTCTACGACCAGATGATCGGCCGCGCCACGCGGCGCTGCGACGAGATCGGCAAGGAGTATTTTCGCATCTTCGACGCGGTCGACATCTATGCCAATCTGCAGGAGGTCAGCGACATGCGGCCGGTGGTGGTCAACCCCGCGCTGTCGTTCGCAACCCTCGTCGGCGACCTCGAACGTGCCGCGACCGAGGAGGACCGCGCATTCGTCCGCGACCAGATCGTGGTCAAGCTGCGCCAGCGGCTGAAATATATCGAAGGCCAGCCACGCGAGACCTTGGAGACCGTGCTGGGGCCGCTGGCTGCATTGCCGGACCGCCTGCGGGATGCGCCACCGGCCGACACGCTGGCGCTGTTCCAGCAGCACCCGCTGCTCGCCGGCATTCTCGACAATTCGAACCCCCGCCGCGGGCGCGACGGCGTCTATATCTCCGAGCACGAGGACGAGCTTGTCAGCGTCGAGGACGATTTCGGCGGCCGCGCCAGCCCGGCCGACTATATCGAAAGCTTCGAGGCCTTCGTGAAGGCCAACATGAACGCCGCCCCGGCGCTGATCGCCGCGACCCAGAAGCCGCGCGAGCTGACCCGCAAGGAGCTGAAGGCACTCGCGGTGCTGCTCGACGCCAACGGTTTCTCGGAAGCCAGCCTGCGCCAGGCCTATGGCCGGGTGCGCAATGCCGACATCGCCGCCCACATCATCGGCTTCGTGCGCCAGGCCGCGCTCGGCGATCCCCTGGTGCCCTACGAGACCCGGGTCGAGAACGGCGTTCAGCGCATTCTCGGCAGCCGGCCCTGGACGGCGACGCAGAAGCAATGGCTGATCCGCATCGGCCGCGCGCTGAAGGCGCAGCCGGTCGGCGACCCCGACATCCTCGCCGACCCGCTCTTTGCACAGGCGGGGGGCTTCGCGGTCATTGATCGGGCCTTCGATCACGGGCTAGGTGACATCCTGAAGGACCTCAACGGCGCGATCTGGGACCACCACGTCGCCTGAGGATGGAACGGACATGAATCCAGCGACCGATCTCGTCAACAGGCTGTGGCGTTTGTGCGCGATGCTGCGCAAGGACGGCGTCACCTACCAGCAATACGTCACCGAGCTGACCTATCTGCTGTTCCTGAAGATGGCCTCGGAGCAGAAGGACGAGAGCCGCATCCCGGAGAAATATCGCTGGAGCGCGCTGAAATCGGCGCCGGAGACCGAGGTGCTGCAGCGCTATCGCCAGGCGCTGATCGATCTCGGCGACGGCACCAAGATCGCCGACCGGTCGGTGGTCGCGATCTTCCAGAACGCCGCGACCATCATCCGCGAGCCGGTCAATTTGCGCCGGCTGATCGACGCCATCGACGGCCTGCACTGGTACAGCGCCGAGCGTGACGCCTTCGGCGACACCTATGAAGGCCTGCTGCAGAAGATGGCCGAGGAGACCAAGCGCGGCGCCGGGCAGTATTTCACGCCGCGCGTGCTCATCGAGGTCATGGTGCGGCTGATGAAGCCTGATCTGGGAGAGGTGATCCAGGACCCGGCTGCCGGCACCGGCGGCTTCCTGATCGCATCTGATCGCTTCATGCGCGCGGCCAACGACGATTACTACGTCCTGCTTGAAAATCCTCGCAAGGCGAAATTCCAAATGACCGAGGCCTTACGCGGCATCGAGAACGTACAGGACACCTTCCGCCTGCTCTTGATGAACCTGCATCTTCACAAGATCGACCCTGACCATATCGATTTCGCCGACACGCTGTCGCCGAGCGGCATGCAGCCGAAGTTCAAGAACGCCGACCTGATCCTGACCAATCCGCCGTTCGGCCCGGCCGGCGGGCCGCCGACCCGCGACGACCTCACCATCACCGATCGTGTCTCGTCCTATCAGCTCCCCTTCGTCGAGCACTGCATCCGCGCGCTCAAGCTCGGCGGCCGCGCCGCGATCGTCGTGCCCGACAACGTGCTGTTCGATGACGGCAAGGGCAAGCAACTGCGGCAGCGGCTGATGAACTGGTGCGATTTGCACACCATCCTGCGGATGCCGACCGGCATCTTCTACGCCCAGGGCGTCAAGACCAACGTGCTGTTCTTCACGCGAAGCAAGGAAGAAGCCCCCGCCAAGGACGCCACCGAGGCGGTGTGGATCTACGACATGCGCTCCGGCGCACCGGCCTATGGCAAGACCAATCCGCTGAAGCTCGAAGATTTCGACGGCTTCGTCGCCGCGTTTGGTGATGATCATCATGGTCGCGGCGTGCGGACAGACCAGGGCGAGCAAGGCCGCTTCCGCTGCTTCACCCGCGAAGAGATCGCGGCGCGGGCTGACAATCTAGATATTACGTGGCTCAAGGACGGCAGCGGCGATCCTGAAGACGGGCTGGAATCTCCAGAGGAGATTGCAGCAGCGATCGAGGGACATTTGTCGTCAGCACTAGAGGAGATCAGGGCGCTGGTCGAAGAGCTTGGTGTTGAGGAAATCGCCTCCGAAGTCGGCGAGGCTGCGGAGTGACTACCGGCAAAGGACCCTGGCCCCTGCCGTCTTCTTGGTCTTGGGCGCCCGCATCCGTAGTAGGGGAAGTGACTCTGGGTCGCCAGCGCTCTCCCGAACACCACGGCGGCCCAGATATGAGGCCATACGTCAGATCAGCCAATATCACTTGGGGCGGATGGGACCTTAGCGACGTCAAGGAAATGAACTTCGACGCGCGCGATTTCGAGACCTTCCGTTTAAGCGCCGGCGACGTTCTTCTTAATGAAGGATCTGGTAGCGCCGACGAAGTCGGAAAGCCGGCCGTTTGGGAGGGGCAGGTTGATAATTGCTGCTTCCAAAACACACTATTGCGTTTCAGATCGAATGGCCTCGACCCTTGGTTTGCTCACGCTTTCTTCAAACACTCGGCGCGAGCGGGCCATCTCGTGCAACACACGCAGGGCGTAAATATCTTCCACATCGGAAAGAAGAACCTCGAGCAACTGCCCCTTCCTGTTGCGCCCTTGGCCGAACAGCGCCGCATCGTCGCCAAGCTGGATGCGCTGTTCGCGCGCTTGGCCCGCGCGCGGGCGGGACTAGACAGGGTGACCAACTTGGCCGAGCACGCTCGTACTCAAGCGCGAGCTTCGGCATTCGTCGGCGGGCTAACGCGCGCGGATCGCAAGGGTGCAGACGCTGACTGGCCTGAGAACAAGCTCGGCGAGGTTGCAGATGTTGTCACTGGATCGACGCCGCCCACGGCGGACAAAGAGCGCTACTTCGGTGGTGACCTTCCATTCTTCAAGCCAACTGACCTTGACGCGGGCTACTTCGTGAGAACTCCGCGAGAGACGCTAACCGCGGAAGGCGCAGACCGGGCCCGAGTTGTCCCAGTAGGCACGACGCTTGTTACATGTATCGGCGCAACCATTGGGAAGGCGGGGTTGGCGCGCGTCGCATGTGCGTTCAACCAGCAAATAAACGCTGCGGTACCCAAGGCAGAGGCAGTAAATCCGGAATGGCTTTACTGGGCCATTACTTCTCCGCAGTTTCGTAGCAAGATCATTGCTAACTCATCGGCTACGACCATGCCGATTATCAATAAGGGGCGATTTCAGGCTTTGCGCCTACGTATCCCGCCGCTTTGGGAGCAAGCCATCATTGTCGAAAGACTTGAGGCGATCCACGTCCGCGCCGACCGCCTCGAAGCCGAGGCGACGCGCGCACGGGCGCTGCTCGACCGGCTGGAGGCGGCGATCCTGACCAAGGCGTTCAAGGGCGAGCTGGTGCCGCAGGCCCCGAACGACGAGCCGGCGAGCCGGCTGCTGGAGCGCATCCGCGCGCAGCGCGCGGCGGCGGAGCCCCCGAACGGCAAGCGAGGTCGGCGGGCCCCCCTGTCAAATGATCGGCTTTCGTTTTGAACGGGGGCGACCGCCCCCTCGAAGCGGCCGTCAGCGACTGACGAGCACTTGAGGAACTGGGTTTCGCATCAGCATGTACGTCTCCGAATAGAGCGAGCCGCTGACGTTGCTCATCGGTGCGGCGCCGATCAAGACCTCCTTCTGCTGTGACTCGCTGTCGGGCAGGATCACGTGGAAACGCAGGCAGGCCAGCATGAGGTCGCCGTTCTTCGGCGCGGGTGTGAGATCGAAAGCAGTTAACCTGCCGTCCCGGACCTCGTAGCTGATCGCACGCGTGGGCCCCGAAAAGCCCGACGCGGCGGCGCCAGCTTCACCGTCCTCCAACGTGTCGAGCGCGAGGAGACTCATTTCACCTGGCTTGATCACCAGAGGCGTGAAGACATAGTTCAAAAGCGCCTTCATTCCATGCTCATCGCACGACGGCTCTGGCCTCTCGTTACCGGGACGAAACCAGACGGTGAGGTTGATCTTGGTGACCGCCACAGGCCGGTTGCCAGCGTTGACGAAGACGAGATTTTGGCTCAGCCCGCTCAGCTCCTGCGCTTTCGACGACACCGACATGAATGGGATATTGTTGATGACCACGCGGAGGTCGTCCCTGGTCCTCACCACGGTCGCATACAGGCTCGCCGCCGATAGCAACAGCGCCAGCCACGCCACCGGCGAGCCGATCCACTTCGACCAATCGACACCTGGCTTGGGCGGCGGCCACAGGCGGTCGCGCAAATGCTCCGGGGTCATGTTCGGGCCAGCTTTCCGGTTGCGGTGGACGCGATTATGCGCGCTGGATGGGCGTTGGCAATGTCCGGGCGGCGGCGTAGAGCGTGTTTGTCTGGCTTTGCTACCGTCTCCTCATGAGTTGCGTCGTCATTTGCGAGGCGCAGTTGCGCCGAAGCATTCCAGAATGGCCCCGCGGACATCGTCTGGATCGCTTCGCTGCGCTCGCAATGACGTGCTGCGCTCGCAATGACGTAGGGCTGGCATGGTGCGCTCAGCCGTCGTCCCGCAGGCAGCATCGCGCGATGGCGCGGCGTGGCACTGACTAGGGCCCCCACGCGCCGCAGCGGTTGTCGGGGCGCGGTGTCAGCGACCCGTCTGCCTCAAACGACTTCCTGGGGTTATGGGTCCCGGCTCAAGGCCGGGACGACAGCGGAGGTTGCCGATGCGGCTTGGGTCCAAAGAAGGCCGATGGAAATCGCAGCAGCAACGCCCCGTTCAATGCAGCTCCACCTTCGCCTTCTTCGCGAGGTGGTCGCCGAGGAATCGCACGTCCCAATTGGTCAGCCGCACGCAGCCATGCGACTCCGACTTGCCGACCTTGGACGGCTCGGCGGTGCCGTGGATGCCGTAGCCGATGCCGACCGACAGGCCGATCCAATAGGCGCCGACCGGGTTGTTCGGGCCGGGCTTGATGGTGAACGGCTTGCGCGCCTTCACACCCTTGAACTTGTAGTCGGGGTTATAGCGGTAGTTCGGGTTGGCATCGATCGAGATCACCTTGAAGCTGCCGACCGGCGTCGGCTTCTCTTCGCTGCCGACCGTGGCGGGAAACACCGCCACCAGCTTGCCGTCCCGGTCGAACGCCTGCACGGTGCCGGCGTCCTTGCTGATGTCGAGCCGCATGATTTTCGGCGCGGCGTCGTCCGGCTTGATCACATTGGCGACGGAGATCTGCTCGCCCTCCTTGTCGAAGCCGGCCTTCGGATTGAGCGCCGACAGCAGAGCTTCGCTCATGTGGAATTTTTCGGCCAGCGCCTCGCGCGGCGAGGTGTAGCCGAGCGCCGGCAGGTCCTTCATGTCCTCCATGTGCTGCGGCAGCTTCTTCAGGAACGGCCCTTTCACATCGTCGCGGGTGATCGTGTAGGAGACGATGGCAGGCGCCTGGTCGCCGCGCAGCAACGCATCCCACAGCTCGGGCGTCAGCTTCGCATCACCGGCAAGCCCCTTGGCGCGAGCGAACGCGGCGAGCGCCTTGCGCGCATTGTCGCCGAAGCGGCCGTCGATCTCGCCGGGCGAGACGCGCGCGCGATCGAGCAGCACCTGGGCGCGGATCGCCACCGGATCCATCTTCTCCTCGGCCGGCGGCCGCTTGCGCAACTCGGCGCCGTTGACGGCGTCGGCGGTGAGCTCGGCGGAGACCGCAGGCGTGACGACGACGGCGCAGAGCAGAAGCGGTATCCAGAGCCGAAGCATGAGCGTGAGTCCCAAGTGGAGATGGCTGACATTCGGCAGCGTCAACGAGGACCCGGCCGAGAAGTTCGGCACAGTCGGCTGAACGTCGCGGCATCCTGGCGCGACTACCAGGGACGCGGGTCGGCTGGCCCGGCGGCTGCGCGTCTGCTATCTCGACCACGGCCGTTCAATGAATGGGTTTTCGCGAGGATCGGTTTCGCATGGGACATGCCGCAATTGCCGCCACGATGCGCCGGATGCCGATGCTCGCCGCCGCGGGCCTGCTGGCGATGATCCAGGCTGCGGCGGCGGCCGAGGACACCGCGCCGAGGGGCGCCGCGGTCAGCGTGCTCAAGGCGACCAAGGCCTGCTTCGACAACACCGTCGAGGTGTCCGGCATGGTGCTGGCGCGCGACGAGACCGCGGTCAGGCCCGACCGTCCCGGACTGAAGGTCGCGGAGGTGCTGGTCGATGCCGGCGACACCGTCACGGCCGGACAGAACCTGGCGCGGCTGACGCCGCCGGAGGGCGGCACGATCATGATCCAGGCGCCGGTGGCGGGCACCATCCTGTCGTCGAGCGCCACCATCGGCGCGTTTGCCTCCGGTCGCGGCGAGGCGCTGTTCTCCATTCTCGCCCGCAACGAATATGATCTCGTCGGCCTGGTGCCGAGCGCGCAGCTCGCCAAGCTCGCGGTCAACCAGACGGCGCGGATCCGCATCGTCGGGGCCGGCGAGGTCGAAGGCAAGATTCGAAGGGTCGCGCCGACCGTCGAGCCGAACAGCCAGCTCGGCCAGGCCTTCATCGGCATCAACGGCACGGCGCGGCTGCTGGTGAATTCGTTCGGGCGTGCCGTGATCAAGATCGGCCAGAGCTGCGGCGTCGCGGTGCCGCTGACCGCCGTGCTGTACGACCCGGACGGCACGGTGGTGCAGGTGGTCCGCGCCCAGCGCATCGAGACCAAGCGGGTCGAGATCGGCCTGATGGCCGGCGGCCAGGTCGAGATCCGCGACGGCCTCGCCGAGGGCGACGTCGTGGTCACCCGCGCCGGCGCGCTGCTGCGCGAAGGCGACCCGGTGCGGCCGGTGATGGCGAGCAATTGAGGGACACGGCCGAGTCCTGCGGGACATAGCGGGGGAGACCGCGCCAGACGCGGTCCGCTCCCCTCCCCCTTGCGGGGAGGGGTCGGGGGTGGGGGTTCTCCGAGTCGCACTCGACGTGATGAGCGCGCGAGCTCCAGGGAAATCTTCAGCGATCTAGGACAGGGCCATGCGGGGAATCGCTATCCCTGCCAAAGCGGCTTGTAGGGAAGGCTCAAGCCAACGACGCGCGGCGCCCTGACCGACCGGGTTGATCCCTGACATTTTGGACCGGGCTGATCCCTGACACTATTCGATCACTGCTGTGTTGTCTCCGCCGTTTCCTGCGCGACGCGGAGCCGCGCACGCGGCGGAGCAAAGCGCAGGAAACGGCGGTCGCGGTCGATCAGCCCGAGGTCTCGGCCCCAGAAGCGGACGATGTGGCCGCCGGTATCGTGCTTGGCGAGGCCGATGAGTTCGCCGGCGAGCGCTTCGCCAACGAAGACGTGCTCGCCTTGCCATTTGATGTCCCCGGTGGGACGCACGCGGCGGACCTCGTGATCGGCGTCGTACCAGGGATCATCGAGACGGTCTGGCATGAAGCGCACCGGCCTGCGCCAGAGCTTGACGGGGGCCACCTGGTCGAGCGCCTCGTGCGGCCGCTCCTCGTTGAAGTGGCGGCGAAAGGCGTCGAAGCGTCGCTGCTGCTCGGCGGCCGTGTCTGCCGGTGGCTTCGACGTCTCGGCCTTCAGCGTGCGGTGCATGCGCTCGTGCCGGCCGTTGTCCTGCGGGCTCGCTGGTGGGATGTAGCGTGGCTCGATGCCGAGCTTGAGCCACCACACCGAGAGCGCCGAAAGGCCGCCAGCTCCCGTCGATCCGAACGGTACTCCATTGTCGGAGCGGATCGCGTCGGGAAGGCCGATATCCTTGAAAACGCGCTCCAGAGCGCCCTTCACGCCAGCCCAGGTCGGATCGACAATGCGCACCTCGATGAGATAGCGGCTCGCCGCATCGGTGATGGTGAGCGGATCGCAGCGCGTGCCATCGCCAGTGCGGAACCAGCCTTTGAAGTCGATCGCCCACTCGTCATTGGGGCCCTCCGCCGGCGTGATCAGCTCGCCTTGCGCGATCGCCCGACGTCGGCGTGGCCGCGCTTCGACCAGGCCTTCACGCTTCAGGAGGTCGCCGATCGTCGAGGCCGCCGGCCAGTCGACCTCCGTTCGCTCGCGCGCGAGCCAGGCCTTGATCTTCTTGGGGCCAAAATGCGGAAACCGTCGTCGTGTTGCGATGATGCGCCGTGCCAGCCGGTCCGCTGTGGCGTGCGGGCAGTTCTGCACGGCGTGGCTCTTCTCCTCGAACCACTGCGGATCCCCGCTCGCGCGGCGGCGCTCCCAAACGTAGAACGTCTCCCGGCTGATGCCGTGCCGCGCGCACAGCTCCGTCACCGAAAAAGCTCCCGTGTCGTACTCCCGAAACAACCCGATACGCTGCTCCACAGGACTGCTCTCCCTGAAAGGCATCGACCGATCCTCCTTCGAATCGGACGAAGCTTGCCTGTCAGGAATCAACCCGGTCTGAATTGTCAGGACTCAGCCCGGTTCATACCCCTGCGGACCCCCACCCCCAACCCCTCCCCGCAAGGGGGAGGGGAGCTGACCGTCAGCTTGGTGAGAGCGGGGCAGACGCTCCGAGCGTCAGATGCGTTGGACGAGAGATGGAAAACCGCCGCCTCAACTGCCGGCGTTCGCGACGTCGGCGCTGAAGCGGATGTCCTCGACCAGCGAGGACGACACGGTCGGCACCTGCTCGCCGTCGGAGCTGCGCGCGATGGCGTTGCGGGTCTTGTTGAACACCGCCTCGGCGCTCGGGCTCTTGCCGAGCTGATTGAGCAGCTCGCCGACCAGCACGCTGTTCTGGCCCTTCGGATCGTCCAGCACCTTGCCGGGCGTCGCCGACGACAGGATCAGCGCATTGGCAGGCGCATTGATCGGCGCCAGGCCGTGCGAATAGGCGCGGAAGCGGCGCTCATAGGGATTGCGGCGCGCGGCGTCGATCACGACCAGCTTGGCGCGCGCACCCTGCTCGCGGACCGTATCGAGCAGGCCCTCGATGCTGGTGCCGTCGCGGCGCACGTCGGCCTCCTTCCAGATCTTGGCATCGACCGGGATCATGTAGCTCTCGCGTCCCGCCTGGATGGCGTAGCCGCCGAAGAACAGCATCACGACCGAGTCGGGCTTGATCCTGGCCTTGAGGCGCTCGACCGCGCGGATCATGTCGTCCTTGTTGGCATCCTCGACGACATCGACGTCGAAGCCGTCGCGGCGCAGCGCGCCGGTCAGCGCCCGGGCATCGTTGATCGGCTGGACGAGCGGCGCATTCGCATCGGGGTAATGACCATTGCCGATGACCAGCGCGAGGCGCGCGCCGTTGCCGGTCGCCACGCTGCTCTGCTCGGAGGCTGCCGCCTTGGGCGCCTCGAGCGAACGCTTGTTGAGGGCAGCATGCGCACCGATCGCGAGCGACACCGTGCAGAGAAGCGCGGCGGCGATCACGGCCGATCGGCGGGAGAGAGAAGGCTGCCTTGCGGTCATCACGTCAATCCTGGTCCGAGCCTGCCCAAGCGTGACCAAAGGGGCGCACCCTTTGGTCGCGCTGGCGCCTCTGAGGTTTGAGGGGTTGCGAGACGATGTGTCGTCGAATTGCGCGCAATTTGCGGCACCGCAACGAGGAAAGGCTTAACCCGAACCCGCATCCCAAGCAACATCGGAACAGCCTTGACTTTTCAAGCACTTGAAGAGAAACGCAAATTTAACCATGGCGCCGATCTCCAAAGGGCCCTGGGCGGACCGCCGGGAGGCCATATTGCCGCCCAATCCGCCTCGCGCCGTGACCGCCGTCACGTTGTCTTTGGCCGTCCAGCGTGTCAGTTTGCCCCATGCATGCGCGTGACGCGCCGTTTGCCGGGCGTTTCGAGCAGCGCATGCCGTTCGTCCCGCCTCCGACAACCCGCGAGTCCTCGCTTGAGTTTCCAGTATTTCGCCGGCGCGGCCTGCCGCGCACTGACGGCCCGGAAGGATGGGCCCTCGCTGTACGAGGTCTGCGATCCCATCCTGCGCCGGCCCGGCAGCGGCGACCCGCATCTGTCGAAATTCTACCGGACCGCGCTGGGGAACCCCGCGCTGCGCGCATTGCTGCGCCGTGCCGGCCTGCCCGAGTTGAACGATCCCGCTGTTCTCAATGCGCTGCGCGACGCGCTGGTTCTCGCCCGCGACAATCCGACGCCGGACTGGGAGCAGGTCGGCCGCCCGATCGCCGATCTGGTCGACAGCGTCGCCTTGCATCACCCTGCCCCGCCGCGCCGGACCGCGGCGGCGGCCATGCCGCCGGAAGGCGAGATCGACCGCGTGATCCGGGCCTGTGGCGCCGACCTGCTCGGCTCGTTCAGCCGCAATGGCTTCATCCCGACCTATGCCGCCTTCAACCTGATCGGCGATCCCGACATGAAGGGCCGCGAGGTGCTGATGGCGCTGCAGGGGCTGGACGCGCGCGGCTACAAGAACTCGACGTTGCTGTTCAACCTCGCCCGCGTCTTCATCGCGCGATCGCCGGCGGCGGCCGTGATCAATCCGCCGTGGCGCGGCATCGCCGAGCCGATGTGGGAGCCGGTGCAGATCCGCCACCGCTCGGCCTATTACGACGCGTTCTTCACCGAGGCGCTGCTGAGCTATCTGGAGACCGGCCTCGCCTCGTCGGAGCAGACGACCGCGGCGCGCACGGCGATTTCGGCCATGGTCGAGTTCTGCCTGACCGTCAGCCGCGAGGAGGTGCGCGGTGCCGACGGCAAGAGCTACAATGTCGTCACCGCGCTGGCGCCGCCGCCGCATCCGCGCTTCTCGCGCTTCTTCACCCAGATCAAGCAGGACCTCGGCTTCGGCGTCTACGTGCCGGATTGCGACACCACGGCGTGCTCGTTCTCGGCGGCGACGCAGGCCGGCTCGGACGATCCGATGCTGAACCAGCCGCTGCTGGATTTCTATGCCGGCTACCAGGTGCGCGCCGGCGGCAACGAGCCGCGCGTGACGGTGCCGATCAACGACAACATCGACTATGAAGGCGGCATCGCGACCTGGATCGACAGTCTGGCCGGCGAGCGGCCCTACGGCAACGATCTCGATCCGACGCTGAATCTCGACGTGCTCGAAGTGTCGTTCCGCAATCTCGGGCGCTGGCAGGTCCTGGAGACGCAAGCCCGGCTCGACGTCGTCAGGCGAATCGTCGGCTTCCAGCAGCGGCTGGTTCTGAGCGGCGCCTTCGCCGACCCGCGCGCGCACATCTATTATCTGCCGGAGCTGTACTGCGCCTATTTCGGCCGCTGCTACCACGCCTTCATGGCACTGCCGCCCGCCGCGCGGCGGGCGATCGATCCCGACGGCGCGTTCGAGCTCATTCGTCTGCGCGTGCTCGGCTATGTCGAGGACGAGCTGATCGGCCGCGAGATGAACCCGTTCGACGCCGCGCTGGCGCTGATTGCGCTCGGACATCTCGGCGGCGCTGCGGCGAGCTTCGCGCCCGCGGTGCATTGCATCGTGACGTCGTTCGGCGAGGGCGGCCGGCGGCATCCGTACCGCGCCTATGAATGGAACAAGATGAAGACCCCGACCCGCATCCTGGTCGGCGGCCCCGAGGTGACATCTGCCTTCGTGCTGATGGGCCTGGCGCTGGCGCGGCGGGTCGTGGTGCGGTGAGGACGAAGCTGTGTCGCCGATGTCGGTCCACTCCCCTCCCCCTTGCGGGGAGGGGAGCGCACCGCCGTTGTGGTGATAGCTCGAGTCGCAACTCCCGTCCCACCATCGCGCGAAGTTGAGCGGCTCAGGCAATCACGGCGCTGGAACCACGGGCCGATCCGCCGCACAATTGCCCCCATCAATCCATCCCAAGGACGTTCCGCGCCCTTTCATGTCGATGAAGCCAGCACTTCTTCTCCTGCTCACGCTCGCCCCGTCGCTCGTCCATGCCGCCGACATCACCGGTCCCGCCAAGGTCCGCGAGGCCGACAGCGTGCTGATCGGCACGACGCGCATCCGGCTCGGCGGCATCGACGCGCCCGCC
Source organism: Bradyrhizobium sp. SZCCHNRI20481 (assembly GCF_032485055.1). Lineage (NCBI taxonomy): Bacteria > Pseudomonadati > Pseudomonadota > Alphaproteobacteria > Hyphomicrobiales > Nitrobacteraceae > Bradyrhizobium > Bradyrhizobium sp. SZCCHNRI20481. The sequence goes on from NZ_JAUEUE010000011.1 coordinate 247,792, forward strand.
GTCGATCAGCTCTGCCTGAACAAGAACGGCGAGCGCTGGACCTGCGGCGTGGCGGCGCGTGACGAACTGATCAAGCACGCCGACGGCAAGAGCTGGACCTGTCATCCGCGTTCGATCGATCGCCGCGGTCGCCAGGTGGCGCGCTGCGACGTCGACGGCGAGGACATCCAGAAATGGCTGGTGCGCAGCGGTTGGGCGCTGGCCTATCGCACCATCTCGCACGATTACGAGCCCGACGAGGCCGAGGCGCGCGCCGCCAAGGCCGGCATGTGGCAGGGTGCATTCATCGCGCCGTGGGACTGGCGCGTGCGCAACAAGAAGACCACGATCCTCGGCGCCACCAAGCCACCGGACAGCGCGAAAGCCATCCTGCTCGCCTCGGCCTCGGGACCGGTCGCGCCGTCGCCCGACTGCACCATCAAGGGCAACGTCAACGGCGCCGGCGAGTGCATCTATCACACGCCGAAGAGCCGTTGGTACGCTCAGATCAAGATGCACGTCGCCAAGGGCACGCGCTGGTTCTGCTCGGTCGAGGAGGCCGAGGCCGCCGGCTGCCGCGAGACGAGGCGCTGACGGCCTGACGCGCCGGCCTGCCGGGGCATGCCAGCCCCCCGGCTTCTCCGGCTTTTCTTAATGCGCCGCGCCACGTAAAACGACCATGGGCCAGCCGTGTGCGAGAGCCCGCCACCACCCTCAACCGCCAAACCACATCGCCGAGGACACTGACAATGACCGTTCGCGCGGGCCGGGAGTTTCTGGCCATCCCGGGACCCACCACGATGCCCGACGAGGTGCTGCAGGCGATGCACCGCCCGGCGCTCGACATCTACTCCAAGCAGATGGTCGAGCTGACCGACGGCATCATGGCCGATCTCGGCCGGCTGTTCGCGACCAAGGGCAAGACCTACATCTACATCGCCAACGGCCATGGCGCCTGGGAGGCCGTGCTCTCCAACGTGCTGTCGCGCGGCGACAAGGTGCTGGTGCTGGAGAGCGGCCGCTTCGCGATCGGCTGGGGCCATGCGGCGCGCGCGATGGGCGCCGAGGTTGAGGTGCTCCGCGGCGACTGGCGCCGCGCGGTGCGCCCGGCCGAGGTCGAGGCGCGGCTGCGCGCCGACAAGGAGCACACCATCAAGGCCATCGTCGTGGCGCAGATCGACACCGCCTCGGGCGTCGTCAACGATGTCGAGGCGATCGGCCGCGCCATCAAGGCCGCGGGCCATCCGGCGCTCTATATGGTCGACACCGTCGCCTCGCTCGGCTGCATGCCGTTCGAGATGGATGCCTGGGGCATCGACGTCGCGATGTCCGGCTCGCAAAAGGGCCTGATGACACCGCCCGGTCTCGGCTTCGTCGCGGCCAACGACCGCGCGCTCGAGGCGCATAAGCGCGCCAACATGCGCACGCCCTATTGGGACTGGAGCGAGCGCGAGGGCGCCGAACACTATCGCAAATATGGCGGCACCGCCCCGGTGCATCTGTTGTTCGCGCTGCGCCAGGCCATGGACATGCTGTTCGCGGAAGGGCTGCCGCATGCGTTCCGCCGCCATGCCCTGCTCGGCGAGGCCGTGCGCCGCGCGGTCGCCAAGTGGAGCGAAGGCCAGGTGATCGGCTTCAATATCGTAGACGCCGCGGAGCGTTCCAACACCGTGACCACGGTGCTGGTCGGCGGCGGCTATGATCCGGCCGTACTGCAGACCTACTGCAAGGAGCAGTGCGGCGTCGTGCTCGGCACCGGGATCGGCGACCTCCAGGGCCAGGCGTTCCGCATCGCCCATATGGGCCATGTCAACGCGCCGATGGTGCTGGGCACGCTCGGTGTGATCGAAATGGCGCTGGTGGCGTTGAAGATTCCGCATGGCCGCGGCGGCCTCGACGCCGCGATCCAATGGCTCGGCGAGAGCGTGACCCCGTAAAGGACGACATGACCGACAGCAGCACAAGTGCGCCGGTGGCGCCGCGCCGCCCTTATTCCTTCACTCGCCACGGCATCACCGTGAGCGACGATTATGCCTGGCTGAAGGATGCGCGCTGGCAGGAGGTGCTGCACGATCCGTCGCTGCTCGACGCCGACATCCGCGCCTATCTCGAGGCCGAGAACGCCTATGCGGAATCCGTGCTCGGCCACACCGCACCGCTGCAGAAGAAGCTCGTCGCGGAGATGCGCGGCCGCATCAAGGAGGACGATTCCTCGGTGCCATCGCCGGACGGGCCCTACGCCTACTTCCGAAAGTACCGCGAGGGCGGGCAGCACGAGCTGTTCTGCCGCACGCCGCGCAACGGCGGGGCGGAGACCATCGGGCTCGACGGCGATGCGCTGGCGCGCGGGCATGAGTATTTCAAGTTCGGCGGCAGCCGGCATTCGCACGACCACAAGCTGGCCGCCTGGAGCGCCGACACCAAGGGCTCGGAATATTTCACCATCCGCGTCCGCGACTGGGACGGTGGAAACGATCTCGTCGATCTCGTCGAGGAGACCGACGGCGGCGTGGTGTGGTCGCGTGACTGCAAGAGCTTCTTCTACGTCAAGCTCGACGACAATCACCGCCCGATGCAGGTGTGGCGGCACAAGCTCGGCACCAACCAATCAGACGATTTGCTGGTCTATGAGGAGAAGGACACCGGCTGGTTCACCCATGTGCACGAGTCGACCTCCGGCCGGTTCTGCGTGATTGCCGGGGGCGACCATGAGACCTCGGAGCAGCGGCTGATCGATCTCGATGATCCCGATGCGCCGCCGCGGCTGGTCGCCGCGCGCGAGAACGGCGTGCAATATTCGATCGCGGATCGCGGCGACGAGCTGCTCATTCTCACCAATGCCGACGGCGCGATCGACTTCAAGATCGTGACCGCGCCGCTGGCCGCGCCCGAGCGCGCTAATTGGCGCGACCTCATTCCGCATCGCGCCGGCATCTATGTGCTCGACCACGATCTCTATGCCGGCCATCTGGTGCGGCTGGAGCGCGCCAATGCGCTGCCGTCGATCGTGATCAGAGACCTGAAATCCGGCGAGGAACACGCGATCGCCTTCGACGAGGGCGCCTATTCGCTCGACGCGATGGGCTCCTACGAGTTCGACACCACCAACCTGCGCTTTGCCTATTCGTCGATGACGACGCCGTCGGAGGTGTGGGATTACGACATGGTGACGCGCGCTAGAACGCTGCGCAAGCGCCAGGAAATCCCGTCGGGGCACAATCCGGCGGACTACGTCACCACGCGCATCATGGCGAAGGCGGACGACGGCGCCGAGGTGCCGGTCTCGCTCTTGCATCGGCGCGACTTCAAGGCCGACGGGTCAGCGCCGCTGCTGCTCTACGGCTACGGCTCCTACGGCCATGCGATGCCGGCGTCGTTCTCGGCCAACCGGCTGTCGCTGGTCGACCGCGGCTTCGTCTATGCCATCGCGCATATTCGCGGCGGCACTGACAAGGGCTGGGGCTGGTATCTCCAGGGCAAGCGCGAGAAGAAGACCAACAGTTTCGACGATTTCTCAGCCTGTGCGCGGGCGCTGATCGCGGCCAACTACACGAGCGAGAAGCGCATCGTCGGCCATGGCGGCAGCGCCGGCGGCATGCTGATGGGCGCAGTCGCCAACCGCGCGGGCGAGCTGTTCGCCGGCATCGTCGCCGAGGTGCCGTTCGTCGACGTGCTCAATACCATGCTCGACGACAGCCTGCCGCTGACGCCGCCGGAATGGCCCGAATGGGGCAACCCGATCGAGAGCGAGAAAGACTTCCGCACCATCCTGTCCTACTCGCCCTACGACAACGTCGCCGCCAAGCCGTATCCGGCGATCCTGGCGATGGCCGGCCTGACCGACCCGCGCGTCACCTATTGGGAGCCGGCGAAATGGATCGCGCGGCTGCGCGCGACGATGACCGGTGGCGGCCCTGTCGTGCTGCGCACCAACATGGGCGCCGGCCACGGCGGCGCCTCCGGCCGCTTCAACCGCCTCGACGAAGTCGCGATCGCCTATGCGTTTGCACTGTGGGCGGTGGGCTTGGCGGATAGAAGCGCGTGAGCGCGGCGACTGACAGCAACAGCGAGATGTGTAGCGGGATCTCGCCCGACCAACAGTGTCGTCCCTGCGAACGCGGGGACCCATAGCCACCGTCCCCGGTTGTTGGGCAGGCTGGAGCTACTTTCTTCGTAGTCACATCCGCCTGTGTTTCTGGGTCCCGGCTCGAGGCCGGGACGACAGCGGAGTGTGTGACGGTTACCTGCCGTTCTTCGCGCGCCACGCGGCGAAATCCGCCGGCGTCTGCGGATCGGTCGCCGGATAGAGGCCGAGGATGGAGCGGCCGTTCGCGACCTGCTCGGCGACGAAATCTTCGAACGCGGTCATCTCGAACGTCTCCTCGGCGATCTCGTCGGCGAGATGGGCGGGGATGACGATGACGCCGTCGGAATCGCCGAGGATGACGTCACCGGGAAACACCGGCGCGTCGCCGCAGGCGATCGGGCCGTTGATCTCGATCGCATGATGCAGGGTGAGATTGGTCGGCGCGCTCGGGCGCTGGTGGAAGGCGGGAATGCCGAGCTTGGCGATCTCGGCCGCATCGCGAAACCCGCCATCGGTGACGACACCGGCGACGCCGCGCTGCTGCAGGCGGCTCACCAGGATGGCGCCGGCCGAGGCAGCCCGCGCGTCCTTGCGGCTGTCCATCACCAGCACGGCACCGGGCGGACACTCCTCCACGGCCTTGCGTTGCGGATGGGCACGGTCGCGAAACACCTCGATGGTGTTGAGGTCCTCGCGCGCCGGGATATAGCGCAGGGTGAATGCCTCGCCGACCATGGTCGGCGCGTCCGGATTGAGCGGATGGACGTTCTGGATGCACTGGATGCGCAGGCCGCGCTTAAACAGCGCGGTCGCAACGGTGGCGGTGGAGACGGTCTTGAGCTTGTTGCGGGTGGTGTCGCTGAGTTTGGTCATGCGGTGCTCGTCGTTCTCCCCTCCCCCTTGCGGGGAGGGGTTGGGGGTGGGGGTCCACATCAACGGTGTCGCTTGGGGTACCCCCTCCCCGACCCTCCCCCGCAAGGGGGGAGGGAGCGCACCGGGTGCGCGGAAACAGCGCGGGCTAACGCGGCGCTATGAACTAATAAATCGCGGGCTCCCCGACCGCGGCGCCGAAGCCGGTCTCGAGGAAGTCGAAATCGCAGCCGTCATTGGCCTGCTTGATGTGGCGGGCGAACATCCAGCCATAGCCACGCTCGAAGCGCGGCGTTGGCGGTGTCCAGGCGGCACGGCGGCGCGCCAATTCGTCCTCAGGCACATCGAGATTGATGGTGCGCGCGGCGACGTCGAGCGTGATGCGGTCGCCGTTCTTCACCAGCGCCAAGGGACCACCGACATAGGCCTCCGGCGCGACGTGCAGGATGCAGGCGCCGTAGCTGGTGCCGCTCATGCGGGCGTCCGACAGCCGCACCATGTCGCGCACGCCCTGCTTCACGAGCTTGGTCGGGATCGGCAGCATGCCCCATTCGGGCATGCCCGGCCCGCCCTGCGGCCCGGCATTGCGCAGGATCAGCACGTGATCGGCCGTGACGTCGAGATCGGGATCGTCGATCGCCTTCTTCATCGACGGATAGTCGTCGAACACCAGCACCGGGCCCGTGTGCCTGAGGAAGCGCGGCTCGCAGGCGGAGGGCTTGATGACGCAGCCATCCGGCGCGAGGTTGCCCTTGAGCACGGCGAGCGCGCCCTCGCGGTAGATCGGGTTGGATTGCGGGCGGATGACGTCGTCATTGTAGACGCCGGCGCCTGTGATGTTGTCGCCCAGCGTGCGGCCGTTGACGGTGAGGCAGTCGAGATGGAGATGCTCTTTCATCCGGCTCATCAGGCCGGGCAGCCCGCCAGCGTAATAGAAGTCCTCCATCAGATAGGTGTCGCCGCTCGGCCGGACATTGGCGAGCACCGGCACCTTGCGGCTCGCGGCCTCGAAATCGTCGAGGCCGATATCGGCGCCGGCGCGGCGTGCCTGCGCGATCACGTGGATGATCGCGTTGGTGGAGCAGCCCATCGCCATCGCGACCGCGATCGCATTCTCGAACGCTGGCCGCGTCTGAATCTTCGACGGCGTCAGGTCCTCCCACACCATCTCGACGACGCGGCGGCCGCACTCCGAGCTCATGCGGATGTGCTCGGCATCGGCGGCGGGAATCGACGAGGCGCCGGGCAAGGTCATGCCGATGGCCTCGGCAATCGCGGTCATGGTCGAGGCCGTGCCCATGGTCATGCAGGTGCCGTGGCTGCGCGCGATGCCCGCCTCCATCGCATTCCAGTCGGCGTCCGACAGTTTTCCGGCGCGGCGCTCGTCCCAGTACTTCCAGGCATCGGAGCCGGAGCCGAGCGTCTTGCCTTTCCAATTGCCGCGCAGCATCGGTCCTGCGGGGAGATAGATCGCCGGCAGGTTCATGCTGGTGGCGCCGAGCAGCAGCGCCGGCGTGGTCTTGTCGCAGCCGCCCATCAGCACGACGCCGTCGACGGGATGGCTGCGCAGCAGTTCCTCGACGTCCATCGCCAGCATGTTGCGATAGAGCATCGTGGTCGGCTTCAACAGCGACTCCGACAGCGACAGCGCCGGCAGCTCGATCGGGAAGCCGCCGGCCATCAGCACGCCGCGCTTGACGTCGTCGACCCGCTGCTTGAAGTGCATGTGGCAGGGCTGCGCGTCGGACCAGGTGTTGATGATGGCGATGACCGGCCGGCCCTTCCATTCCTCCTGGGCGTAGCCCATCTGCATCACGCGCGAGCGATGGCCGAAGGAGCGGAGATCGTCGGGTGCGAACCAGCGCGCGCTGCGCAGCTGATCGGGTTGCTTGCGCTCGCTCATGATTGCGTCCCCCAGGTCAGCACGGTCCGGCGCTCGATGGTGCGGAAGATCAGGTTCTCGACCACGAGGCCGATCACGATCACGGTCAAGAGGCCGGCGAAAACGGCGGGAATCTCCAGCAAATTGCGGTTCTCGAAGATGAACCAGCCGAGGCCGCCCTGCCCCGAGGACACGCCGAACACCAGCTCGGCCGCGATCAGGGTCCGCCACGCAAACGCCCAGCCGATCTTGAGGCCGGTGAGGATGGCGCCGAACGCCGCCGGAATCAGGATGCGGATGACGTAGGAAAGGCCGCTCAGCTCGTAGTTCCGGCCGACCATGCGCAGCGTGTTGGACACGCTCTTGAAGCCGGAATGGGTGTTGAGCGCGACCGGCCACAGCACCGAATGGATCAGCACGAAGACGAGGCTGCCGCTGCCGAGCCCAAACCAGATCAGCGCCAGCGGCAGCAGCGCGATCGCCGGCAGCGGGTTGAACATCGCCGTGACGGTCTCGAGGAAATCGGTGCCGATGCGGGTCGATATCGCGAGCACGGTCAGGATGGCCGCCAGCGTAATGCCGGCGGCATAGCCCATGAACAGCACCTTCAGCGAGGTCCAGGCGCGCATCGGAATGGCGCCGTCACGGACCTTCTCCCAGAGAGCAGCGATGGTGTCGGAGAAGGTCGGGAACAGCAGCGGATTGTCGAGATAGCTGCCGTAGGCCTGCCAGATCGCGGCGAGCACGACGATGATCAGGGTCTTGCGCACGAAGCCGTCGTTCCACAGCAGCTCGAGCATGCCGAGCTTGCGCTCGACCTCGGCCGGGGACGCGCTCGCCGCAGCCGTGTCGCGCAGGATGATCTTTGCGTCAGCCATGGGAGCGGCCCTCAATGTGCCGTTGCGGGTTCAGAAAACAGCAGGTCATGGATCTGCTTCTCCAGGCGTGCGGCACTGCCATCCTCGGCCGAGACCTTGTCGACGTCGATGACCTCGGCCTTGACCCGGCCAGGGTGCGGCGACAGCAACAGGATGCGGTTGCCGATCTTGATGGCTTCCGCAATCGAATGCGTCACGAACAGCACGGTGAACTTGGTCTCGCTCCAGAGCTGCAACAGCTCGTCCTGGCAGGTCCGCCGCGTCAGCGCGTCGAGCGCCGCGAAGGGCTCGTCCATCAAGAGAATGTCCGGCTCCATCGCCATGCCCCTGGCGATCGCGACGCGCTGCTTCATGCCGCCCGACAGCGTATGCGGATAGGCATCGACGACGCGCGTCAGCCCGACCTTCTCGATATAGGCGCGGGCGCGGCTCTCGGCCTCCTTGCGCGGCATGCGCCGCGCCGTCAGCAGCGGGAACATCACGTTGGCAAGCACGGTCTTCCATGGCAGCAGTTGATCGAACTCCTGGAAGATCATCATGCGGTCGGCGCCGGGACCGGTGATCTCGCGGCCGTTGATGCGCATCCGTCCCTCGCTCGGCTTGATGTAGCCACCGACCGCTTTCAGCAAGGTGGACTTGCCGCAGCCGGACGGTCCGAGCAGCACGAAGCGATCGGAGCGGTCGACGGAGAAGCCGACACGTTCGGTCGCCGTGATCACGGCGCTGGAGGTCTTGTAGCGCAAAGTGACGCCATCGACATCGAGCAGCGCAGACATCAGTTGCCCTTCAGATCATGGGCGACCGGAAGATAATAGTCGGTCCAGGCCTTGGGCTGGGTCTTGATGGTGCCGATCTTGGCGAGATGCGCGGCGAACTTCATCGTGCCCTGCGGCTCCAGGTTCCACTCCATCATGCCGGGCTCCTTGAGCCAGGCGAGCAGATCCTCGACCGAGGTCTTGTCGCCGGTGATCTCCTTGTAGATCTCCACCGCCGTCCGGGTATCGCTGCGGATCAGGTCTTGCGCCTCCTTGGTGGCGTCGCGGACCGCCTGGATGATCTTCGGGTTAGCGTCCGCGAACTTCGTCGTGGTGAAGAACTGCGCCTGGCTGAGCGGTCCACCCATCACGTCGGGCGAATTCATCACGACGTGCGCGCCGGGGACGTTCTTCAATTCGAGGAACGTATAGGGCGGAATCGAGAAATGGTTGTGCACCTCGTGCTGCGGGTTCGAAAGCGCGGTATAGGCGTCGGGATGGCCGAGTTGCACGGTGTTGGCGTCGAGCTTGTTCCACTGATCGGCGCCGAACGCCTCGGCGGCCGCGATCTGCAGCACGATGGCCTGGGTCGAGACCTTGACGGTCGGCACGGCGATCTTGTCGCTGGGACCGAAGTCCTTGATCGACTTGATGTTGGGATCGCGGCTGATCAGGGTCATCGGCTGTGCGGAGGTCGCGACGATACCCTTCACGCCGCCGCGGGTACGGTCCCACAACAACAGCAGATTGCCGGTGCCGGTGTTGAGAATGTCGACGCTGCCCGACAGCAGCGCATCGGTCTGCGCGCCGCCGCCGGAGAAGGTCAGCCATTTGGTGGTGACGCCGGGCACGCCAAGCGCGGCAGCATGCTTCTCGATCAGCTTGTTCTTCTCGATGATGTGGCTCGGCATGTAGAAGATGCCGGGCTGGCGCGACAGCGAGACCTCGGTCTTCTGCTGGGCCTGTGCGGCGTCATTCCAGGCCGCCGCTACCAGCAGCGCGGCCAGCAGGCCGGCGGCTCGTGCGGCCGAGCGCCCGAACTTCTCGAACATGGGACATCCCTCCTTGCGTGCCGGCTCCTTCTTGACGGCCGGCGGAGAGATGCACTAATGCATTAGTGCATCTCTGACAAGGGCTGTTCTGCCCTGCGACATTCGAGCCGGACGTCCGACCAAATGGCATTGCCCGCGACGCCTGCTGCGGTTCTCCCGCCCGAACGGCTCGATCCGAGCCGGCGCGCGGCACCGCAGGTCTTCGAGCGGTTGCGCGACCAGATCATCGCGCTGGCGCTGCCGCCGGGAGCGCCATTGTCGCGGCCGGCGCTGCAAGCCGAGTTCGGCCTCAGCTCGACACCGATCCGGGACGCGCTGATGCGGCTGGCCGAAGAGGGCCTGGTCGACGTCTTCCCGCAGCATGCGACCCTGGTCAGCCGCATCGACGTGGCACGCGCGCAGCAGGCGCAGTTCCTGCGCCAGGCGCTGGAGCTCGAGATCGTGCGGCTGCTCGCGCTGACACCGGCGGCGGCCCCGATCGACGAGCTGCATGCCCTGATCGCCCAGCAGAGACGGTTCGCCAAGGACGGCAACTTCACCTCGTTCACGATCGTCGACAACGCATTCCACGAGCGGCTCTACACCGCCGCGGACAAGCACGAGCTGTGGAGTCTGGTCCGCAGCCGCAGCGGTCACATCGACCGGCTGCGCCGGCTGCATCTGCCTTCGCCCGGCAAGGCGCAGACCATCCTGCGCCACCACAAGCAGATCGTCGACGCGATCGCCGCGGGCCGGCCGGACGAGGCGCAGACGCATCTGCGCGAGCACCTGACCGGCACGCTGAGCGACCTCGCGACCATTCGCGGCCGCTGGCCGGACTATCTCAGCGGCTAGCGGCCCGCCCAATCGGAGGACGTAAGCGGTGTCACGCCGCATCCCGGCATGTCGCTCCTGTGGCCACTCCGTCCCGTGCAGGTCCGCATCGCCTCCCACCCGTCGCGCCGCCCGGGATCGTAGGCCTTAGACATGTGCTCAAATATTGTGCATTCAGCGCAACTGCCCTCGCCGGGACGGGGCGATTGTGAAGCGCTCCGCGCCATGCAACTACGGCGCGAGCGCCTCGAATGCAGGCACGGCGCCCGGATGGTCCACCCTTCGCCCGCACGGGAGATCGATCATCGCGTCCCATCCTGCATGTGACTTGCGCGGCGAAGCGCTTGCGGCGCGCCGCGAATTGGGCAAAACCTTTACAACTGACCGTTGGTCTTGCTGCCAGCCAATCGGGAGATGCGGAGCGTGGCGAAGATTCTGGTCGTGGACGACGATCCGCTCATGCAGCTGACAATTCAGCGCGTGCTCGAACGGGCCGGTCACGTCGTCGGCATCGCCGGTGACGGCCAGAAGGCGCTCGTCCGCTTCAAAAGCGAGAGCTTCGACCTGGTGATCCTGGACATCTTCATGCCGGGCATGGACGGGCTGGAGGCGATGCGCATGATCCTCAAGCAAACGCCGGGTGTTCCGATCATCATGACCTCGGGACGTCCCCACACCCCGACCTCGATGTCAGAGCCCGACTATCTTGCCATGGCCACCAAGCTGGGAGCGGTTTCCGCATTGCCCAAGCCGTTCAAGCCGGCAGCCCTCCTGACGATGGTTTCCGATTGCCTGGCATCGGCAGGCGATCAGGCTACTCGACCCAGGCTAGGCCACGATGCTGTTCCGAACTCCTGACAGCCGAAGCGAAGAGCCCCTGCTGAGCGGCGCGCAGCCCGCGAGCGAGGGTCCGCGGCTCGGCGGCCGCATCACGCTGACGACGCGACTGGCTGTCGCGATGATCCTGCTGGTCGCGATCGCGGTGTTCGCCGTCGGCTGGCTCGGCTACCGCAGCCTCGAGCGGGCGCTGCTGCCGCGCGCGCTCGATCGAATCGAGTCGCATTCGCGCCTGATGGCGACCGAGCTCGAAAACTATGTCGGCGGCGCCCGCAACGACATCAACGGCTATCGCGCCTCGCCAAATCTGGCAACGTTGATACGCACGCTGAAGACGGGGGCTCCCGATCCCCGCGAAGGGCTGCCGGCGCAGTCGTGGCGCGAGCGGGTCGCAATGCGCTACTTCGCCGAGCTGCAGGCCAAGCAGACCTACGCGATGATCCGCCTTGTCGGGATCGAGAACAATTATCGCGAGCTGATCCGGGTCGACCGGCTCGGGCCGGGCAATACGGTGCGGATCGTTCCGGAGAACGAGCTGATCACGCGCGGCGAGCGCAACTACATCAAGGAGACGCTGAGCCTGCCGCCCGGCGGCATCCGACTCTCGCCGATCATTCTCGACGGCAACACGACGGATCCCAAGACAGGCGTGCCGATGCTGTGCGTCGGCACGCCGGTGTTCGCGCCGGACGGCAAGCCGTACGCGATCCTGATGATCGATCTCGACATGCGCCCGATCTTTGCGCATCTGCGCGCCGCGGCCCGGCCGGGCGCCCAGCTCTACGTGGTGAACGCCCGCGGCGACTATCTCTTCCATCCCGAATCAGACCGGGAATTCGCCTCCAAACGCGGCCGATCGACGCGATGGCAGGACGATTTTCCGACGCTCGCCGGCGCGACGGGCAGCGCCGAGAGTTTCGCGCAGATCCTGCACGACGAGGCCGATCGTCCCGGCGGCGTCGCCTTCGCACCGGCGCTGCTCGCGGGACAGGAATGGGTGGCGGTGATCGAGACGATCCCGAACACCGCCTTCATGGCGCCCGCCCTCGCCATCCGCAAGACGGCGATCGAGGTCGGCCTGATCGCGATGCTGTGCGCAGCCGCGCTCGCCTTCGTGGTCGCGCGCTCGCTGACGCGGCCGATCAACCAGCTGACCCAGGCCGTCGAGGGCGTGGGCCGCGGCGAGGCGGTGAACATTCCGCTCGAGGCGGTCGGCGAGACCGGCGTGCTGGCGCGCGCCTTTGCCCGCGTGCTGGACGAGGTTCGCACCAAGACCGCCGAGCTCGAGCGCGAAGTCCAGGAGCATTACCTGACCGAAGCGGCGCGCGACCATTTCGCCGCCCGCGAACGCCTGTACAGTGCAGCGGTGGAATCGTCGAACGACGCGATCGTGACGCTGTCGCTGGACGGCACCATCACTGCGTGGAATCCGGCAGCCGAGGCCATGCTGGGCTACTCCGCCGAGGAGGCCGTGGGCCGCCGTGCGGATTTCCTCGTGCCGCCAGAGCGCATGGCCGAGGCCCAGGACATTCTGGCGCGCATGGCCCGCGGCGAGCGGATCCAGCACTTCGAGACGGTGCGGATCCGCAAGGACGGTGAGCTGGTCCAGGTCTCGCTCAGCGTCTCGCCGATCAAATCACCGACGGGCCAGATCATCGGCGCCTCCAAGATCGCACGCGACGTCACCGAGAGCCGCCGGACCGAGCTGGCGCTGCGCCAGCAGACCGAGGAGCGGCGGCGCATCTTCGAGACGTCGCGGGACCTGATCCTCATCACCGACCGCAATGGCATCCTGGTCCAGGTCTCACCGAGCGTGGAGACGATTCTCGGCTATACGCCGGCCGAGATGATCGGCCGCAGCGGCGCGGATTTCATCCACTCCGGCGATCTGCTCAAAGCACGCGAGGAGCTTCGCGCCTCGCGCCTCGGCCTGCGCGCACGCACCTCCGATTGCCGCTACGTCCACAAGGACGGCCGCGTGGTGACTCTGTCTTGGACCTCGAACTGGTCGGAGCCGGTGCAGCGCCACTTCTTCATCGGGCGCGACATGACCGAGAGCCGGCTGGCGCAGGAGACTCTGCGGGAGAGCGAGCAGCTCGCCCGCAACATCATCGAGACCGCGCTCGATGCCTTCGTCCAGGTCGACGACAACGGCGCCATTCTCAACTGGAACTCCCAGGCCGAGAAGATCTTCGGCTGGTCGCGCGCCGAGATCATCGGCAAGGACGTGTTCGACGTGATCACGGTCGGGGACGTCGGCGAGGAGCTGCGCGAGGCGCTCGGCCGCATCCTGATGACCGGACAAGCGAGCGCGCTCGGGGTCGGCCGTCGGCGCGAGGTCATGGTGAAGCGGCGCGACGGCCGCGAGTTCAAGGCCGAGCTCAGCGTGACCGCGCTGAAGACCCGCAACGGCTTCGTGCTGAACGGCTTCTTCCGCGACCTCACCGACAAGATCGCGACCGAGGAGCGGATCCGCCAGTCCGAGAAGATGGAGGCGATCGGCCAGCTCACCGGCGGCATCGCGCACGACTTCAACAACATCCTCACCGTGATCACCGGCACAATCGAGATTCTCGCCGCGGCCGTGGCCAAGGAGCCGCAGCTCGCCGCGATCACCAGGATGATCGACGAGGCCGCCGCGCGCGGTGCCGATCTCACCCAGCATCTGCTCGCCTTTGCGCGCCGGCAGCCGCTGCAGCCGCGCGAGGTCGACGTCAACACGCTCATGATCGACACGGCCAAGCTGCTGCGGCCGACGCTCGGAGAGCAGATCGAGATCGAGTCCGTCTTCCAGGACGAGACCTGCGTGGCGCATGTCGATCCGAACCAGCTCGCCACGGCGGTCATCAACCTCGCGCTCAATGCCCGCGACGCGATGCTGAATGGCGGCAAGCTCATCCTGGAGACCGGCTGGGCCGACCTCGACGAGAACTACGCAAGTCTCTACGACGACGTGCGGCCCGGTCGCTACGCGATGATCGCGGTGAGCGACAGTGGCAGCGGCATTCCGGCCGCCATCATCGACAAGGTGTTCAATCCGTTCTTCACCTCGAAGGGGCCGGGCAAGGGGACAGGGCTCGGATTGTCGATGGTGTACGGCTTCGTGAAGCAATCGGCCGGACACATCAGGATCTACAGCGAAGAAGGCCACGGCACCACGATCCGGATGTACCTGCCGCCGGGCAGCGAAGAGGCGGTCACGGAGCCATCGGGCGCCGCGCCGGCGATCCAGGGCGGCCAGGAGACGATCCTGGTGGTGGAGGACGATCGGCTGGTGCGCGGCTACGTTCTCGCCCAGCTCCATGCGCTGGGCTATGCGACGCTGGAGGCGGCCAATGCCGCCGAAGCGCTGGCGATCACCAATGCCGGGGAGCCGTTCGATCTGCTCTTCACCGACATCATCATGCCGGGGACGATGAACGGCCGCCAGCTCGCATCCGAGATCCAGCGGATTCGCCCGGCGCAGCGGGTCCTATTCACCTCCGGCTACACCGAAAATGCCGTGGTGCATCACGGCCGGCTCGACGAGGGAATTCTTCTGCTGCCGAAACCGTACCGCAAATCCGAGCTCGCCAAGATGATCCGCAAGGCGCTCGCTGCCACCGAGGCTTGAGCAATGCGGCTTGACCATGCGGCCTGACCAACGCGGCCTGGCGCTTGCGATTGCCGCTGCTCCAGAGCGAGGCCACGTGCGGGCGGCCCGGCCATCGGCTCAATTGGCGCGCGACGCCGTCATCACGATGCGGATCAGATCGGCCGCGTTGCGCGCGCCGAGCTTCTTCATGATGTTCGCGCGGTGATCCTCGATCGTGCGCGGGCTGATGCCCAGCGTGCGCCCCGCCTCCTTGTTCGAGGCCCCCGCCGTGAACTGTTCCAGGACCTCGCGCTCGCGCCGCGTCAGCGGCTCGCGGCCGGGGAAATGCAGCGAGCCGATCTTCGGCGAGGCGTTCTCCTTCTGCCGCCGCGCGAACGCGCCGATCGCCTCGTTCAGACGGGCCACGATCTCACTGCCGCGGAACGGCTTCTCGATGAAGTCGAGCGCCCCGTTCTTGATCGCATTCACGGCCATCGGGATGTCGCCCTGGCCCGAGATCATGAAGATCGGCGCCGGATAGTCCTCGCCGTGCAGTTCCCTGAGAATGTCGAGACCGGACTTTCCGGGGATGTGCACGTCGAGCAGGATACAGGCCGGTGTCCTGCTCCGCGCCACCGCCAGGAGCGCGGCGCCGTCCGCAAAACAGATCACTTCATACCCACCCGCCGACAAGACCATCGAGAGGGTGTCACGCACGGCTGGATCGTCATCGACGACAAAGATCTCACCGCGAGAAGTTGTTTGTTCGGCCATGGGCGATTGCTCTTGCAAAGGAGAAGAAACAATGAAAGCGCGTGTTATGATACCATACTCGTCGGGTGCTTTGGGCACCCGTATTTGTACGGTTTATGGTCCTAACCCACAAGTAGTAGCTGCAGATCGGTGACCGCCTTCACGAGACCACGATCTGGACACGATCTCAAGGCAGCCGTCGTGAGCGGCATGCTGCTCTGCAAAACACATCAACGTCGACAGCGTCATGATCGACATCAAGCTCTGATCGCATCGGCGTTGCCCGCTTGCACCACGCCGAACGGGCATGCTCGGTGCCAGACCAGTGCACGGCTCTTGCCACGAAAATCTGCACGGCATTTGACACAAGACGTGCAGCCGTCAGTCGGCCCTTGCCCTCGTCTTGATCAGAAATCGGCGGTATTTGGACGTTGCACAGGATGTGCACTCTGGACCGCGGCTTGTGCCGATGTAGGTCTCTCAGGACCGATGCTTCGCGGCAACACTTTCGGCTGCGACGCCGCCCCAGGTGTGGACCACGGGCAGGCCGAGCGCAGTCTTGCCGAGATTGGCAAGGCAGATGCGCAGCGCCGCCAGATCGACCGGCTTCGGCAGACTCTGCAGGTCGATCCCGAGCGAGCGCGCGAGCAGCCGGGCCTCAATTCGCTTCGCCGCATCCATGCCGCTGATTACGATCACGGAACCGGCGAAGCGGGTATCTGCGATGACCTTGAGGACCTCGGTCCCGTCGCCATCCTCGAGCATGAGATCGAGCGTCACGCAGTCGAAGCGCTTGTTGCGCACCTCGCGGATCGCATCGCGGCAGGTGGCCACGACCGTCACGGCATGGCCGGCCTGCTTGGCCGCCAGCGCGATCAGCGTCCGCTGCGCGGCGTCGTCGTCGACGACCAAGAGCTGCAACGCGCGCCGTTCGCCATCGTCCGCGCGCTCCGGCCGGCTGGGTGCAAGTTCCGAACTCATGACCGGCATTGGTCGTTCCTGGAAAATTTGACCGAGGTCATTGTCATACACGTCCGACCCTGCGGCGGCGTAAAGCGGTTCTCCGAAAAATGGCCCCCGGCCTTAGGACTTGCGCAGGATCCAGGGCGACGCGTCTCCTCGTCGCTTCGCGCGCGGAAGCTTCCCGAGCGGTGGGCGAGCGATGCGCCGCGCTGCCGGAAGGCGAATTAGTTGACGGTCGTTTCCTGGCCGGCGGAAGCGTTGCCACGCTTCTTCTTGTTCTTTCCCTTGATGAACTGGATGTCCATCTCCGAGCCGTTGACCCGGACCAACTCGCAGCGGCGGTAGGCGAGCCCCGTCGAGGACAGCAGCAGAAAGAACTCCTTCAGGTTCAATCCCTGGATCGATCCTTCGACCGTCAGCACCGCGTCGTTGTCCGAGATGGCGTTGAGCTGGCAGTCCCTGCGCCAGGTCCCGTCGATGCCCATGATGCAGACATCGTAGCCGCGGCTGAAGGTGACGCGCTCCGTACCTTTGTTCTCGTCAGACATCTTCGCGTCCTGCTCTATTGGGCTGCGGGAACATCTAGTTGCCCGCGGCCGCGATCCTGGGCATTCCCGGAGCGGGCGCCTTCGCCGCGGAAGCGATCCCGCTCGGGCGATACAGGCCACGCCGGTCCGTGAGCGGCTTGAACACGTCGGTGAGGCCGACGACGGTCTCCGCAGCACCGAGTACGAGGAAGCCGTCCGGCTCCATCTGCTTGGCGAGCCGGCCGAAGATGTTGATCTTGGTGTCCTGATCGAAATAGATCAGCACGTTGCGGCAGAACACGACGTCGAACGTGCCGAGCTGGGAGAAGTCGTGCAGCAGATTGAGCTGCCGATGCTGGACCATGCCGCGCACGTCGGAATTGATCTGCCAGAGCTCGCCTGCCTGCTTGAAATATTTGACCAGAAGCTGGATCGGCAGCCCGCGCTGTACCTCGAACTGGCTGTAGAGACCCGCTTTCGACTTCTCGAGCACTTCCTGGGAGAGATCGGTGGCGATGATCTCGATGCGCCATCCACTGAGCGCAGATCCCATCTCCTTGAGCGACATCGCCAGCGAATACGGCTCCTGGCCGGTCGAGCACGCGGCGCACCAGATCCGGATCGACTTGCGATTGGCGCGGGCCTTGAGGAGCTCCGGCATGATCACGTCACGGAAGTGATCGAACGGGACCTTGTCGCGGAAGAAGAACGTCTCGTTGGTCGTCATCGCTTCGACGACCTGACTGATCAGGGCGCTCGACCCGTCCTTCAGCTTCTGGACGAGATCGCTGATGCTGGCGAGACCGGCCTTGCGCGCGAGCGGAAGCAGGCGGCTCTCGATCAGATATTGCTTGTCGGCAGACAGATCGAGACCCGATTTGTCTCGAAGCAGCTTGCGCAGGAACTCATAATCAGGCTGGTTCACGGACGGCCTCTTCTGGGCAGACGAAGGGATCAGGCGGATTCGGCTGACAGCGCCTGGATGAGACCGACTTCCTGGAATTTGGCGGCGACAATCTCTTTGTCGAACGGCTTCATGATGTATTCGTTGGCGCCAGCGTTCAGCGCGCGCGAAATATGATCGATGTCGTTCTCCGTGGTGCAGAACACCACCTTCGGGCCTTCGCCGCCCGGCAGCCGGCGCAGGCGCCCGAGGAAATCATAGCCGTCCATGACGGGCATGTTCCAGTCGAGCAGAATGGCGTCTGGCAGGCTCTTGGTGCAGATCTCGAGCGCCCGCTCGCCATCCTCCGCCTCGACGACGGAGAAGCCCAGCTCCTCCAGGATACGGCGTGCGATCTTGCGCACGACGCTGGAGTCATCCACGACCAGACAGCTCTTCATTGTTGTCTCCCCTATGGGACGGTTGACGGACTAGGCGGCGATTGCTGCCTTCGGCAGGAGCTCGAGCACGCGATCGACATCGAGGATGACCATCAGCTGACCGTCGAGGCGGTGCACGCCGCCAGCGAGCTTCGCCATGCGCGGGTCGAGATTGACCGGGTTCTCCTCCCGGCCCTCCTCGGGCAGCCGCAGCACCTCGCCGATCTGATCGATCAGGAGACCATAGGACTCGCCACGCAGATCGACGCCGACCGCCATCGGCGGCTTGCCGTCCTCGGCGCGGGCGAGGCCGAGCCGCGCCCGCATGTCGACGACGGTCACGATGCGGCCGCGCAGGTTGAGGACGCCGGCGATCTCCGCCGACGACAGCGGCACCCGCGTCACCCGCTCCGGCATGAACACGTCCTGCACCCGCGAGATGGGCAGGCCGAACAGCTGACCGCCGATCATCGCAGTGACGTATTCGACGGCGGCGCCTTCGGTGGTTTCGATCTTGCTGCTCATCGCACGCTACTCCTGTCCGCTTGCTGTCACGCGGCCCGCCGGTTGGCTTCGGCGCGCGCCCGTTCCTCGATCTGTTCCTTCAGCGCCGCGATCAGGCCGGGCCGGTCGAACTTGGCGATGTAGTCGTAGAGCCCGGCCTGGCGGCCGCGCTCGATCGCCGCCGGCGACACCAGCGATGACACTGCGATGACCGGCATCTGGTTCAGGTTCTGGTCGGCGCGGATCGCCTCGGTGAACTCGAAGCCGTTCATCTCCGGCATCTCGATGTCGGTGACGACGATGTCGAAGCTGTGCCCGGAACGCAGCGTGGCGAGGCCCTCGATCGCCGACGCCGCCGTGCGCACCTTGTAGCCGGCCGACTTCAACACCGGCGCCAGCATGTTGCGGAAGAACGGCGAGTCGTCGACCAAGAGCACCGACTGCGTCTGCGACTCGGTCGCCATCTCCTTGCGGATGAACCAGTCGGCGAACGCCATCGGCAGGAAGTGGCCGACGTCGATCACTTCCGTCGCCTGGCCCTTGATCACCGCCGAGCCGAGGATGCCGTCCTTGGCGCCGGAGACCTGGATGTTGAGCCGCTCCTCGACGATGTCGATGATCTCGTCGACCACGAGGCCCATCGCCCGGGTCTCGTCGGCGAACACCAGGATCGGCTGCGAGCCCGACGTCTGCACCGACACGCCTTCCATCTGCACCAAGGGCATCAGCTGGTCGCGGTACTGCACCATGTAGCGGCCGTTGGAGATCTCGATCTTGTCGGCCGCGATCTCCTCCAGGCGCGTGACCAGCGCCAGCGGCACCGCCTTGGGCTGCGCCGTGCCGGCGCGGAACACCAGCAGCGAGGTGAGCTGCTCGCCGCCGATCGCGTGATGCGCGGCGTGCTCGTCCGACACCGCCTGCGAGGCCGAGCCGGCGGCGCCGAGCGCTTTCGCAATGCCGTTCGGATCGATGATCATGATCACGGCGCCGTCGCCCAGGATGGTGTTGCCCGAGAACATGTCGATGTGACGCAGCTTGGTCGACATCGGCTTGACCACGATTTCCTCGGTGTGGAACACGCAGTCAACCACGATGCCGAAGGTCTGGTTGCCGACCTGCGTCACCACGATGAAGCCGTTCTCCGGATCGGTCGACGAGCCGTCGTCGATCTTCAAGAGCTTCTTCAGATGCATCAGCGGCAGCAGCTTGTTGCGCAAGCGCAGCACCGCGGTGTCCTTGATGCGCTCGATGCGGTGCTCGGAGTTGGCGCGCGCGCGCACCAGCTCGACGACCGACAATTGCGGGATCGCGAAGCGGTCGCCGCCGGCTTCGACGATCAGCGCCGAGACGATCGCGAGCGTCAGCGGGATCTTGATGGTGACCGAGGTGCCCTCGCCGAGCACCGACTTGATGTCGATGGTGCCGCCGATCTGGTCGATGTTGGTGCGCACCACGTCCATGCCGACGCCGCGGCCCGAGACCGAGGTGACGGCGGCCGCGGTCGAGAAGCCCGGCTCGAAGATGAACTTGTGGATCTGCGCTTCCGTCATCTTCTCGAGCTCGGCCTCGGTGACGAGGCCGTTCGCCAAGGCCTTGGCCTTGATGCGCTCGGTGTTGAGGCCGCGGCCGTTGTCGGCGATGCAGATGATGATGTGGCCGCCTTCATGATAGGCGGACAGCCGGATGGTGCCCTGCTCGGCCTTGCCGGCCGCGGCGCGCTCGGCCATCGTCTCCAGGCCGTGATCGGCGGAGTTGCGCACCATGTGGGTGAGCGGGTCCTTGATCAGGTCGAGCACCTGGCGGTCGAGCTCGGTGTCGGCGCCGTGCATCTCGAGCTCGATCTGCTTGCCGAGCTCGGTGGCGAGGTCGCGGACGATGCGCGGCAGCTTCTGCCAGGCATTGCCGATCGGCTGCATGCGCGTCTTCATGACGCCCTCCTGCAGCTCGGCGGTGACGTTCGACAGCCGCTGCAGCGGCACCTTGAACTCGGTGTCCTCGTTGCGGCGGGCGATCTCGAGCAGCTGGTTGCGCGTCAGCACCAGCTCCGAGACCATCGTCATCAGATGTTCGAGCGTGTCGACGTTGACGCGGATCGACTGGTTGGCGACCTTGTCGTTCTCGTGCACCTCGCCATCGGCATTGGCCTTGGCGCGCGCCGCCTTCTTCGGCGCCTCGGCCTTGGCCTCTGCTTCCGCCTTGGCAGGCCCGGCCTTGGCGACCGGCGCCGGGGCAGCGGCCTTGGGCTCAGGCGCCTTCTCATGCGCGGGCGGCAACTCGATCGCGGTCTCGCGGAAGGCGCGCTCGAGCTCGTCGAGCGACACTTCGCCCGGACGCAGCGGACGCTCCAGCGTCTGGTCGATCAGCGAGCCGTGCGTGACCGCGGGCGCGGCCGGCGCTGCAGGCGCAAGCGGTGGCGCGGTCTCGCCAGCCATCGCGATCGGCTCCGCCGACGCGGCCATTGCCGCCATGCCGCGCTCGACCATGGCTTCGAGCTCGCTGATGAGGTCGCGGTCCTCGCCCTCGGGCTCGGCCTCGTTGGCCTCGAGCTGTCCAAGGATGTCCTTGATGCGGTCGATGGTGGTGAGGATCAGCGTCACGGCCTCGCCGGTGACCGGCATGCCGTCGCGGAACTTGCCCATCAGGGTCTCGGCGGCATGCGCCAGCGCTTCGAGCCGCGGCAGGCCGAGGAAGCCGCAGGTCCCCTTGATCGTGTGCACCAGCCGGAAGATGTTATCGAGGATCTTGGCGTTGTTCGGCTCCTGCTCGAACCGCACCAATTGATTATCGACGGTGTCCAGGCTCTCGCTGGTCTCCGTCAGAAACTCACGCAACAGGTCATCCATGAAACTGGCCTTCCAAGAATTGGCGCCGCGGTCACGGGGCGACCGCTGATCCCTGTCAGAGCAACGGTCGGTCCTAGCCTTCACCAGCCGCGCGGATCGATACCCGGCCCTCGCTGACTGGGCTGAACAGACTTTCGTCCGTGCCATCGTTAGGTGGGGCTTTTATCCGTCCCGTTAATTTTATTGTCCGTGCTAATACGGACGTAGCATCAACCTCTCAGGCTGCGGCGAGCCCGGCCCCTTCGGCGGCCGGAATGTCAAGGCATCGCTTCGGCCGGCGCGACTGCACGATCCTCTCGCTCGATCAGCGCCCTGATCTCCTTCAGCGCCTTGTACAGCGCTCCTTCCGTGACATGGCGATCCACCGTCTCGGCTTGGCCGGCGGCTTCCGGAATCGCCCTGCGCAACTCGTTCATGCAGGCGAGATAGGACGCGCGATAGCGGATCGCGTCGTTCTTCAGATACATTGTCTGGACGCAGAGATAGAGGCGCTTGGCCGGCGTATCGGCGGTCTCGGCGGTGACGGTGTCACGTTCGCGGAGGATAGGCGCGTCGCCTTCGACGATGAAGCGGGCGCGCGTGTTCGAATTCACGATGACGCTGTCGCCGATCACGATGCGCTCGAAAGGCTTCAGCTCGACCCGCAGGGGCATGGCCCAACTCTCCTCTCAGAAGGCTCCTCTCGGGAGTCTCCTCTCGGGAGCGGCGTCGTCGGCAGGCTGCATTCGCGTCGACACGACGTTGCTCTCGTGCTCGCTGTCCGGCTGATCCGGCGCCGCAGACGCCGAAGCCGAGCGACGTCAATCTTCGAATATTCTAGAGCCGAAAACGGCGGGGCAAGCCCCGCCGCCTCCGATGTTCGTGGGTGCCGCCCGCGCCTTAGCGCAGGAGCTGCAGCACGCTCGCCTGCGACTGGTTGGCGAGCGACAGCGCGGACACCGCGATCGACTGGCGGGTCGACAGCGCCTGGCTGTTGGCCGCTTCCTCGTTGGTGTCGGCCAGCGTCAGGTTCGACGAGCCGGTCTGCAGCACGTTGATCAGGTTCTTGTTGAAGTCCTGACGAACCTGCACGACCGAGAGGTTCGAACCCAGCGTCGAGGCCTCGTTGCGCAGCGTGGAGCTCGCGGTGGTGAGCACGCCGATGACCTTGTTCGCCGAGCTGTTGTCGAGGAAGTCGGTGCCCGAGGTCAACGTCGAGAGGCCGAGGCCCGCCGAGTTGAACGTGACACCAGTGATCGACAGCGTCGACTTGCCGGTTTCGTTGAAGGTCAGCTTCAGCGTGTCGCCGTTCAGCAGGTTGATGCCGTTGAACGAAGCGTCAGCAGCGGTCGTGTTGATCTGCGCCAGCACGTTGTTGTACTGCGAGACCAGGCTTGCGCGCTGCGTCTGCGCGGTCGCATCCGCCACCGGAGCCGCCGCCGTCAGACCATTGAAGGCCTGGCTGGCCGCAGCCGACGTACCACCGATCGCGCCGATCGTGGCCGAAGCCGCGTCGTTGGTCGTGGTGATCGAGATCTTGCCGGTGGACGAGTCGACCGTGGCCTGCAGGTTGTTGGCTGCGAGCTTGGCGTTGAGATCGTTCAGCGACTTGACCTGTCCTGTCCCTAGACCGAACGTGATGCTGGTCGCCGTGCCACCTCCTGTCGCGCCGACCGTCAAGGTCTGACCCGACAAGCCGTCGCCGACAGCAGTCAGCCCGAGCTTGCCCAAGGTGCCGGTGCTGCCCGAGAGCGTCAATCCCGCCGCCGGAGGCGTCAGGGTGATCGCACCCGCGGTGATCGACGCGGTCACGCCGGTCTGGGTCTGGATCGCCGACAGCAGGTTGCTGACGCTGTCGCCGATGCCGATGTTGGTGCCGGACGAGGACGTGCCGGTGACGAAGGTGAAGGTGGTGCCGTTGACGACCAGCGTCTCACCGGAGGTGATGCCGGTGGCGAGGTTGTTCGACGCGGTGCCTGCCGTACCCGACAGCTTGGTCGAGCCGGTGATCGCCACCGCGCTCGAGGTATTGTCGTTGTTCACGACCGAGCCGGTCACAGCCGTCGAGCTGGAGCCGAGCAGGTCGGTGGCGGTCGCGCCGGTCAGAGCCGCCGAGGTCACGCTCGACTTGGTGGAGTAACCCACCGCGCTCTGCAGAACCTGGTTGGCGATCGACTTGGCGCTGTCGACGAGCTTCTGCAGCGAGGTGATGCCGGTGTTGGCGGCCTGCAGCACCTGCACGCCGTTGCCGATGCCGTCGAGCAGATTGGAGATGTCGGAAGCGCGGTTGTCGAGACCCTGGGCGGTGAAGAAGTTGGTCGGATTGTCGAGCGCCGAGTTGACCTTCTTGCCCGTGGAGAGGTTGTTCTGCGTGGTGGCGAGGAGCTGAGCCGTCGACTGGAGCGAGAGCAGGTTCTGGCGAACCGACGCGGAGAGGACGATACCTGACATTGTCATTCCCTTCTGGATGAACATGAGTAGACATCGCCGCACCGTTCTGTCGGCGATGGCGCAGACTGGTCCGCGGAATCCTACCCGTTCGTTAAATTGATCCCGGAACGGCCGCGCGCGGCGTCCGCCGCCGCCGTTAATCCTAATTGGCCGCTAATCAGTTCGATCAAATGCGCGCAGACCGCAGGGACTCGCGGTAAAATGGCGCGCTGACACGGCCTCGTGGTCGGCGTGCGCCGATGCGCGGTGCGACCGTTAAGGCAGCGCTAACTATGAGCTTGCGGAAGAGCGGCCGACTACGAGGGGACGCGGTCCGCGCGCGGGAGGACGATCTCGACGCCGGCGGTCCGACCGCGCGGCTCCTTGAGCTCCAGACGTCCGTTCGAACGCCTGACGAAATCCTCGACCATGCGGATCTCCGAGAAGGCGGGATCGGCCGGAGAGGCATCCGCCGCGCTCACTGACGCCGTCAACACGATCAGCACGTCGGAGGAAATGCCGTCGGCACCCGAGGCGTCCGCACGCATGCGCCTTGCCTCGATGTCGATGCGGCCGCCATGCTCCAATCGATGTCGGGCCCCGATCGCAAGACACAGCAGTGCCGCCATCAGTTGTCCCGGATCGGCGAAGACGGCCGGCACGTCCGCGCCCACCGATGTCGTCACCTCGACCTCGGTGCCCAATGTCGGACGAAGCAGACGAGCGACGTCGATCAGAAGCTCGTTCAACTCCACCGCACATGGCAGCGGCGGCCGGCCTCTTGCGAACGACAGAAGCTGCGAGGTCAATCGAGCGCCACGAGTCGCAGCCTCGTCGATCAGACGCGCGACGGCCGCCAGTTCGGGCTTGTCCTCGACCGCTTCGGCGAGAATGTCGATGGTCCCCGTGATCACGGTGAGAATGTTGTTGAAGTCGTGCAGCAGGCCACCGGCAACCTGACCGACGATCGCCATTCCTGGGTGGATGTCCGGCGTCGCTGCGGCCGGAATGTCTACGCCCGCGCTTGGCAACGACTGGTTGGACCGCTGGTAGGTGGAAGAGGCCATGAATCCTGCATTACCTGTTGGGGGGGAGGACGGCGGGGCTATCGGGACGCAAACGAACGGACGCCGCTGCAACGTTCAGCTTCGTCTTGGCGCTCAGTCTCATCGCTGACCATCGATCGCGCTCCAGCTGGATGCAGCATCAGGCGGACTCCTGCTCCTGCAATGACGACAACCTCGTCACCGCCAGTCGCAAAGCACCGGCCGATGCCTCCACTCGCGACGAGGGTTGCATCCGACAGAAAAAGATCCGTCAACGAATCAGCGCGCTTATTAGCGATTTTGGCTTCAAGATGTCCGCTGTCAATGCGGCCGCATGCTACGTGGTGTCCGTGCCCGCCGGAGCTGCGGCGGCCGGAGCAAGAAGGAGGCCCGCCGCAAGCGCGTTGCGCTGCTTTCACCAGCCGAGGCCGATGCGTGCCGACTGTATACAACAGCGCGCTATCAGATCAGCACATCGCACACATGTTGATGGCCAAATGCGCAACCGCGCATCCGCGCCCGTCTGCACGACAACGAGCACAGCAGGAACGAATGGCCTTTACTGGGAATATTACCCGTGATTCTTCTTGTCAGCGGATAGGACGCAGTTCTATGGAACCATGAGTGCATTGAGATCTGCGAGGCTCCGTTACTGCAATGCAGGAGATGGCTTTGGACCCCAGCTTGCGTTCTCCGAACGGCTTCCTGTCGTCACTGACCGACGATGACTTCGAGCTGATCCGACCCTATCTGCGGACCGTGGATCTGGTGCAGGACACCGTTCTCGCCGAGGTCGGCGAAAAGCTTTCGCGCATCTACTTTCCTCATCGCGGCGTCATCTCGCTGGTCGTGAACCTCGCGCGCGGAGAGCGCGTTCAGGTGGCGATGATCGGTCGCGATAGTCTCTTCGGAAGCATGTCCCTGCTCGCGGGCGGCGATCCGGTGGTGCTGAACAGCGCGGCGGTCCTCGTTCCCGGTGCAGCATCGGTCGTCGACATCGACAAGGTACGGGCGGCCGCCGAACAGAGCCCCTCGTTTCGCGCGCTGATGTTGCGCCACGCACTCGCCATCTACGTGCAGAGCCAGCAGACCGCCGGTTGCAACGCCGCCCACACCGTCGAGTCGCGTCTCGCCCGTTGCCTGCTGCAGACGCATGACCTTTCAGGCGGCAACAAGCTCTACATCACCCAGGAGGCCCTGGCGCAGATGATCGGCGCCCGGCGCAACAGCGTCTCGCTGGTGGCGAGCACGCTGCAGCAGGCGGACTTCATCCACTATAGCCGCGGCCATATCGAGATCATCGATCTGGACGGGCTGAAGAAGACGGCGTGCGAGTGCTACGGTACGGTGAAGGCCCACTACGAGAATCTGGTCCGGCCACGCAGCGTGCCGTGAGCAGGCGTCGTTCCGGCCCTCGCTCGTCGCGCGCCGTTGCCTCGCCGAGCGCCCTTGCCTCCGTACAACTACGGCCCGTGGCATGATCCCCATCGTCGGCACCGCTGGAATTAACGCGCTGTTCAACGGGCGCTGATAATTGTCGACGTGCTGACGAGCGCGAGTTCCAAGAGGCGTCGAATAATCTTCGTGCTGATATACCTCGCCCGTGTTCGGCTTTTGACCAAACGCGCGGAGTAATGACATGGCCTTTGATCTGTCGATGCCGATCCTGGTGGTCGATGACTACGCCACTATGATCCGGATCATCCGCAACCTGCTGAAGCAGCTCGGATTTGAGAACGTCGACGACGCCAGCGACGGATCGGCCGCGCTCTCGAAGATGCAGGCGAAGAAGTACGGTCTGGTGATCTCCGACTGGAACATGGAACCGATGACCGGCTACGACCTGCTGCGGGAGGTGCGGGCCAGCCCGGAGCTGTCGAAGACCCCGTTCATCATGATCACAGCCGAGTCGAAGACCGAAAACGTCATCGCCGCCAAGAAGGCCGGCGTGAGCAACTACATCGTCAAGCCGTTTAATGCGGCGACGCTCAAGACCAAGATGGAAGCCGTGTTCGGCCCGGCCGAATAGCCGAGCTCCCTGGGAATGTCCTGCGCGGCGGCCGGACCGGTGTTCGGCCGCTTTCTCTTTGGCGGGCGAACTCCGCGTGGTTGACGACGGCAGGACGCATACATCGCCGTGCCCTCCCCGTAGTCGTACGGAAACCAAAATTTACGAGGGGGTCAGAGCCGGCCGATAGACATAATCCTGCTTGCCGATGACCGCGTCAGGGTGGCAACGGGACAGGGAATTCATGCGCAACGACCTCCTCGTGATCGAAGATGCCGCCGTGCATCTGTCCATCTTGCGAAAGATCGCAGCACAGGCCGGCTTCAACACGACGGGCGTGAGCTCGGTCGACGCCGTCTCGATCGTCCTGCAG
The DNA here is from genome assembly GCF_032485055.1 of Bradyrhizobium sp. SZCCHNRI20481. Taxonomy (NCBI): domain Bacteria; kingdom Pseudomonadati; phylum Pseudomonadota; class Alphaproteobacteria; order Hyphomicrobiales; family Nitrobacteraceae; genus Bradyrhizobium; species Bradyrhizobium sp. SZCCHNRI20481. The sequence continues at coordinate 275,268 of NZ_JAUEUE010000011.1, forward strand.
AAGAGGAACTTGGACTGCGTCATGCCGGACCTCTCGCTGGACAGCCGCCCCGGCACCGAGGTTCTCGAGCTGAACATAGATTCTCCCTTCTCGAAGCCGATCGATCTGATGCGGCTCCGGCAGACTCTGAAGCAGATCGCGCAGGAGACCGATTGCCGGCGGCTGGTCAGAGCGGCGGGCTGGTAGCAGGCGATGAGCAACAAGAAGCGCTTTCTGGGAGCGCCTGCAGCGATCGCGCTGATCCTCATCTGCGTCATTGCCGGCAGCAACCTGTTCTTCCTCACCAACCTGCGCGAGAACGCGCTTCAGCACGCCGAGGAAGATCTCAGCCGCCATAGCCTCACGCTTGCAGAGAACGCCGACCGCTCGGTGAAATCGGTCGACCTCGTGCTCACCAGCGTGCGCGACTACCTAGTGCGCGGCGGCGCCATCGACGCTGCAGCGTTTCGCAAGGTCGCGTCAGACCATCAGACCCACCTCCTGCTCAAGGAGAAAATCGCGGGACTGCCGCAGATCGATGCGGTGACGCTGATCGACGCACAAGGCGGGCTCCTGAACTTCTCGCGCTACTGGCCGATCCCGGACGTCAACATCGCCGACCGCGACTATTTCAAGGCGCTGAAGGCCGACCCTGCACTGCGGACCTTCCTCAGCACGCCGGTTCAGAATCGCGGCGACGGCACCTGGAACATCTATTTTGCCCGCCGGCTCGACGATTCCAATGGCGAGTTCATGGGCATGATGCTCGGCGCCATGTCCGTGCCCTATCTGGAGAACTTCTTCGGCTCCACCGCGCAGGGTCTCGATGCCGCGGTGTCGCTGATCCGCGAGGACGGTACGCTGCTCGCGCATTTTCCGCCCACGAGCGAGATCGGCAAGCCGACCTCCGGCTTCGGTCAGCGCGCACTGTCGGCCGGCGGCGTGCTGCGCGAACCCTCCGCACGAACCGGCGAGATGCGCCGGCGGGCGGCAAAGATGCTGCCGAACTATCCCGCGATGATCGTGGTGTCGGTGTTCGAGCACGACGTCCTGAAGGCCTGGCGCGACATGGCGACGCTTCTGGTCATCGTGTCCCTGGTGAGCGCGATGGCCGTGTTCGCGGCCGCCGTCCTGATCTCACGCTGGTGGGAACGCCACGAGCACCTGATCGAGGCCGCCGAGGCCGCGAACGCGGCGAAGTCCACCTTCGTCGCGATGATGAGCCACGAGATCCGCACGCCGATCAACGCGGTGCTCGGCCTCGCCACGACGCTGCTGGAGACCAATCTCGATCCCGAGCAGCGCCGCTCGGTGGTGGCGATCCACAATGCCGGCGACAATCTGCTCGAGATCCTCAACGACATTCTCGACTTCTCCAAGCTCGAATCCGGCCAGCTCTCGCTCGAGGACATCGCGTTCTCCGCCGAGGCCCTGGTCCACAACACGCTGAGCATCATCGGTCCGCGGGCTTCCGCCAAGGACCTGAAGCTGAGGAGCGTCAGCGACCCGGCCGTGCCGCCGGCGCTGGTCGGCGACGCCGGCCGCATTCGCCAGATCCTGCTCAACCTGGTGTCCAACGCGGTCAAGTTCACCTCGTCCGGCGAAGTGGTCGTCACGACGCGCTGCATCGAGAAGGATGACGAGAAGGCGACGGTGGAATGGACGGTGACCGACACCGGCATCGGCATTGCCGCCGACAAGATCGGCTCGCTGTTCGCGAACTTCGTCCAGGCCGACAATTCGATCAGCCGCCGGTTCGGCGGCTCCGGACTCGGGCTGGCGATCTGCAAGCGCCTGATCGAGCAGATGGGGGGTGACATCAAGGTCACCTCGACGCTGGGCAGCGGATCCACCTTCTCGTTCCGCCTGACGCTGCCGATTGCCGAGACCATCGCGGTGCCAGAGCAGAACGACGACGGCATCTACACCTCGCTGCAGAACCGGATCGCGGCGTTCGGCCGGCCGCTGCGCGTCCTCGTGGTCGACGACAATCCGACCAATCGCCTGGTCGCGACCAAGATGCTCAAGGATTTCGACATCCAGACCGACACGGCCTGCGACGGCGCCGAGGCCGTCACCGCCGCCAGCCGCTTCAACTACGACCTGATCCTGATGGACGTCCGCATGCCGGAGATGGACGGCTTCCAGGCAACCCGGACCATTCGCGCGCGAGGCGAGCGCCGTTCCAACGTGCCGATCATCGCCTTCACGGCGAACGCCTTCATGGAGGATATCCGGGCCTGCCGGGAAGCCGGGATGAACGACTTCGTCGTCAAGCCGGCCCGCAAGAAAGCGCTCGTGGAGGCCATCCTGCGCGTGCTGCCCCTGCCCGTTCCGGTGCTGGACACCGTGGCGTCAGACGCCCCGCTGGTGCCGGCCCAGCCGGATGCCAGGGCCGCCGACATCGCCACCGACACCGAAATTGCTCCCGAAGCCGCGCTCGACCGCGAAGCCTATGCCGAGCTGGTCGGCGAGATCGGAGACGAGGCCGCGGAGGAGATCCGCGACGTGTTCTTCAGCGAGACGGATGCGCGGCTGAAGCAGCTCCGCCAGCTGACGCTCGACGGCGAGCGCATCAAGATCGGCCGCGAGGCGCATTCGCTGAAGAGCGCAGCCGGAACCTTCGGCTACCGTCGGCTTGCGACCTACGCGCTCGCGCTGGAGAAGAGCGCGCCACGCCTGTCCGCCAAGGAGTATGCCGAGCTGCTCGACAACATCGAGGCCGCCTACGCCGCCGCCCGCGCCCAGGAGCTGCAATATTGAAGCGAGGGAGGCCGCAGGCCTCCATGGCGCAATCCGATCTGCGCGGCGTCTCGCACGCCGCACCGCCGCGACGGGCTCGGACGACCGAGATGGCAAACGAGACCTTCACGACGCGGATTCGCTGAACCTGATCTTCATATTCCCTTACAATAAGTTGACGCCGTACTTCTACGGCTCACGATTTTCACAATCAACTAATCATGAGCTGCGAGACTCGGGGTCACATAGGAGATGTGTCCCATGTTTACTTTTGAAACCGCCGACCAGAAGGAAGTCAGGCGTTTCCGAATTGCGCAGTTCAACGGCCGGACCGCGACCGTGAAATCCGGCGGATCGACGATCACCGGCCACGTCCGTTCAGTCATGGAGAACGAAGCGAGCGTACCGCCGCGCTGGACCATTACGATCGTGCCGGCACCGCCCAAGGCGCAGGCGCCGCTGCGCCCGACCTCCCGGGTTCGCCCCTTCGCCGAGGATTATTTCTGACAGCACGGACGTCCGCGTCCCGCTCAGCGCGTTCGACCGAGCCGGTCGGACGCCGATCTTCATTGCCTGCAGCGCGGGGCACCGCGGGGGTCGAAAGCGCGAGCGCGGCATTCGCGCTCGTCCGCCGTCATCCGATCTGGTTGAGAAGTGCTGCGCGAACGAGTTCGGCCGTGTTGCGCGCGCCAACCTTGCGCATGGCCTCGGCGCGATGGCTCTCGAAGGTGCGGGGGCTGATGCCCATGCGCAAGGCGCCCTCCTTGTTCGAATGCCCCTCACTGATCAGCTTGAGGACCTCGTGTTCGCGCGGGGTCAGCGACTTGCTGGCCCGGCCGGGTGGTCGCGCGGGCGCCGTGCCCTGCTCGTGAGCCGGCACCGCCCGTGACAGTGGTCCGAACTGCCCGTGCGCGCCGGACATCTGGTTGACCAGGGCGCAGATCCGCTCGGTCTGCAGCAACGCGTTGTCGACGACCACCTGGACATGCCGGCGCTCGCCGGGCGTCCTGGCGATCTCGTCGCTGCGCTGCTTGATTTCCTCCATGTAGAGCATCAGGGCGGTGAGCGAACCGTTCAGCTGACGCGCCAAAGCGAGCGTGCCCTGGTCGTCGTGACGTCCCATCGCGAGCGGCGCAGATGTGCCGGAACGGGTCGCCAGGAGGTCCGGGTCGTTAACTCCTTGGCCGCCCGGAGCAGGTGCGGCGTGAGCGTCGGAAAGGCTGTTGTTCAGCTGTGCCATGCCTCATTCTGACGCGGCGGCAACTTTAACATGGTTAATTATGCCGTCCGTAGCAATACGGGATTTTTCCCGACAACTCGTGCAACCGCCGCTAATTTTCCCAAAAGTTACAATCTGAAATGGTTAAGCCGGGCGTGATGCCGTGCTTCGGGAGACCCGTCCCCGGCGCGTGCCGCGACGCCTGTCCATGATGTCGTGCAATGCTACGATTGTTTACTGACATTAATTTCGCACCAACTGTTTCGTGCTTCGATGAGCTCCGTGCTCGTCCGTGGAGACGAGCGACCTTGACATATAGCTGACAGCCTGACGCCAATGGGACCGGTCGACCGGATCTGGGAATTCCTGCAGCGGTTGTCACCGCTGACACGAAGCTGCCTGCTCAGCGAGCTCGAACGGCTGGAGCTGAGCGGCGTCGACATGCCGGGATCCGCCGACCTCCAGGCCCGGCTGCGCGCCGAGATCCGCAACAACAATGGCGCCGGCGGCCACCGCACCATCAATCCTTCGCGCTACTTCTTCATGCCCGTCGAGCAGCTTCTCATCGACGGTTCGCCGGAGCATGCCAATGAGGGCCGCATTGCCCGCGGCTCCCTCACGCCGATCTGGGAATGGATCTCGCGCGATCTGCTGCCGACCATGGCGCGAGACTACAACGCGCAGATGAAGGACCTGATCGCCGGGGACAAGCAGCGCGAGATCCGCCAGGTCGCGAGCGCGTTCCAGACCAAGGTGACGAAGTCGCTGGAAGGCACGTTGGCGCGCGCCGAGGGCATCGAGCAGGTCCGCAGCAAGCTGAAGGCCTATACGGCCTCGCCGTCGGTGTTCGACGACGTCGTCAAGCTGTTGAAGGCGCTGCGCGCCCGCGAGGAACTCGCTAAGTTCGCCGATTCGCTGCCGGACCGGATCGTTGAGTTCGACGATCCGCAGGTGAAGAAGATGGTGCTGCTGCTCGATGCGCTGCGCAAGAGGCAGCCGGAAGCCGTGCCCTTTGCGTTGACGCTGGTCGCCAAGCGTCTGAAGGAGCCCTGGCAGGTGTTGCGGCTGGCGACCAAGGCGGCGCGCTCGAAGAACGTCGCGGATGTCATCGCGGCGCCCTACGCCATGACCGTGCCGATGGTGCTCGATCAGCTCGAGGACAAGCGGCTCGCGCTTCGTGTCGCGTTGAAGAACAACCGCGTCGTGACCGCCAAGGAAATCCTAACCAGCATCTATGACATCGAGTATGCGATCCAGGTCCGCATCGATCGCATCGACGAGTCCGAGTGGGGCACGCGCCTGAACGCCATCATGGCCAATACCGACAGAATGGTGCAGGCCGAGGTCAAACGCTTCCCCGCAGAAGTTGGGCACGTGCTCGGCTCCAACAGGCTGCGCAGCCATCGCTCGTTCGGCGGCCGCCTCACCTATTTCGCCTGGAAGGGCCGTGACGCGATCAAGACGGTGCTGCGGTCGGCAACCGGTTGACGGCCGCGCGTTCAGAGCGCCCTTCCGGCCATCCTATCCCTGGGCCATGCGCTCGCGCGCCGACTTGAATCCTGCCACGAAGCGCGCCAGCGTGTCCGAGGTCTTGCCGCGCGGCAGCATCACTTCGATCAGCGAGAAGCGTCCGCGCCGATGCACCGCGCGCTCCAGCGCAGCGACGAGCTCGCTCCGGGTGGCGACGCGCTCGCCGGTGCCGCCGATGGAATTGGCGATGTCGGCATAGTGCCAGTCATCGAGATCGTTGAACCGCGACTCCGGCTGGAACACGCGCAGCATCTCCCAGCTGCAATTGTTGAACAGCACGACGATCGGATCGAGGCCGTAGCGGCGACAGTTGCCGAGCTCCCATCCGGTCATCTGGAATGCGCCGTCGCCGACCAGGATCAGCGGACGAAGGCCGGTCGCGGCCACGCCGATGCCGGCCGGCACGCCGAAGCCCATCCCGGCGTAGTAGCCCGGCGCGGCCAGCGCCGTGTTGTCAATCTCCATCGCGGTGAACAGGCAGTCGCCGATATCGGAGGTCATCGGCATCCGGCCATGGCGATCGAACATGTCATTGATCGCGGTCGCGATGTCCGAAGGCGCGATCGGCGCACCATCGGCCGCGAGACCGCGCGGATAGGCCGAGCGCTGCCGCGGCAGGCCGGACGCCGCGGCCCGCGGCGTCGCGCGCTCGTCCAGCGCATCGATCAGATCGCCAAGCGGCATGTCGCGATAGGCGTGATGGCCGATCTGGACCTCACGGCTGGCGGCCAGGATCATGCGGCGCGGGTCCGGCGCCCGGTTGGACAGCGCGAAATTGGTGTCCGACAGGATGACGCCCAGCATCAGCACGAGATCAGCATTCTCGACCAGTTCCGTGATCGCCGGGTTGCCCGCGGCGCCGAGATAGGTGCCGGCGACGACATCGTCGGCCCTGTCGAGCAGGCCGCGGCCCATGAAGGTCGTCACCAGCGGCAGGCCCAGCTTGCGCGCGAGCGCCGCGATCCTGTCCTCGACGCCGTAGCGGCGGATTTCGACGTCGACGACGATCACGGGACGCTCCGCCTGCGCGATGCGGGCGAGGATCTCCTCGACGCATTCGTCGAGCGCCTCGCGGCTGGCCCGCCGCGGCGGCAGCGGCACCACCGGCTCGACCTCGGCATCGACCATGTCGCGCGGAAATTCGAGATAGACCGGCAGCGACATCTCCTTCGCGCTGCGCAGCACGCGCGCAATCTGGGCCGGCGCCGTGGCCGGATCGGTCAGCACCGCCTGATCGCAGGTGATCTCCTTGAACACCGCGAGCTGCGTGTCGACGGTGCGGGCCTGGTGGTGCAGCAGAAAACCGGAGACGCGCTCACGCGCGCCGGGCGCGCCCGCGATCACCACGACCGGCGAGCGTTCGGCATAGGCGCCGGCGACCGCGTTCACGACGTTGAAGGCGCCGGCGCCATAGGTGACGACGGCGACGCCGAGGCCGCCATGATAGCGCGCGGCCGCATCCGCGGCGAAGCCGACCGCCGGCTCATGGCTCAGCGTGAAGCTCGGCAGGATGTTGCTCTCCTCGATGACCTTGAACAGCGGCAGCACGAAGTCGCCGGGAATGCCAAAGATCTCGCGGGCGCCGTGGTCCTTCAGGGCGGCAAGCAGCGCATGGGCAAGAGCAGGCATCCGGATCCCCTGAGCGTGGCGTGACGTTCAGCCGGTGCTACACGATGAGGGGCGGACTGCCAACCGCCGGCCGTTCGGTCTGCGAGCCGTACCGTTCGGATTGCCCCGTCCAAACTTCATGCTGGAGCGGCAAGCCCCGAGCTCACCCGCGCCACATCAGTTCGCCGTCAGCCGCAGAACCTGGGCGGAGGGTGCAACGCCATGCGGGACGGCAAGCGTAACCGTGAACAGGATGGCGACTGCCATGATCATGCAGAGCTTCATCATGACCGTCCTGCGATCGGTGATCGGCAGGAACAGGAAGAACAGCAGCATCGCCGCCAGCGCGAGTTCGAAAATGTAAGACATGGATGACCACCTCCGTTGCCAGGAGGATGGCGCAGGCCGGAAGCCCAGACTGTGCGTGCCGTCACATCGGTCCCATAGACCACGCGAGCCAGTATCCCGGCCGCCGCAGTGGGACCATGCAACCCAATCGATTGCCACCTCTCAGCCGTCGAACAGCGCGGCCTCGGTAAAGGCGAGATCGCCGAGACGCGGCGGATGCGGACCCTTGGCATATTTGCGTCCGCGCTTGTCCGAGTACCAGCCGGCCAGCCCGGCAACGGGCTCGTTCGCATCGAGCCGCACCAGCAGGCCGCCCCGCCGCAGCAGGAACCGGCCGATGTTGCCGGCCAGCCGCACGAGGTCGGCGACATCCCGGCAATACAGCAGGCGATACACCGGCAGCGCATTCATCACCCGGTGCTTCTGAAACACGAACGGATACGCCGCATCGGCCTCGCGCGCGACGAGACTGAGACACCCCCATTGCGCATGCTGCCGCAACAGATCGGCCGCGTCGGGAGAGAGCCCATGCACATCGTCCTCGGAGAATTCTTCGATACGGACATCCGAGCGCGATCGCGACAGGGCCAGCGCGGCGTAGACCTGTCCCTTGCAGTAGACCGAAAAGCCCTGAGCCTCGACCTGCGGCCAAGTGTGCGGGGCTGGCGTGATGTTGAAATAGGTCACCGTCTTGTCGCGCGTCGCCGCGCGCACCAGCATCGAGCTGAAGGCACGGAACGCCGGCTCGACATACCAGCTCGAGACATTGGCCCTGACGATCGGCTTACCGCCGCTGTGGAGCTCGGAGAACAGCAGCAGGATCACGCCCACGGGAACGCCGCCATGGTCGAGACAATAGCCGAATGCCGGAAAGCCGGCCGGCCGCGGGCGCGCCGCGTGACGTTCGAGTCCGCGCAACCAATAGGCCTCGCTGCGAAAGGCGAATCCGCGCGTCAGCAGCGCAGCGACCGCCGGCAGATCCGCCGTGCGGATCTCTCGGATGCGAACCCCGGTCACGGCCTGCGCCGGCACCGGCCTGTCGTTCGCAATCTCGGCCTTTTTGATCGGCTGCATTCCAGCATCACCCGAGAGAGGTCCAGCGCGTCACCCGTCGCGCGGCGGGATTGTCGTGGCTGCAATTATCGTAAAAAGGTCAGGTGGCAGTGAACCACGTCGCGCTGGCCTTACTTTTCAGTTAACGGGATTCGCGAACCACATCGAGATGTTGTCACTCGCCCCCTCACGGGGACCTTCGCGACTGGCGTCGTCACTCACGGCCGCGGCACGCGAAACATGTAGGTTTCGTCGGCATTGAGGCCGTCGACGAAGAAACGTCCGGGCTTTGCCTCGATCCGGCGCCGCAGCCCATCCCAGCCCCAGACCTCGAGGCTGCGCGTCCATGCGGGCAGCTCGAGCTCGACCGCGCGGCCGGGCCGGTCGGTCCAGCCGGCAATGTTCTGCCACACGATCAAATCGGCATCCGGTCCGCGCAGCGTGTACAGCGCCAGCCGCCGGTCGATGGACACGATCCTCATGTGACCGGCGAGCTGCAGCACCGTCTTCACCACGAGGCTGCGCGCCTCCGGGGTCCAGGGATCCTTGCCCGTCGCCATTGCATAGGCCACACCGTCGACATCGGGCGTGTCGCCGAGATTCCAAGGAAACGCCAGCATGGACACTGGCATGCTGCCATCCTTGCCGACCACCGCAAGCTGGTCCCAGATCGCATTGAGAAACAATCTCGCCGCGTCCGTATCGCTGTCCCACGCGCCGGCGCGCGCGACGTTGAACTCGGTTGCGTAGAAGTTGATGTCGCGGCTCAGCCCCATCGCCTGCTTGATGCGGTCGAAGCAGGTCTGCACCGAGAACTCGCGGCCGCGGGTCATCGGATACCATTTATCATGGTAGTAGGTATGCAGGTCGATGCCATCGAGACGGCCGTCCTCGAGCAGATCGGCGATCACCGGACCGTAGCCGCGCAACGTCGCATCGCCATGCGAGTTGCAGGTGGCAAAGCCGCCGGGAACGACCCGCAGCTTGGGGTCGACGCTGTGAACACCGTCGGCAAGCCCGGCTAGCGCGTCGTGATAGTCCCGGCGCGGGATCGTGGCCTGCACGTCGGGCTCGTTGATCGCGCTGAAGACGGTTGCGCCCCAATCGGGAAAGCCGTTCTCGCGGCCCCAATCGCCATCGGGACGGAAACGCCTCGCCATCGCCTGCCCGGCGGCGAACCAGTCCTGATAGGATCCGATCGGCTGCGGCGGATCCAACCTCTGATAGCTGCCTTCGTACTCCAGCAGGATCAGCGGTATGATACCGTTCTTGTGCGCCTCCATCATGGCGGCATCGAAGTCGTGCGGCGTGGGCACCCGCGCCAACGTCCGCCAGCCATAGGAGTCCATTCGTCCCATCCTGGCACCGACGCCGTGCAGCGCCTGATAGATCTGCGCGCTCTTGCCGGCCAGATGCGTGACCAGATTGCCGCCGCCGATGCGCTCGTCGATCCGCAGCGCCGAGGCGTTCGTTTCGCCGGCGTGGACAGCGCTCGACCATGGCGACGTGACAAACGTTAACAGGGCTGTGCTAATGACCAGCAGATTGGAACGAAGTCGCAATGTCTGATCCCTTAGATTTCCGTTATGACGTTTGAGATTGTCCAGATCGTTCAAGAGATAAGCAATGCGGGCGGCGTGGAAACCGTTGCTATCGAGCTGGCGCGCGTTTTCGGCCGGAATGGTTTATCGAACGTCGTGCTCGCGAGCACCGTCGCGGACAATCTCGAACACACGATAAGGGTCGAGCGCGTTGCGCCATGGCTGGCGCGGATTCCGACTCGCGGACTGTTTCGGCACATCGGCCGCGCCGTGGTCGTGCCGCTGTTCACGCTCGCTGCGACACGGGCGCTGGCGCGGCACCCCGATGCCGTCGTCGTCAGCCACGGCGATAGTCTCAAGGGCGACGTGCTGATCGTGCATGCGGTCAATGCGCAGAGCCTGGCCGAGAAGCGCGCCGCCGGCAGCTGGCGCTGGATGCTCAACCCGATGCATCTGTGGGTCGCGCTGCGCGACCGATTCATGATCGGAGGCCTGCGGTATCAGGCGTTCGTGGCGGTGTCCTCCCGCGTCACCGCGGAGCTGCAGCGCTTCTTCCGCGTGCCGGCCGCCCGCATCCATGTCATCTCCAACGGCATCGATCTCGCGCGCTTCAAGCGCGACGCCGTCGGCGGCCAGGCCATCCGGCGCGAGTTCGGCATCCCGGAGAACGCGCGCCTGCTGCTGTTCGTCGGCCACGAATTCAACCGCAAGGGACTGGCGCATGCGATCGGCGCGCTCGATCGGCTCGGCAACGACGTCTGGCTGCTGGTCGTCGGCTCGGACAATCCCGCGCCCTACCGCAGACTGGCGCGTAACGCCCAGCAACGACTGATCTTCGCCGGCCCACGCTCGGACCTGCCGGCGCTGTACTCGGCGGCCGATGCCTTCGTGCTCCCCACGAGTTATGAGACCTTCTCGCTCGTCTGCATGGAGGCCATGGCCTGCGCGGTGCCGGTGTTCGCAACGCCGGTCGGCGGAATCGAGGATTATCTGCACGACGGCGTCAACGGCTTCCGCATCGCGGCCGACGCCGACGACATCGCGGCCAAGCTCGCGGCGGTCTTCGCCGATCCCGCACTGATGCGCCGGCTGCAGGACGGCGCCCATGCGACCGCGCAGACCTATGGCTGGGACCAGATCGGGCTGCAATACATCGAGCTGCTCAAGCAGATCGATGCCGCCAAGCGACAGCCTGGCCACGCAGCGATTGCACTGCCGCTGAAGGCCTAGCTAATTCGTCTGCAGCCGCTGTGGGCGAGCGAGGCAGGATGCGGTTCTCGACTGATGGGCCGCACGGCATGCCGTTTCAATCGCCGCCGCGACCGCATCATAGGTGAAGCGCCGGAGCACGTTTGCGCGGGCCGCCTCACTGCGAACGGCGAGCTCCGCCCACTGGCCGCTGAGCTCATCGATGAGCCGACACAGGCTGCCGGGATCCTGCTCCGGCACGATCCAGCCGCCGTCGCCGACGACATCCGGAATCGCTCCGCAGGTTGATCCGATCACCGGAATGGCGCAGGCCTGGGCCTCGATGATCACCCGGCCGAACTGCTCGCGCACCGCGTCCGTGGTTCGCGTCAGCAGCAGCAATGCGTCCAGGCCGCGCAGGAAGGCCGCGACCGCGGCCGGTGAAGCCCAGCCCTGGATCGTGACGCGCCCGCTCAAGCCGAGTTCGGCCACGCGCCGGCGCAGATGCGGCTCGTGCGGACCTTCACCCATGATGCTCAGCGTGGCCGCCGACTTGCTCCGTGCGAGCGCATCGAGCGCATCGTCGAGACCCTTCTCGACCACCAGCCGGCCGACATAGCCGAGCCGCAGCGGCGAGCCGGTCGTCGCATTCGACGGATCATCCGCCGGCATGAAGGTCGCGAGATCGACACCATAGCCGATCGGGGTCACCGGACCCGTGTAGCCGCGCGCCCTCACGACCTCAGTCGCGTCGGGACTGCGCGACAGGATGTGAGCGGTGTGGCCGAGGACGAATTTGCGGATCGCCTCAAACGGCGGCGGCAGCCGTTTCAGGATGTTCTGGTCGACCTCGAGCACGAGCGCCGCACGACCACGCAGCATCTGCGCCTGCAGCGCGACGATGCTCCAGGGCTCCTCCCAAAGATGAATCACGTCCGGATCGAGCTCGCGCAGCAGGCGACGCAGTGCTGGATAGAAGTGCAGGTACCATTTCATCGGCCCGGCGTTCGGCAGCCGGATCGGAAGCCGATGGACGGGAAACCCTTCGTTGGAGTGAGGCGCGGTAATGGTGCGGCCGAATTCCTTCCACACTTCGGGCATCACAAGATGCAGATCGACGTCGGGCCGGGAGGCGAGATGGCGGTAGCGCAGCCGGCCGGCCTCGCTGCTGGTGGCAGGATGCGCAATCGAGACGATCCGCAAGCGGCCCCTGCTAGACACGGCCCATCACCTTCGCTGCAGTCCCGCTGAAGCCGGTGAGATGCAGCTCCATCGCCGCCAGCGTACGATGCGCGCCGTTCATGGTGTTGCGCGGAATCGAAAACGCATCCTGCCCGGCTTTGACAAGGCCCTTGCGCGTGGTCGCAGCACTGGCGAATCCGGCCTGCCGCGCCAGCGCAAAGTCCCGCGGCCCGCAATCGGCGGCGCGCCCGTAAGGAAACGCGAAGTGCCGGACGTCGATGCCGAGCCGCTCGTTCAATCGCAGCCGCGCGCCGGCCAGCTCGCGCAGGGCGGCTTCCGGAGGCAGCGACGAGATGCGCGCATGCGAGACGGTGTGGGCTCCGATCTCGATGAGGGGATCCCCCGCCAGCGCTTCCAGCATGTCCCAGGAGATCGCATGTTTCCAATGCATTGCATCGATGTCGATGGCGTTGGCGGCACAGAACGCGGCGTAACGATCCGCGGCCTGCGGGCCATCCCAGCGCGAGGCGACCTGCGCAAACACCGCGCGGCGCTGCTCGGCGCTCGACAGCGCGATCCGCTCATCGTCGACCGTGACGTGGTCCCTGTGCAGCAGCGCATCCTCCAAGCCGGCGGCCCACAGCGGCAAAGTGCCGTCGGGAATGCCGGTCGTCACGAACAGCGTCACCGGCACCTTGTGCCTGCGGAACACCGGCACCAGCAGCTCGCACGTATCGCGGTAGCAATCATCGATCGAGAAGTTGACGTAGCGGCCGGGCGGCTCGGCGCTTGCCGTCCGGCGCAGCGCCTCGCTGATCGTGACGACATCCCAACCCTGGTCGAGGACATAGCCGAGGAAACGATCGAGAAAGTCGGCATCGACGTAGAAGCCGCGATTGGGCAGACGCTCCCACTGCTCCGCGGGCGCGGTGCGATGGAACGTCAAACAACAGCCGCGCGGGCCGAGCACACGATCGGCGACCTTGGCGAGCGGAAGGACGAAGGCACCGGATGCCATCATGGCCTTGGCGGCAGCGAGGGCCAACAGGGTCAACTCAGCTCTCCCTTCATCTTGAACGTACGACGAACATGGCGGAGCGCCGTGCCCACCACGGCCGGCAGCAGGATGCCGATCGCGAAGGCCAGGCAGAGCATATAGGCCAATCCGCCGGCGAACAGGCGCGGCAGCAGGCCCGGCACGGAGGTCTGAATCATCAGGCCGAGCACGGCCATCAGTGCGGTCGGCAGCAGGGCCAAGCCGATCACGAGCAGGAGCTTTCGCGCATCGCCGAGCACAAACACCACGCCCGACAGCAGCACGAGGCTGCGGATCGCTTCGCCAACTCCGAGCAACTGCATGCCGGCCGCCGGCGACGGATCGAACAGCGGCATCAGCAGGTTGAAACCCATGTTGGCGAGATAGGCAGAGACGATGATCAGCGCGGCGACGCCGTTGCGCCCCGCGCCGTTGAGCAGGCGGATCAGGATCCAGCCGAGGGTCGCAGCCCAGACGCCGCAGGCGATGCCCTTGAGCGCATGCGAGGTCAGCAGCAGGGCCTCGTCGCCGAACGCGCCGCGGAAATAGATCAGGCGGACGATGTCGGTCGAGAAGACCAGCAGGAACGCCGAGGCCGGCAAGATCAGTGCGAGCAGCGGCCGCAGCAGCGCCTCGGTCTGCGCGCGCGGATCGTGCGGGGCATGCTGCGACAGCACCGCCATGCCGAGCGGCTGGCTGATCAGCAGCAGCGCGCTCTCGGTCAGCGAGCGCGCGTAGTCCAGCGAGGCGACGGCGCCCGTCGTCAGCCGCGACGCCGTGAAGCGCTCGATCCAGACATTGCCCTGCTCGGCCAGCGGCAACGCAAGCAGGACGCGCAGCCGGCGGAAGAATTCGACACCCTTGTCGATCACCATGCCGGCGGTCAGGCCGGAGACGCTCAGCCCGCCCTCGCGCCACAGCGTGAACAGACCCCAGGCGGCGAGGCCATTGAAAGCAACGGTGAAGGCGCAGGCGAGCATGTAGGCGTCGCCGGTCAGCACAAGCAGGCCGATTCCGCCGATCACTGCGACGTTGAGCAGGCTGGCGCGGACATTGGTCAGCCGCGTGCGCCCGAGCGCGATCTCGCCGGCCGCCAGCACGTTGAGGACCGCGGACGCCGGCATGCCGAACGCCATCATGCGCACGAAATGCAAAGTGAGCTCACGCCCCTCCGCCGAGAAGCCGCCGACGACGGCGTTCACCCAGAGCTCGCCCAGCAGCAGGATGATCGCGGTCACCGCGCTCGACACGATGGCAATGACGATCGTCAGCGCACTGAGGCTGCGCGCGGCATCCGGCCGCTGCAGCGCCTCGCGATGCATCGGGATCATGATCGCCGGCACGCTCTCGTTCTGCAGAAATGCGAGCGGGATGAGCACGGCCGCCATCGCGGCCCGAAAGCCGTCGGCGATGAGCGAGGCGCCGAGCACATGCGCCATCAGCACCTCGCGGCCGAAGCCGAGCATCTTGCTCGCCAGCGCACCGCTGATCAGCAGCGCGCTGAAGCGCTTGAGCGAAGGACCGGAGGCGCTCATGCGGCGTCCTCCGACACGGCCGGCGGCCCTTTCCATCGCGCAGGGACTTGTCCGTCCTCGAGCGGTTTCGGCCACGACAGCACCGGCGCGAGAATGGCGAACAGCGGGCCGAGCGGATCGCAATCCACGACGAGATCGACCATGCGCCGCTCGGAGGACGGGGCAGGTGTGACGATCGTGCTCACACCGCCGCTCCCGCACCGACATTGCGGATCAGAAGCCCGATCGAGTCCAGCATGCGTGCAAGACTGTAATGGGTGCGCGCGCGGCGCGACGCGTAGTCGAGCTGTCGCGCGAGGATCTCGGGTTGAGCCAGCACCGCGTCCAAAGCCTCGGACAGCGCACGCGCATCACCAGGCGGCACGAGCAGGCCGGCCCGGCCATGGTCGAGGATGTCCGGAGCAGCGCCGGCATCGGTGGCGATCACCGGCACGCCGGCGAGCATGGCTTCGACGAGGGTGCGGCCGAACGGCTCGGGATCGATCGACGGATGCACCATCGCGTCCACCGCCTGCATCAGCAGCGGCACGTCGCTGCGATGCCCAAGGAAGTGAACGCGATCGCCGAGGCCCAGCTCCGCGATCAGCCGTCTCAGCTCAGCCGCGTAGTCCTGCTCGCCGAACAACGCGTCGCCAACGATGATACTGTGCACGTCCGGCAATTCGGCCAGCGCCTCGATCAGAACATGCTGCCCCTTCCACCGCGCGAGCCGGCTGAACACGCCGACCAGCGGTCCCGACGGCAGGCCGAGCCGCTGCCTCAGCTCCTGGCGCGACGCGGGCACGGGTTCGACGGCGAGACCATTGGGCACGATCTCGACGAGAGAGCGTCGACCTCCGGCCTCGATGAAGGCGGCTGCGGCGGCTTCGGAGGGGACGACGACCTTCGCGGCGAAGCGGTTGGCGAGAAAGATCTGCATGCGACGCTGCAGCGCGCCGAAATGGGCCGGGCTGATGATGTCGTGCAGATGCCAGATCAACGGCCGCCGTGCCGCGATGTTGGCGATGGCCGACAGGACAAAGGCCTTCTGCGAATTGGCATAGAGGACGTCATGCCTGCGTGCGACATGCGCGAGCTCCGCGGTGATCGCCGCGAGTCTGCCGAACAGCGGCAGCGCCTCGAGCCACGAACTGTCGCGTCTGAACTGCCCCAGGCCGCGGCCCCAGCGCGACGTGATGACCGACATGCCGCGCTCAGCCAGCACCTTGCCGAGCGGGCCCGGCTCGAACAGGAACACCGATGAATTCTTGCGGCCCTGGACGACATCGAGCAGGATCAACTCGGCGCCGCCGATCTGCCCGGTGTGATCGACGAAGAGGACACGCTCGGTCGACATCACCCGGCTCCGGCGTAGGCTGCCACGGGCGCGGTCTGGACCACAGGCGTGCTGCGGTGCTCGACGTCGGTCATGGTGACGACGATGCCGACATCGCGGGCTCCGAGTGCCCTGCTCCTGTTCACCGTCACGACCGCCGGCTCGATCAACGACCGGTCACTGCGGACACAGACGATCGACCAGTCCGTACCGGCAAGGAAGTCGTTCCGTTGCGACGGCAACGGCGTGTCGACGATCACGGCATCATAGCCATCGAGACCAGCGAGGAGACCGTCGAGGCTGATCGCGTCGAGAATGTCGCCGACCGGACCGGTCGTCGCACCAATCGGCAGCACGTCGAGCGAGGGATGCGCGGTCGGCAGAATCATGTCCCGGAGCGGCGTCCCGCGCTCCAGCGCGCCGAGCCATCCGGGGCTTGCCGGCAGGGCCATGATCTCGGCAAAGGCGGGATGCGAGACGTCGCACTCGACGACCAGCACGCGCCGGCCGGCGGCCGCGAGGTGCTCTGCCAGCGCACAGGCCGTGGTCGTCTTGCCATCTCCTGCATCGGGAGAGGTCACGACGATGCGCTGCGATCGGGTGGACCGCTTCAAGCCGAGTTCGTGGACGAGATCATGCAGGGTGTGCTGAAAATCGGTGTCCTCGGAGGCGAGGCGCAAGACGCGAGGGATCGCCAGCGGTTGATGGCCTTGCAGGATCGCGCCGAGCGCCGACATCTCGCGCAGGCTCTTCAGGCGCGGCAAGCAGGCCAGGATCGAAACGTCGGCGACGCTCGGGAGATGAGAGCTTCGTTCGGGCGCTGCCGGTGGCGTCGCCGTCTCCGGTGCGGTCACACTCTCGGCCAATTCAGGGACGATGGCCGGAGCTTCGTCGACAGCGGGCGCCTCGACCTGCTGGGCCGGCGCTTCCGGAGTGACGGGCACGGGCGGGCTGATCAGGCGCGCGCCGAGCTGATCGGCGAGCAGCGCAGCGCCGACGCCGAAGATCAACGCGAGCGTCATGCCGGCGGCGAGGAACGGGATCTTCTTCGGGAAAAACGGCTTGCTCGGCAGCTCGGCGAGACTGACGAGCCGCGTGCTGCCGCGCAGGACGCGCCGCTCGGTTTCGAGCTCGCTCGCCTTCTTGTAGAGCTCGGCATATTGCTGGCGCTTGATCTCGGTGTCGCGCACCATGCTCTCGATGGAGGCCTCGTCCAGCGTGGCCGAGCCGGCCTCGGCCTTGGCGGTCTCCATCTGCTTCTTCAGCGAATTGACCAGCGCGGTGTTGGCATCGAACGCTTTCTGCGCGCTGGCGGCGATCGACTGCATCTCGTCGACGAGACGTTGCTGGATGCTCCCCTGCTCGCGGGTCAGCGCCAGGATCGACGGATGTTTCGGACCGAGCACGCCGGCGGCGCTCGCGAGCTGCGCGCTCACCGTCGTGAGCTGCTGCTTGAGGTCGGCGATGGTCCGGCTCTGCAGCACCGAAGGCGCATCAGTCGGGCCGCGCTCCTGCTCCGACTTGATCTCCTGCAGCCGCGCCGCGGCCTCGGCCCGCGCGGCCTCCGCCTGCGACAATTGCTGGCCGATGCTCGTCAGCCGCTCCGAGGAGATCGGAGCATTGGCGCCGCGCATCAGCCCCTTGGTGCGGCGGAACTTCTGGATCTTGTCATCGGACTCGCGCAGCTGCTGATCGAGCTGCTTCAGCTCCTGCCACAGCCAGGAGCTCGCGACCTCGCGGCTGTTGGCGCCTTCGGTCCGCTGATCCTCGAGGAAGGTCTGCGTCAGCGCGTTGGCGAGCGTCTGCGCGACGTCGGGGAGACCAGACTGATAGGAGATGTTGATGACGCGCGAGCGGCCGGCGGAGGCGACGCTGAAGCGGCTCTCGACGTGGTCGATGAACGCGCCGACATCCGTCTTGAGACGCTGGCACGCATCCGTCGAACCGAGCAGGCGGCCGCGCTCGCATTCGCTGACGACCGCGTCGGCAACACCCGGCGACGAGATGATCTGCCGCAACAGGCGCGGCGAGCGGATCACCAGCAGCTGGCTTTCCATGTCGGCGGGGTCGCCGACCTTCTGCGCCCATGCCGCCGAGGTGTTGGCGCCGGGCTCCTGCTCGGCGATGATCACCGAGGCGGTGGCGAGATAGCGCACCGGCAATACGACGAGGGCGATCACCGCAATCGCGAGGACGGCGCCGGCCACGATGGCGAACACGCCGCGACGGCGCCAGATCCGCCCCAACGCGTCGAGGCCGGACAAGGCTTCCGTAAGTCCCGCCTGCCTCATGATCTGCACCTGCACCACATATGAACGTTACGCAATCAGCCGTGTCGCGCGGCCCTGATGGCCGGCGCGGAAATGCTCGAGCTCCTCGTTGACCGCCGCGGCGAACTGGCTGCGGAAGCGCTCGGCCGAGAAGAAGCCGGCGCGCTGGCGGCAATCGAGACGCGAGATCGACTTCTCCTTGGCCACGAACGATCGCACGCAGGCCGCGATCGCCGCGGGCTCGGGCGAGCCGAAGAACATGCCGGTCGGCCGCGGCCCCGTGGTGAGGATCGACTCGCGCGCACCGCCCCGGCCGAGCGCCAGCACCGGCGCGCCTTCGGACTGCGCCTCGACCGGGATGATGCCGAAATCCTCTTCCGCCGCGAACACGAAGGCGCGGGCGGTGGTCATCAGATCGCGCAATTGCTTGTCGGGCACGAAGCCGGCGAACTTGACGTTCGGCCCCGCGATCGACCTCAGCCGCGCGGCCTCCGGGCCGTCGCCGGCCACGATCAGCTCGAGGTCCGGCATGGTATTGAAGGCGCGCACGATCGGCTCGATGCGCTTGTAGGGCACGAGCCGGCTGGCGGCGAGAAAGTGGTTGCCGACCGGCAGGATCGCATCGCGCTGCGCGATGGTCACCGGCGGATAGATCACCTTGGCGTCGCGGCCGTAGACCTTCTTGATGCGGCGGGCGACAAACTGCGAATTCGTGAAGATGGCGTCGGGGCCGTGCGCGGTGCGGGCGTCCCAGATCCGCATCTTGTGCAGCAACGTGCGGGCGATGAGGCCCTTGACGCCGGTGGCGTAGCCGCTCTCCTGAAGATACTGGTGCTGCAGGTCCCAGGCATAGCGCATCGGCGAATGCACATAGGCGATGTGGACCTGCTCCGGCCCGGTCAGCACGCCCTTCGCCACCGCGCAGCTAGAGGAAATCACGAGATCGTAGCTCGACAGGTCGAGCTGCTCGATCGCGAGCGGCATCAGCGGCAGGTAGGAGCGGTGATACTTCCGCAACAACGGCATCTTCTGCAGGAACGTCGTATGCGACTTTTCGAATCCCAGCTTGGCGCGGTCCTCGGGACGCAGCAGGTCGAACAGCGCGAAGACGTCGGCGCCGGGATAGCAGCGCAAGATCTCCTGCAGGACCTTCTCGGCGCCGCCCAGAACGTAAAGCCAATCGTGGACGATCGCGACGCGCATCGCACTCTCCCAATTCCCGGGGTATTTAATAAAACCCTTAAGGGAGGTATCCACGCGCACAACCAATTCCTAAACTTCTAGTTAATCGCCCTTGTCCTCCGACCCGTCGAATGAGCCATGATCAGGTAGGGATCGGTTAAGGATTTGCCAGCCGCTCCGCGTCTCATGTCGCGACAGGATCGTGCCGGACGCGGACGCCTGATGCGCGGCGGTCCCGCTTCGGTACACTCCGACACCCTAGGCCGTCTTGCTTAACAGGCCCTTGCCGTAGCGGACGCTCACCCGGTCCACCCTCGCCGCACACGATCGTGATCGCGCGCGTCCCGATCAGCCGGCGATGGCGAGCTGCTCGATCGCGTAGCCATGGCGGATGACGCGGTTCAGCACGGGATCGGCGAGCTCGAACTCGAAGCGGTCCGCGGGGCGGATGCCGCCCTTGGCGGCAAACGTGCCGCCAAACATCGCGGTGCCCTCGGGCAGGCCGGCCTCGCCGTAGCGGCGCGCGATCAGATCGAGAGGCGCCAGCATGCCGCTCAGCGCGCCCTCCTGATACAGCACGCGCTCGCCGCCGATGGTCGCGTAGGCGCGCAGCATCAGCCGGTCCCAATGCGCGGCGACGTCGTCGACCAGCCACAGCTCCGGCGCCACCGGCTTGTCGCACATCTGCTTGGAGACGGTGATGTTGTAGGTCTCGACCTTGCGGTCGGTATGATCGGAGCCGACGCCGACCAGCAGTTTGCCGCGCGATTTCACCAGCACGAACTCGACCTCGCCGGAGGACTCCCCGCCGCTGACCTCGATGCTGTCGGATGTGGTCAGCCGGCTGGCCGCGGCCTCGTAATAGATCGGCGTCGTCGCCGGCCGGGGAATGCCGAGCTCTTCCAATTCGGCGATGTGCTTGTCGCGCGCGACCGGATCGCGCCCGGTCCAGCCGGCGATGACAAGGCGGCTCAGCGTGATCTGCTGCCGCGTCGCCCCGCCGCCTGCGTGAACCAGGAATTCGATTGTCGTGCCGCTCATCGTCTCATCGCCTCTGTCCCGTCAGACCGCCGCTTAGCCGCCTCGCCGCGCGCTGGCAAGCGCCGCGCGTCACTCGTGCTCGGTCTTCTCCGCCTCGTGGTCCTC
The DNA here is from genome assembly GCF_032485055.1 of Bradyrhizobium sp. SZCCHNRI20481. NCBI lineage: Bacteria > Pseudomonadati > Pseudomonadota > Alphaproteobacteria > Hyphomicrobiales > Nitrobacteraceae > Bradyrhizobium > Bradyrhizobium sp. SZCCHNRI20481. Next base: position 296,142 of record NZ_JAUEUE010000011.1, read on the forward strand.
CTTCAGATGCCGCTTGCGAATCTGGTGGGTCGTGAACCAGATCAGCGCGATGGCGACCGGCACGAAGGCGGCGGTGGCGAGCGTCGGCTCGACCGGCAGGCCGCTGTCATGCGCGCCCTTGGCGAGATAGCCGAACAGGCTGACGACGTAGTAGCCGATCGCGGCCACCGACAGGCCCTCGACCGTGCTCTGCAGGCGCAGCTGCAGCTTGGTGCGCTCGTTCATCGAGCGCAGGAGGTCGCGGTTCTGCTGCTCCAGCTCGACATTGACGCGGGTGCGCAGCAGATCGGCGGCGCGCGCCAGCTTGAGCGACAGGTTCGACTGCCGCCCCTCCAGCGCGTTGCAGGTGCGCATCGCCGGCGCGGTGCGCCGCGCCAGGAACGACGACCAGCTCGAATACGGCGCGACCGGCTCGCCCTCGATCACCGCTAGGCGCGCCTGCACCAGGTCGTAATAGGCGCGGCTCGCGCCGAACCGGAACAGGCTGCCGGTGGCGCCGCGCTCCAGCAGCGCCTCGAGCTCGGTCAGCTCGCGCAGCAAATGGTTGTTGAGCTTGAACGATTGCGCGCCCTGCATCTCCGCGAGCACCTCGACCAGCCGCCGCTCGATGCGGTCGACATCCGGCGCCAGCGCCAGCGCGGCCGGCAGGCCGAGCAGCGCCAGGGTGCGGTAGGTCTCGAGCTCCAGCACGCGCTGCACCAGCGCGCCAAGCCGCTCCGGCGTCGGGCCATCGGCGCAGACCAGGATGCGGGTGAAGCCGTCGTCGTCGAGGCGGAAGTCGGAGGCGACCGCGCCGGCGCTGCCCTTGATCGCAACGATGGCGAGGCTGCTCTTGTCGAAGATCTCCTCGGCGCGCGCCACCGGATCGGCGGCGTTCTCGACCTCGAGCTTGACCGCCACCAGCAGCTCGCCGGCCTGCGGCAGCGCCGCGATCAGCGCCTGCAGCTCGGGCGCGATGGCGCCGAAGCGGCGCGGGCCGGCGCCGGCCGGCGGGCTCCAGATCCAGGTGAGGGTGGCGAATTCCGAATGCTGCTCGAAGCGCAGCCTAACCGGGCCGAGATCGACCTGGTGATGCTTCACGCCCGGCTCCGGCGGCAGCGCACCATGCTGCGCGCAGAACGCGGTGAGGCTGGCGCGGTCGACCGCCGGACTGTCGCCCTCGACGCCTTTCCTGGCCATGAAGGCGAAGCGGATCACCAGCACCGGCTGCGTCAGCGGCGTGAACGGCCGCGCATGCACCTCGTTCAGCACGCTCTCGCGCAGAGCGTGCGGCGTGAAGGCGGACTTGTCGAGCGACGTCATCGGCAGAGCCCACGCGTGAGAGCGACACCTGACGCAGACGATTGCGCTGCGCCTGAATTGATCACCCCCATCATGCCGTGCATCCCCCTGACTTCCATTGTTGCCCTGCCACCGACGCGCCGGCAGCATGTGACACCACTGTAGTGCAATTCAATGACGGCGCCACGGCTGCGGCGATGTCGTGCGTGTTGGCGGCTCTCTCAGCGCGCCCCCTCCGCCGCAATCACCGATGCGATGTTGCACGATGAGGAGCGGGCATTCATTCGATCGATCATGACCAGCGCACGACTGGGCTACCCCCACCCCCGACCCCTCACCGCAAGGGGGAGGGGCGCATCGGCTTCGCGGTGAGAGGTCGAATCCGACGGCGGATGTCCGGATGCGACCGGCGGTGGGCAGCGTGAGCAACACGCCCGTCGCCAGTCGCCGTCACCATCGCGCTTGAATGTAGTAACGTCTCTACATATGCTCTGCCGTCAGAGGGATAACGACCACTGCCAGGAGGCCGGCCATGACCACGCTGACCAGCCGCGAGTTCAACCAGGACACTGGCCGCGCTAAGAAAGAAGCGGCCAACGGGCCGGTGTTCATCACCGACCGCGGGCGGCCGGCGCATGTGCTGCTGACCATCGAAGACTATCTCCGCCTGGCCGGCGGCGGCATGAGCCTCGCCGACGCGCTGGCGCAGCCGGGGACCGATTTCGATTTCGAGCCGCCGCGCATCGCCGGGCCGATCGGCCGGCCCGCCGACCTCGACTGATGTTCCTGCTCGACACCAACGTCGTCTCCGAGCTCAGGCGCCGCGACAAGGCGAACCGCAACGTCGTCGCCTGGGCCGCAGCGCGGCCCGCCGCGAGCGTTTTCCTCTCGGCGATCTCGATCCTCGAGATCGAGTTGGGCGCGCAGCGCGTTGCGCGCAGAGACCCGACCCAGGGAGCTGCGCTGCGGGCCTGGATAGACCAGCATATCCTGACGCATTTCGACGGCCGTATTCTCGCCATCGACACCGCGGTGGCGCAGCACTGCGCGCGCCTGCATGTGCCCGACCCGCGGCCCGAGCGCGACGCGCTGATCGCCGCGACGGCGCTGGTCCACGGGCTGACCGTCGTCACCCGCAACACTGCCGATTTCGTCGCCACCGGCGTCGCGCTCCTCAACCCGTGGAGCGATGCAGACGGCGCGCCCTGAGCCACGCGGGGAGCGCCGCGCATGCAGGGCACGCAGGCCAACCGCGCCCGCTCCGCAGAATCGTCACATCCGCCGCGTCGGCGAGATGTATTATGGATCTCGACCATCACACCCTACCTCTGTCTCATCCCACAGGACGTTTCATGACCCTCTCCTCCATCGTCGCGCGCAGTGTCGCGCTGGTTGGCAATGCGGCGCTGCAGTGGCGCAGGCTGCAGGGCGAGACGCCGCAGCCGGCGTGGGGGGCGCAGCCGCAGATCCCGGTGGCGAAGCCGCAGGGCCTGCTGCCGACCTTGAAGATGCCGACGGCGCGGGGCTGGCGCGACGGCGAAAAGCCGGTGGCGGCGGCGGGGCTGAAGGTGAATGCGTTCGCGACCGGACTCGACCATCCGCGCTGGATCTATGTGATGCCGGACAAGTCGGTGCTGATCGCTGAGGCCACCCAGATCCCGAGCCCGGTGCGCAACATGTTCGGCTATGCGATGCAGGCGACGATGCGCCGTGCCGCAGCGCTCGGCGTCAGCGCCAACCGCATCACCCGGCTGGTCGATGCCGACGGCGACGGCACCGCCGAGCGCCGCAATGCGTTCATGGAAAATCTCAGCCAGCCGTTCGGCATGGCGCTGGTCGGCAGCACCTTCTATGTCGGCAACACCGACGGCATCACAGCCTTCCCCTATTCTGCGGGCGCCGAGCGCATCACCGCAGCCGGCCAGCGGCTGACGACGTTCAAGCCGGGCGGGCACTGGACGCGCAGCCTTTTGGTCAGCCCTGACGGCACCAAGCTCTATGCCGGCGTCGGATCGCTCACCAACATTGCCGAGCTCGGCTTCGAGGTCGAGGAGGGCCGCGCCTGCATCTATGAGCTGGACATCGCCAGCGGTGCGAGCCGCATCTTCGCAGCCGGCCTGCGCAACGCGGTGGGGCTGGCATTCGAGCCACAGACGCAGGTGCTGTGGACCGTCGTCAACGAGCGCGACGGGCTCGGCGACGAGACGCCGCCGGACTACCTCACCTCGGTGCGCGAGGGCGGCTTCTATGGCTGGCCCTATTGCTACTGGGGCAGGACGGTGGACGACCGGGTGCCGCAGGATGCGAGCCTGGTCGCGACCGCGCTGACGCCGGACTACGCGCTCGGCGGCCACACCGCCTCGCTCGGCCTGTGCTGGCTGCCGGCGGGCACCCTGCCCGGCTTCCCCGAGGGCATGGTGATCGGCCAGCACGGCTCGTGGAATCGCAGCAAGCTGTCCGGCTACAAGGTCGTGTTCATTCCGTTCGAGAACGGCCGACCGTCGGGCCCGGCGCGCGACATCCTCTCCGGCTTCCTGGCGCCGGACGAGAGCTTCTCCTATGGCCGGCCGGTCGGTGTCGTCATCGGCCCGGACAGATCGTTGCTGGTCGCCGACGACGTCGGCAACTGCATCTGGCGCGTGACGGGGGCGTGAGCCTCGCAAGCGAAGGCGGAGGCCGCGATCGGCCTTGGCCTTGCGCCTGTGCCGCCATGCTCAGTCGTGGCCGTAGTACTGGCGATTGCAGTAGCGGCGGCCGGCTTCGTGCTTCGCCGCACGCTGGGCCGGGGTGGCGTTTGCCGGGATCAGGAAGTTGCCGCTCGCAAACAGCTGCAGGCAGTTGATGTAGTTCTTGTTGCCCAGCCATTCCCAGCCGGCAGACGCCGGCGATGTCGATGCTGACGCGAGCAGGCCCGCGCCCGCGACGATGGCGGCGGCGGCGAAAAGACGAATGCTGGACGTCATGACCTTGTCCCTCGTTGCTTGAGGCTGCCCCTGCAGCCCATGCGAGGATCATGACGGTCAGGGCGCGCTGCTTCCGTGACGGTCCGCACAGAGAGATGATGCCGCATGGACGGGGCCGCGGCGCTCAGCCGCGGAACAAGCATCACGCCCGCGACGTTGTCCGGCACAGCGACAGGAGAGTTCCATGGCCGACAATGTCAATCCCGATCGGAAGCAGCCGGGCGAGCATCGCGAAGGCAAGTTCCACTACAATCCAGGCAACCAGGCCGGCAAGACGGTAGAGGTCGGCAAGCCGGAGAACGAGCAGGTCAACAACAAGGACCGCATCGAGAACCGCGAGAAGCCGCAGTCGCGGTGAGGCAGCCCCTGGACTTGATTTCTCGTCATGCCCGGGCTTGACCCGGGCATCCATCTCTACAGAGACTAAAAAGCTGGATGGCCGGGTCAAGCCCGGCCATGACGGCGGAGAGAGGACCGCCTACCCTATCCCTCGAGCAGAAACGCCAGCGCTGCATCACACGGCGCCTCGACCTTCAGCGACAACAGCTCATCCGCGCGGGTGCGGCCGAGATTGACGGCGGCGATCGGGATGGCGCGGTCGGCGGCGGCGCGGACGAAGCGGAAGCCGGAATAGACCATCAGCGACGTGCCGACCACGAGCATCGCGTCGGCCTGATCGACATGGTCGCGCGCCGTGGCGACGACCTCGCGCGGCACGGTCTCGCCGAAGAATACGACGTCGGGCTTGAGGACGCCGCCGCAGGCGTGACAGGCCGGAACGGTGAACTCAGCGAAATCGACACCGTCGAGATCGGCGTCGCCATCGGGCGCATCGGCGGCATCATGCGCCAGCCAGCGCGGATTGGCGTTCGCCAGTTCGTCCTGAAACGCGGCCCGCGACAGCGTCGCGCCGCAGCCCATGCAGCGGACGCGATCGAGCCGGCCGTGCAGGTCGATAACATTGCTGGTGCCCGCGGCTTGGTGCAGCCGGTCGACGTTCTGCGTCACCAGCAGCGAGCAGCGGCCCTGCGCCTCCAGCCGCGCCAGCGCATGGTGCGCGCCGTTCGGCTGGGCGCGGCCGAAGCGCCGCCAGCCGACCATGCTGCGCGCCCAGTAGCGCCGGCGCGTCTCCTCACTGCCCATGAAGGCCTGATAGGTCACCGGCGGCGTGCGCTTCCACTGCCCGTCATTGTCGCGATAATCGGGAATGCCGGAATTTGTGCTGCAGCCGGCGCCGGTGAGCACGACGATCCGGTGGTGGCTGTCGATGAAGGATTTTAGCGCGAGAGGATCGATCATGGCGCAGATGTAGGCGGCCAGGCCGGGCCGCGCCAGTCCGTCACCAGGCCAAGGTCCGTCAGGTCGTGCCGGGTGGCGGCACGGTCGCCAGCCAGTGCCGGGCGATGTCGGCGCGCGGCGCGATCCAGGCCACGCCGCTGCCGGTCACGTGGGACAGGATGCGGTCGAGCGCGCCGATCCGGCCGGGGCGGCCGATCATGCGCAAATGAAGCCCGATCGAGAGCATCTTCGGCGCCGTCTCGCCCTCGCGGGCGAGCCAGTCGAAGGCGTCGATGACGTAGTCGGCGAAATCGGCGCCGCGGAAGCGCGAGCCGTTGAAGAACTGCATGTCGTTGCTGTCGAAGGCGTAGGGCAGCACCAGATGCGGCCGGCCGGCGACGGCGACATAGTACGGCAGGTCGTCATTGTAGGCGTCGCTGTCATAGAGGAAGCCGCCCTGCTCGACCAGCAGCCGGCGCGTGTTCGCTGACGCCGCCGAGCGCGTATGCCAGCCGAGCGGACGCTTTCCGGTGACGCGCTGGATCGTCTCCACCGTGCGCGCGATCACCCGGCGCTCCTCGGTCTCGCCCATGCCGGCGTGGCTCTGCCAGCGCCAGCCATGCGCCGACACCTCGTGGCCGCGCGCCACGGCATCCCGTGCCAGCTCCGGCGAGCGCTCGACGGCGCGGCCGCAGGCGCTGACGGTGACCTTGACGCCGTGGGCGTCGAACAGGTCCATGATACGCCACCACGCCGCGCGCGTGCCGTATTCGAAATGGCTGTCGATACAGGGGTCGGGGCCGTCCAGCCGATGCACGACCTCGTAGATCGCCTCGTTGCTCGGATCGCCGTCGCACACCGAGAATTCCGAGCCCTCCTCGAAATTCACCACCAGCGACACCGCGACGCGTGCGTCGTCGGGCCAGCGCGGATGCGGCGGCCTGCCGGCATAGCCCGTGAGATCGCGGCGGAAAGCAGGCTGTGGGGTCATCGTGTCAATCCGCGGTTCCAGCCATGCGGTGCAGGCCGACCAGGCGGTCGCTGATCAGCAGCAGCACCAGGGTGCCGGCGAGAATGAGGGTGGACAGCGCCGCGAGCGTCGGATCGGGCGCCTCCTCGATATATTGCAGCATGCGGATCGGCAGCGTTTTCGAGCGCACGTCGGTGAGAAAGATCGAGACGGGATAGTTGTCGAACGAGGCCAACAGGCTGAACAGGCCGGAGATCAGGAACGACGGCGCCAGCGCCGGCACCATCACGCGCAGCACGCTGCCGGAATAGGTGCAGCCGAGCGTGCGCGCGGCTTCGATGAGGGTGAAGTCGAAGCGCGAGAGGCCTGCGATCATCGTGCGGGCGACATAGGGCAAGGTCACCACGAGATGGGCTACCAGCAGCGCGCTCCAGGTCGCGGTGAAACCGATCATGCGGAAATACTGCAACAGCGCGATGCCGAGCACGAGACCCGGCATCATCAAAGGCGATACGAGCAGCGTCCCGATCGCGGTTGCACCCGGCAGTCTGCCCCGGGCGATCGCGATCGCGGCAAGCGTGCCGGCGACCAGCGAGAGCACGGTCGACAGCACGGCGATCTGCAGCGACAGAAATAACGACGGCCAGAAACCGTCGAGCCGCCCGATGCGGCCATACCAGCGCAGCGAGGCGCCCGACAGCGGCAGGTCGAACACGGGCGTCGGCGAGATTGACGCGGCCGCGATCACCACAAGCGGCAGCACCAGGAACAGCGCGAGGCCAATCGCGAGCAGCCAGCAGATGATGATGGCGACGCGCGTCATCATGTCGGCTCGCGCGACGGCAGCGTGCTGAGCGCGACGACGATGACCGCAATCGCCAACAGCACGACGCCGGCGGCGGCGCCGAAGCCGGGTTCGCGCGCCAGCAGATAGGCCTTGGCGATGGTGGTGGCGAGCGTCGGATATTTCTCGCCGATCAGAAGCGTCGGCACCACATAGGCCGACACCGCCAGCGAGAACACCAGCGCCACGCCGGCGATGATGCCGGGCAGGGTCAGCGGCAGGATGACGCGGAAGAACACCACGAGCGGCGAGGCACCGAGCGTCGCCGCGGCTTCCGCGTAGCGGCCGTCGAGCTGCGCCACCACCGCGTAGATCGGCAGCACCATGAACGGCAGGAAGATGTTGACGGCACCTGTTATCAGCGCGGTCTGGGTGAAGATCATGCGGATCGGATCCTCGATGATCCCGAGCGTGATCAGCACTGTGTTGATGAGGCCGTCGCTGCGCAACAGGATGGTCCAGGCGAACGCCTTGACGATGACAGAGGCTGCGAGCGGCAGGAACAGGGTCGCCAGCAGGACCGAGCGCAACGCGCCGCGGGCGCGGGCGAGCGCGAACGCTGCGGGATAGGAGATGAGGAAGGCGATCAGCGTCGTCAGCAGGCCGAGCCGCAGCGAATTCCAGATGATTCCGAGATAATAGGGCGTACCGAGCAGCCGCGTGTAGTTCGCCGACGTGATGCCGCCTTTGCCATCGAGCACGCTGACGCCGAGCAGCAGCGCCAAGGGCAGCACGAACACCAGCGCGATGATCAGCGCCGATGGCGCGACGAAGCCGAACGCGGCGAGCCGCTCGCGATCGGGCGCGGGCTTGACAATCGGTGCTGGCAACACGGCGTCGGTCATGGTCAAGCCTCGGCGGCGAAGGCGAAGGTCTCCGACACCGGCCATGCGAAGCGGACCTCGTCGTGCACGCGCGGCAGCTCGGCCTCGCGCCCCGACAGCTCGGCGAGCAGGCTCGCGCCGGCGCCGGCATCGACATCCACGAGAGTCCGCGAGCCCTGAAACACGACGGAGCGCACCCGTCCGGCCGCGGAGTTGGCACCGTCTCCGGCGCCGAGACGCAATTGCTCCGGCCGCGTCGCCACGATCACCGAGGCGCCGGGCTGAAACGCGCCGCGCGCCGACAGACGGCCGACCGGCGTCACGACGTCCACCGTGCCGTCATGCGCGCCGACCACCTGGCCCGCGATGCGCGTCGACAGTCCGACGAAGTTGAGCGCGAACAAACTCGCAGGCCGGGCATAGAGCTCGCGCGGCTCGGCGAACTGCTCGATGCGGCCCCTGTTCATGACCGCGACGCGGTCCGACATGGTCAGCGCCTCGTCCTGGTCGTGGGTGACGAAGATCGCGGTCGCCTTGACCTCCTGCAGCAGACGGCGCAGCTCGACCTGCATCTCCTCGCGCAGCTTGCGATCGAGCGCCGACAGCGCCTCGTCGAACAGCAGCACGTCCGGCTCGACCGCGATCGCGCGCGCCAGCGCCACGCGCTGCTGCTGGCCGCCCGACAGCGCCGAGATGCGGCGGCCGCCGAGATGGCCAAGCTTGACCAGCGAAAGCGCGCGCTCCACCGCGCGATCGATCTCGGCCTTCGGCGTGCCGCGCACCTTCAGGCCGAAAGCAACGTTGCCGGCGACGGTGAGATGCGGAAACAGCGCGTAGCTCTGGAACACGACGCCGACATTGCGTCGATGCGGCGGCACATGGGTGACGTCGCGCCCGGCGAGCGAAACCGTGCCGGTGTCCGGTGGCGCCAGGCCGGCGATGGCACGCAGCAAGGTGGTCTTGCCGCAGCCGGACGGGCCGAGCAGGGTGACCAGCTCGCCGCGCCGGATGGTGAGATCGACGCGATCGAGCACGGTCGCCGCACCGAAGCGCTTGGAGACTCCGCTGATGACGAGATGCGGCGCGGCGGTCATGTCATCTCCTTGCTCCAGCGATCGACCCAGCCGGCGCGGTTCTTGGCGATGAAGGCCCAGTCGGGCGCGAACAGCGAGGCCGGATCCGGATAGCCGGCCGGCAGCGGCGTCGCCTTGCTGGTCGGTGCGATGAAGGCCGTCTTGGCCAGGATGGTCTGCGCATCCGGGCTGAGATAGAAGTCGATCACGGCGTCGGCGAGATCGCCGGCCGGCGCGCCTGCGACCTTGGCGATGCCCGACGGCATCGAGAAGCCGCCATCCCTGGGGATCGCGAGATCGACCGGCGAGCCGTCGGCCTTGCGGATCAAGGTATAGGCCGAGAACTGGCCGCCGATCATCCAGGCCTCGCCCTGCTCCAGCAGATTGATGGCCTGCGGTGCGTTCGTATAGACGTTCAGCAGATTGGCCTTCAGGCTCTTGATCTTCTTGAATCCGGCATCGATCTCGTATTGCGCTTCCTTGTAGGGCTTGCCGGTCTCGAGATGCGCGGCGGCGAGCAGCGTCCAGAATCCTTCGGTGTTGGACAACGACGGCACGACGATCTTGGAGTCGTATTTCGCATCCCACAGCTCGGCCCAGCTGCCAGGTGCCGTCTTCATGCGCCTGGTGGAATAGGCGATGCCGACCCACGGCTTCTGGTAGTTGGCCCACATCCCGTCCTGGTGCACGGCGTCGTCGACGAGCTTGCCGAGATTGGGAATCGCCGACGACGACATCCTGGTGATCAGCCCTTCGGCCGCGGCCGGCAGCATCACCGGATCGTCCATGATCACGACGGAGATCTTCGGGCTGGCCTTGTCGGCCTGCATCTTCTGCAGATTGGTCAGCGAGTTCGTCCCCTCGTAGAGCACCTTGCAGTCGAGCTTCTTCTCCAGCACCGGAAACAGATCGGCGTTGAAATATTTGGCGGCACCGGCGGGGCCGCCGATCACGATCTCTTTGGGGGCGGCGCGCACCAGCGCGGGCGCGGCAAGGGTGGCGGCGAAGGCCGCACCGGTTTTCAGGAGGCTGCGGCGGGAGAAGGGGTGCATGAGAGGATCCCGTGTGAGCTGTCGCGTGACGTGTCACGAGGATCAGCAAGCGCCGTGCCAAATGTGCACATTTTTGGATTCATCAACGAGATCATTGCTCTGAGCTCTTCCTCGATCCGCTTCTCGACCGACCTCCTCCCCGGCCGCGAGCATAATGTGCACATTTTTTGGAGGTGACCTGCCGCGGCTTTGGGCCTAGCTACGGAGCATGGCGATGCGAGCGCAGCGAATCGGGAAGGCCAATCCCGCCGAGGACGAGGCGGTGTATCAGGCCATCCTGCGCGCGCTGCTGGAGGGCAAGCTCAAGGCCGGCACCAAGCTCGCCGAGACGCCGCTGGCGGCGATCTTCGGCGTGTCGCGCGAGCGCATCCGCAAGGTGCTGCACCGCCTCGGCGCCGAGCGGCGGCTGGAGATGATCCCGAACCGCGGCGCGCGGGTGCCGCGGCCGACGCTCGATGATATCAGACGGGTCTATGAGGCGCATCGCGTGCTCGAGGCCGGCGTGCTCAGCCAGCTGGTGCTGCGGGTCGATGATCTCCTGCTCGCCCGGCTCGATGCGCATCTGGCAGAGGAGCACGCGGCGGCGCGGCGCGGTGATCGCGCGACCTCGGTGCGGCTGTCCGGCGCCTTTCATGTCCACCTGGTCGACGCGCTCGGCAATCCGGAATTGTCGCGCATGCTCGGCGACCTGCTCAGCCGCTCCTCGGTGATGGTGTCGGTGTACGAGCCGGCGGCGCAGTCGATCTGCGCGGTCGACGAGCACGGCGCGATCGTCG